>NZ_AQUO01000002.1:740000-1057862 GCF_000371965.1 Paracoccus sp. N5 | reverse complement strand
GGCAGGTCGGCCAGCGGCGTCTCGGCATAGCGGCGCGAGGCGGCGGTGCGCGCCAGCCGGTCCGGCGTCAGCGGCTGCAAGGCGTGATAAAGCCAGGCCCGCTGCGAGGACAGGAACACCGTGCCCTCGGGGTCGGTCACCAGCACGCGGCTGGCGCCGCCCTGCCAGCCGGCCTCGATCCGGTCCACGCCGATCTTGACCGCCGTCACCGCGACGATGCGCCCGCCCGCGTCCCTGACCGGGGCCGAGAAGAAATAGCCCCGCACCCCCGAGGTGGTGCCGACGCCATAGAACCGCGCCGGCTTCCCGCGCATCGCGTCGATGAAATAGGGCCGATAGCTGAAGTTCTGCCCGACGAAGCTGAGCCGCTGGCCGTGGTTCGAGGCGGCGATGGTCAGCCCGTCCGGCAGCATCAGGTAGATGTCCGAGGCCTGCAGCGCCGCATTCTGCCGCTCGAGCCAGCGGTTCGTCGCCGCCAGCAGCGCGGCGTTGGTCGGATCGGCGACCAGCTGCCGGATCAGGTCCAGGTCGCCCAGAAGCTGCGGCACCATCTCATAGCGGGCCAGGTCGGCCTCCAGCGCGTTGACGGTCAGCCGCAGCGTGGTCTCGGCCCGGGCATAGCCGCGCGCCATGGCCTGCCGCTCGGCCAGCCGCGCGCCCAGCCAGACGGTCGCCGCCAGCGCGATCAGCGCCAGCGCCCAAAGCGGCGCCGCGCGCCAGCCGGCGCGCCGGGGATGGGAAAGCGGCATCTCCATGCGGGAAATCTGGCAGCAAGCCGGGCGCGGCGCAATGGCGCGGGGTTCTCGCGGCGGCGATCTGCGGTTACACAGGCGCGACTCGCGCCGCGCCGCGGCGAAAGCAGGATGGGATTGCCGATGATTTCGCCCGCGCCGCAGGCCGCCCCGGCCGATTTCGCCATCCGGCTGGACGGCCTGGGTTATGAGGCCGGCGGCCGGCCGGTGCTGTCCGGCGTGACGCTGCATTCCTCGGCCCGGCGCATCGGCGTGGTCGGGCGCAACGGCTCGGGCAAGAGCACGCTGGCGCGGCTGCTGGCCGGGCTGCTGGCGCCGACTAGCGGCCAAATCCGCATCAACGGCCATGATCTTTATCGCGACCGCCGCGCGGCGCTGGAGACCGTGGGCATCCTGTTCCAGAACCCGGAACACCAGATCATCTTTCCCCGCGTCGCCGAGGAAGTCGCCTTCGGCCTGCGCCAGCAGGGCCTCGACAAATCGGCTGCGGCCCAGCGCGTGCGGGCGGTGCTGGCCGCCTTCGACAAGCCGCATTGGCACGACGCGCCGATCTCGGCCCTGTCGCAGGGCCAGAAGCACCTGGTCTGCATGATGGCGGTGCTGGCGATGCGGCCGAAGCTGCTGATCCTGGACGAGCCCTATGCCGGGCTCGACATCCCGACGCGGCGCCAGCTTGCCCGCCACCTGCACCGCGCCGACACCCGCCTGCTGCATATCTCGCACGAGCCCGCCGATCTGGAAGCCTGCGACGCGCTGTTCTGGCTCGACCGCGGCGGCATCGTCGCCCAAGGCGGGCCCGAGCTGCTGGACAGGTTTACCGCCGAGATGATCCGGCTGGGGGATCTCGATGATCTCGCTGACCTCTCCGGTTAGGACCCGCGCCCACCGCTGGCCCGCCGGGCTGAAGCTGGGGGCGCTGTGCCTGTGCTCGACGGGGCTCTTCCTGCTGCCCGGCATCGGCTGGAACGCCGCCGCGCTGGCGCTGGTGCTGGCGCTCTATGCCCTGCCGGGGCCGGTCTTTCTGCGCGCGGGGCTTGCCAGCCTGCGCGTGGTGCTGCCCTTCGTCGCCATCCTGCTCCTCTGGCACGCGCTGACCGGCGAGCTGCGCCAGGGCGTCGCGATCACCTTGCGCATGGTGGCGCTGGTGGCGCTGGCGAACCTGGTGACCATGACCACGCCGCTCGAGGACATGGTGGCGCTGATCCACCGCCTGACCGCGCCGCTGCGCCGGCTGGGCCTGCGCACCGCCGCGCTGGAGCTGGCGATCCCGCTGGTCATCCGCTTCACCCCGGTGCTGGTCGCCCGGGCCGAGACCCTGGCCGAGGCCTGGCGCGCCCGCTCGCGCCGCCGCCCCGGCTGGCAGCTGGTCCTGCCGCTGACCTTGCAGGCACTGGACGACGCCGATCATGTCGGCGAAGCTTTGCGGGCGCGGGGTGGCGCCCCCATATCCCTGGACACGGAGGATTAAGCCATGGAACGCAATATCGCGCAGGTCGCGCTGTTTGCCGCGATGATCGCGGCGCTGGGGCTGGTGCCGCAGATCACGCTGGGCTTCGGCGTGCCGATCACCGCCCAGACCCTGGGGGTGATGCTGGCCGGCGCCGTGCTGGGCGCCCGGCGCGGCGCGGCGGCGGCGGGGCTGTTCCTGCTGCTGGTCGCGCTCGGCCTGCCGCTGCTGGCGGGCGGGCGCGGCGGTCTCGGCGTCTTCGCCTCGCCCACGGCGGGCTTCGCGCTGGGCTTCCCGGTCGCGGCCTTCGTCACCGGGCTTTTCGTCGAGCGCGTCGCGCTGCGCCCGGCCGGCCTTGCCGCCGGCATCGGTGCGGTGCTGGGCGGCATCGTCGTGCTGTATGTCCTGGGCGCCGGCGGCCTGGCCATCGTCACCGGCAAGCCCTTGGCCGAGGCTTTCCGCCTGGTCGCGGTCTTTATCCCGGGCGACCTCTTGAAGGCCGCGATCACCGGCATGCTGGTGCAGGCGCTGGCCCGCGCCCGGCCGCAGACGCTGGCCTGGCATCGCCCGGCCGGCTCGGCCCAGACCCGGCTGTGAGCCAGGGGGCATTCGCCCCGGCCCGGCCCGGCGCGGTGCTGGACTGCGGCGGCGCCGGGCAGAATGCGGCTCCGGTCGCGGCGCTGACCGATTGCCTGGTGCGCGGCCTGCCGATCCACGCCAGCCTCGAGGGCATCCGCCCGGACGGCGATGTGCCCGGCGCCTGGCTGTGCTGCCAAAGCTCGGGCTCGGGCGGCCGGGTCAAGACGATCCGGCGCAGCCACGCATCATGGCTGGCCAGCTTCCGGGTCAACCGCGATCACTATGGCCTGTCGGCCGCCGACCGCTATGCCGTGCTGGGCCAGCTGGGCCATTCGCTGGCGCTTTACGCCAGCATCGAGGCCTTGCAGCTCGGCGCCAGCCTGATGGTGCTGGCCGGCGACAGCCCGCGCCGGCAGCGGGCCGCGCTGGCGCAGGCGACGGTGATCTATGCCACGCCCGCGCAATTGCGCCGGCTGCTCCTGGCCGGGCCGGGCAGCCTGGCCGGCGTGACGCATGTCTTCTGCGGCGGCGGCAAGCTGGATCCGGCCTGCCGCGCCGGCATCGCGGCGCTGTGCCCGAATGCGGCGATCCGCGAATTCTACGGCGCCTCGGAGACCAGCTTCATCGCCATCGCCGATGAAGGCACACCGCCGGGCTCGGTCGGCCGCGCCTATCCCGGGGTCGATCTGCGGCTGGATGCAGCGGGCCGCATCGGGGTCGCCAGCCCCTATCTCTTCGACGGCTATGCCGAGCCGGACCTGCCGCCGCTGCCGCGCCCCGATGGCTATCTGCAACCCGGCGACATCGGCCGGCTCGACGCGCAGGGCAACCTGTTCCTGCGCGGCCGCGAAGCCCGGATGGTGACGGTCGCCGACCGGAACCTGTTTCTCGAGGATGTCGAGGCGGTGCTGGCCGGGCTGACCGCCGCGCCCAGCGCCGCGCTGGCGCTGCCCGATGCGCTGCGCGGACAGAGCGTCGTCGCGGTGGTCGAGGGCGCGCCCGACGATGCGCTTGCCGCCCGCCTGCGCCGCGCCTGCCGCGACGCGCTGGGCGATCATGCCGCGCCGCGCCGGGTGGTGTTCCTGCCGCGCCTGCCGCTGCTCGGCTCGGACAAGCCGGATCTGGCGGCGCTGGCCCGGCTGGTCGTGCCGTGACCGGGGCGGTCGTCGCCGCCGCCCGCCGCAGCGCCGTGGTGCCGCGCGGCGGGGCGTTTGCGGGGCTCGAGATTCATCAGCTTGCCGCCCCGGTCATTGCCGACCTGCTGCGCGACGCGGGGCTGGCGCCCGGCGACGTGGACGAGCTGATCCTGGCCAATGCGCTGGGCGCCGGCGGCAATCCGGCACGGGTCACGGCGCTGGCCGCCGGCCTGCCGGTCGCGGGGCTGACGCTCGACCGGCAATGCTGCGGCGGCATGGATGCGGCGCTGCTGGCCGAGGCGCTGATCCGCGCCGGACGGGCGCAGGTGGTGATCGCCGGCGGCGCCGAGAGCTATTCCCGCCGCCCCCTGCGCCTGCGCACCGACCCCGCGGGCGGCCCAGCCGAGCCCTATGACCAGCCGCCCTTCACCCCCTGGCCCCAGCGCGACCCCGCCATGGCCGAGGCCGCCGAGGCCGTGGCGCGGCTGATGCACATTACCCGCGAGGAGCAGGACGCCTGGACCATCGCCAGCCACGCCCGTGCGCTGGCCGCAGCGCCCCGCATGGCGCCGGAAATCACCGCCATCGCCGGCATCGGCAATGACCCCTATGCCCGGCGCCTGACGCCGGCGCTTTGCGCCCGGGCCAAGGCGCTGTCGGGCAGCGTCACCGCCGCCAATACCGCCGTCGCGGCGGATGGGGCAGGGTTCTGCCTGCTGGTCTCGGATGCGATCGCGCGGCAGCTGTCCACGCCCCGGCTGCGCATCCTGGCGGGCGCGACTCTCGGCGCCGATCCCGAACTGCCCGGCCTTGCGCCGGTGCCGGCGATCCGCGCGGCTCTGGCCTCGGCGGGGCTGACGGCGAGTGAACTCCACATCGTGGAACTGATGGAGGCTTTTGCCGTTCAGGCCATCGCCTGCGTCCGCGAAACCGGCCTGCCCATGGATCGCATCAATCCCGGCGGCGGCGCCTTGGCGCGCGGGCATCCCATCGGCGCCTCGGGCGCGATCAACCTGGTGCGGCTATTCCACGATATGGAACAGGGCCAGACCGGGCTTGCGGCCATCGCCGCCGCCGGCGGGCTCGGCACGGCGATCCTGCTGCGACGCGAGGTTTAGAAGCCGCGAAAGCTGGTGAACTCGGCCAGGTCGGCGCGTTCGGTGCGGAAGCGGTTCTCGGGCGCATCCAGGTCGGGCCAGCCGAGCGCCAGGCCGCAGACCACCATCTGATCCCGGGGCAAGGCCAGCAGGCGATGCGCCTGGGGGCCGTAATTCGCCAGCGCGCCGATGCCGGTCGCGCCCAGGCCATGCGCCTCGGCCGCGAGCAGGAAGCCCATCAGGCTCATCCCCAGGTCCATGAAACAGCCCTTGCCCATGGCGCGGTCGATGGTGACGACCACGCCCACCGGCGCGCCGAAGAAATCGTAGTTGCGCCGGAACTGCCGGCGGCGGCCGTCGAGATCGCGCCGCTCGATTCCCAGGGCCTGATACAGCGCATAGCCCGCCGCGCGCTGCCGGGCCTTCAGCCCGGGCGGCATCGGCTCGGGGAAATAGGAATATTCGCGTGCCTGCGGGGCGCCGGCGTCGATCTCGGCCTGCAGCCCGTGACCAGATCCGCCAGGGCGCTGCCCGTCAGGACGTGGAAATGCCCCGGCTGCAGGTTGGCGCCGCTGGGGGCGCTGCGGGCCAGGCGGCAGATCTCCTCGACCGTGGCGCGCGGCACCGGGCGGTCCAGATAGGCCCGGACCGAGCGCCGCTTTCGCATCAATTCGCTGAAATTACGCTGCATCCGCTGCCTTGCCAAACCGGTCGAGAGCAGGCGTAAACTGGCGGGTGATGTCCCCGGGGTCAAGCGGTCGCACGGGGCAAGAACCGGACCCAGGGTTGCCAAGGCATGACACTTCTTCCCGCGTTCAAACGATATTCGGTGCTGGCGCTGTGCGGCTTTGGCGCGGTCGCCATGCTGGCGCTGCTCGCGGCGGGCTGGCGCTGGCCGCTGCTGCCGGCGGTCCTGCTGGGGCTGCTGGCGCTGCTGGGGATCCGCGACCTGATCCAGAAGCGCCATGCCGTGCTGCGCAACTATCCGATCATCGGCCACATGCGCTTCCTGCTCGAGGACATTCGTCCCGAAATCCGGCAATACCTGATCGAGAGCGACAGCGACGAGCTGCCCTTCTCGCGCGAGGCGCGCAGCCTGGTCTATCAGCGCGCCAAGGGGGTCGAGGACAAGAAGCCCTTCGGCACCTCGGAACAGGTCTATGAGGCCGGCTATGCCTGGGTCACGCATTCCGTGGCGCCCAAGGTCATCACCGACAGCGATTTTCGCGTCCTGGTCGGCGGGCCGGACTGTCGCCAGCCCTATTCCGCCAGCCTCTACAACATCTCGGCCATGAGCTTCGGCGCGCTGTCGGCCAATGCGATCATGGCGCTGAACCAGGGCGCGAAGCTAGGCGGCTTTGCCCATGACACGGGCGAGGGCGGCATCAGCCGCCATCACCGCCAGCATGGCGGCGACCTGATCTATCAGGTGGCCTCGGGCTATTTCGGTTGCCGGGACGAACAAGGCCGGTTCTCGTCCGAGAAATTCCGCAGCCAGGCGCTGGACCCGCAGATCCGCATGATCGAGATCAAGCTGAGCCAGGGCGCCAAGCCCGGCCACGGCGGCATGTTGCCCGCGCGCAAGATCAGCCCGGAGATCGCCGAGGCGCGCGGCGTGCCGATGGGCGTGGATTGCATCTCGCCGCCCGCGCACAGCAGCTTTTCCACGCCGGTCGGGCTGATGGAATTCGTGGCGCAATTGCGCGCGCTGTCGGACGGCAAGCCGGTGGGTTTCAAGCTGTGCATCGGGCACCGGCGCGAATTCATGTGCATCGTCAAGGCGATGCTGAAGACCGGCATCACGCCCGACTTCATCGTCGTCGACGGGAAAGAGGGCGGCACCGGCTCGGCGCCCCTGGAGTTCACCAACCGCGTCGGCATGCCGATGCTGGAGGGGCTGGCCTTTGTCCACAACACCCTGCGCGGCGCCGGGCTGCGCCAGCGCATCCGCATCGGCGCGGCGGGCAAGATCGTCAGCGCCTTCGACATTGCCCGGGCGCTGGCGCTCGGGGCGGATTGGTGCAACTCGGCCCGCGGTTTCATGTTCGCCATCGGCTGCATCCAGTCGCAATCCTGCCATACCAACGCCTGCCCGGTCGGCATCGCCACCCAGGACAAGCTGCGCCAGCGCGGGCTGGAGGTCGGGACCAAGGCGCTGCGCGTGGCGCGGTTCCACAAGAACACCCTGCATGCGCTGGCCGAGATCGCGGGCGCGGCGGGGCTGAGCTCGCCCAGCGACTTCCTGCCCTATCACTTCATGTTTCGCCACAAGGACGGCACCTTCTCGGACGGGAACGAGGCATTCCCCTATCTGCCGCAGGGCTTCCTGGTCGCGGACCGCGAGACCGAGGAGCTGCGCGACTGGCACAAGCGCTGGGGCCGCGCCTCGGCCGAGACCTTCGCGCCCTCGGTCATCCCGGAGGGGCGTTTCGTCTGATGCCCGTGCGGGCGGCGTTGACCCCCGCCGCCGGATGCGCCAGCCTGACCGCCGCGACAGGACAGCGGGGGAACGGGCATGACACATCGGGTCGTGGTCATCGGCGCGGGATTCGCCGGTTTGCAGGTGGTTTTGGGGCTGCGGGGCGCCGGGTGCCAGATCACGCTGGTCGATCAGCGCAATCACCACCTGTTCCAGCCGCTGCTCTACCAGGTGGCGACGACGCTGCTGGCGACCTCGGACATCGCCTGGCCGATCCGGGCGCTGATGCGCGCGCGCAAGGACGTCACCACGCTTCTGGCCACGGTCGAGGGCGTGGACCGCGCCGCGCGCGCGGTGATCCTGCGCGGCGGCGCGCGGCTGCCCTATGACACGCTGGTCATCGCCACCGGCGCCCGCCACGCCTATTTCGGCAAGGACGCCTGGGAGGCCGATGCGCCGGGGCTGAAGACGCTGGAGGATGCGACCACGATCCGGCGCCGGCTGCTTCTGGCCTTCGAGCGGGCCGAGACCTGCGGAGACGAGGCCGAGCGCCAGGCGCTGCTGACATTCGCCGTGATCGGCGCCGGCCCGACCGGGGTCGAGCTGGTCGGCATCATCGCCGAGCTGGCGCATCGCATCCTGCCGCCGGAGTTCCGCCGCATCGACACCCGCAAGGCGCGGGTGCTGCTGGTCGAGGCCGGGCCGCGCATCCTGCCCGCCTTCAGCGAGACGCTGTCGGATTACGCCCGCAAGGCGCTGGAACGGCGCGGGGTCGAGGTGCTGGCCGGCGCCCCGGTCACCGATTGCTCGGACGCGGGCATCGTGCTGGCGGGCCGGCAGATCCCGGCGCGCACGGTGATCTGGGCGGCGGGGGTGCAGGCCTCGCGCGCCGCCGAATGGCTGGGGGCCGAGGGCGACCGCGCCGGGCGGGTCGTGGTCACGCCGCAGCTGACGCTGCCCGGCGATCCGGCGGTCTTCGTGCTGGGCGACACGGCGCATGTGCAATCGGGCGGGCGCATGGTGCCGGGCGTGGCGCCGGCCGCCAAGCAGCAGGGCAGGTTCGCCGCCAGGGCGATCCGGGCGCGGCTGCGCGGCGCGGCGGCCCCGGGCGATTTCCGCTATCGCGACATGGGCAACCTGGCCACCATCGGGCGCAATGCGGCGGTGATCGAATTCGGCCGCGTCAAGATGACCGGCTGGTTCGCCTGGTGGGTCTGGGGCATCGCCCATATCTATTTCCTGATCGGCACCCGCTCGCGGCTGTTCGTGGCGCTGAGCTGGCTGTGGGTGTTCCTGTCCGGGCAGAACTCGGCCCGGCTGATCACCCAGAAGGAAACCCTGAAGGACAGCCCGCCGCCGCGCTGAGACGGCGGCGGGCGGGTCAGAACTTGACCTTGGGCCTCGGCGGCTCGGCCGGCGCGGCTTCGGCGGCCAGCTCCTCGGCCAGCTTGCGGTCCAGAAGCCACAGCCGCAGGATCACCGTGCCGGGCTTGGCGTAACGCTCGACCCGGACGGTGACGACGGGGCCGCAGCGCGCCAGCTCCGGCTCGGCGCCGGTGCCGCCCAGCACCACCATCGGCCAGCCGAGGATCTGCCAGAAGCTGGCGTCGCCGCGCCGGCTGGCCTGGGCGCGCTGCTGCGCGGCCGGATCGTCGCTGCCGAGCTCCGGCTGGCCCTCGGCGCTTTGCGGGTTGAGCGTGGACTGGCCGCCGCAGAAGCCATAGGCGTCTTCGTCGCGCGGCAGGGTGCCCCAGGCCCATTCGGTGTCGCGGTATTCGCTGATCGCCGGGCCGTATTTCTCGACCAGGCTGGCCTTGAGCCCGTCCAGCGAGATCTCGGCTTCGGGGAGTTCGAGCTGGCGCATGATCGCGACCACGGTCCTGTCGGGCGATTGCGGGGCATAGACCGCCGCCAGCGCCTCGCCCGTCGCGGGGTCGAGATAGCCCGCGGCGGTGCCGAACGGGCCCTTGCCGGGCTTGACGGTGGCAAAGACATCGGCCTGCGGCAGATGCGCCCGCGCCGCCTTGTCGAAATCGGCCAGCGCCATGCCCAGCGTCATGCCCAGCACGTCCTGCGCCCTGGGCGGCGTGCCGGTCACCGCCTGCCAGTCGCCGGGCTGCAGATGGCCAACCTGGACGACGGCGCTGCTGCCGGGCTTGCTGCCGAAAAGCTGCACCCCCTGCACGGCGGCCTTCAGCACCAGAATGCCGCGCAGCCCCTCGGGCGCCGCGCCGAGCTGGTCGGCGGGGACCAGGCGGCGCTCGGTCAGGGCCAGCTCGTAGCTGGCCGCGGCCAGCGATGTGTCGGCCAGCCGGCCCAGGTCGGGCTGGGCATCGACCTGCAACAGCAGATCGGCATAGCTGCCGCTGGCGGTGTCGTCATTGCCGCTGCGCAGATACTGGCAGTTCGACGCCGGCCCCTGGCCCACCATGCCCAGCGTCCAGAGCCGCGCCGGTCCGGGACGCGCCCGGTTGCCGTTCATCGCCAGCAGCTTTTCCACCCGGGGCAGCGGCTGGCCCAGCAACCCCTGGGCATTGGCGCTGAACAGCTTGTCCTCGTTCTCCTGACCGACGCGGCCCAGCTCGCTGGCGCCCAGGCAGCCGGTCAGCGGATGGGTGCCGCCCGGCGCCACCGGCAGCAGCACCTGCTGCGGCAGCAGCGCCACCCGGGCCCGCGTCCAGTCGCGGAAGGCCGGCAGCATGGCGTCGATCTCGGACGGTTCCATCTTCCTGGCCGGGTCGCGGAAGAAACGGTCCCAGTCCAGCGCCATCGTGCCGCCCGCGGCCGCGCGTTCCTTGGCCATGCGTTGCAGCAGCATGCGGCGATAGCCGGCGTCGTCGTAGAGATCGGGCTGCACGGCCAGCGCCAGCAGGTCCAGCCCCTCGGGGTCGAGCATCAGCGCCTTGGGCACGGCCGAGGGCCTGGCGGGATCGGCCAGCACCCAGGCCAGCCGGTCGGGCGCGGCCAGCGCCAGCCGCAATTCGGGCGCGTCGGGCCAGAAATGTTGATTGCCGCGGCCGAAGATCGCCTCGGTCGGGGCGCCGATGCTCAGGGCCGGATGGTGCTCTTCGCGCGCGGTGGCATCGACCACGGGCACCTTCAGGAACATATGCAGCCCGCCATTGGCGTCCGCCATGGCCGCCACGGCCACGGCCTGGTCCGCCGGCACGCGCAGCAGCTCGTAATCCGTCCGGCTGGCGGCGGCGAGGTTCGGCGGCGTCACCCCGGACAGATCCTTTTCATAGGGCACCGCCTGGAAATTGACCTGCCGGGTCGGAAAGCCGCCCAGTTCGGGGTCGTAGGCGTCGATCTGCATCAGCGCGGCGATCCAATAGCTGTCCTGCGCCAGCCCGGGCAGTTCGGCGCGATAGTCCGCGGCCCGGTTGCCGCGCCGGTCGGCGGGCAGGTTGGCGATCTCGTAGGGGTCCAGCATCCCCGCCTCGAGCGCGCCGGGATGGCGCAGCGCGACCGCCGCCATCAGCGACTTGCCCGAGGTGGCGAAGATCTCGTCCGGCACGGCGGCCGCCTGCGCCTGCGCCTGGTCCGGCGCCTGCGCGGCCAGCGCCGCCGGCACCGCGAGGTCGCGGATGCGGGTGCGGGCGCCGGGATCGGCAAACAGCGCCAGGGCCTCGACATGGACCTGCGGCACCACGGTCTCGAGCTCGGCCGCGCCGATCGGATCGCTGCCGGCCGGGCGCACCCGCATCGCGGCCACGGCGTAATCGGCGACCAGATAGACGGTGCGCTGGCCCATGCTGCCGGCCTTGTTCAGATGCGCCAGCAGCTTTTCGGCATTGTCCACGTCGATGCGGAAGAACTGCGGCACCGCCGGCGGCTGGCCCGAGACCAGGTCCGGCAGCCAGGCCGCATATTCGCGCTGGATGGTCAGGGGAAAGCCGCCGGCGTCGAAATCGTATTCGCCCAGCTGCACCGGCATGACCGCCCGCAGCGGCACCGGGAATTGCGGCGCCCGGCCCGAGATCAGCCGGCGCAGCTGCGGTTCGGCCTGGTTCATCGCCTTGCGCACCGAAAGCTCGCTGAGGCCGTTGGCATAGCCGCTGGCGCCGTCCATCGCCAGCGCGGTCGGCAAAAGCTCGACCCGCTCGCGCCTGGACAGAAGCGCATTCGCGGCCTGCTGCGCCAGCCGCGGGTCCAGCACCCGGTCCGGGCCGGCGTCGATCAGCGCCCCGAGCCGCATCGCCAGTTCGAGCAGTTGCAACCCGTTCCCGCCCGATCCGTAGCCGTCCTCCTGCAGCAGGGCGCGGGGCTGGTCCTTGCGCTGGACGCGGCGGGTCTGGCTGTCGCGCTCGGGCGTGGTCAGGATGCGGCCGGCCTGTTCAGGGATGCCATAGATCGCGGCGATGGCGGCGGCATCGGCCGGGCGGTCGACCTTTTGCGCCTCGGGCGCGGCGCCGGTCCAGACATGCAGCACCTGCTCGGCGCGGGTGCCGGTCGCGCGATCCTCGGCCGAGGCGACCAGCAGCGTCGCGCGCTGGATGGCGATGCGGGCCTTGCCCATCGGCCAGGCGGTCAGGTCGGTCGAAGGTTCCAGCCCGGAGAGCGCCATCTCGACCCGCAGCACGGGGCGGCCGCTGCCGTTGACGGGCTGCGCCCAGGCGGTGCGGTAATCGGCGGGCACGGCCAGGAAAAAGGGTTTCTCGGGCGCCAGGTGCAGTTCCAGCCCGCCGCTCGCGCCGCGCAGCTGCAGGGCGGTGATGGCCGGCACGCCGCTGATGTCGGCCAGGTTGCCGCGCATCTCGGGGAACCAATGCGTGGCGCGCTGGTCGAGCCCGTTCTCGTCCTTGTCGTTGGTGCCTTTCTGCAAGGGCAGGTCCAGCACCGCCAGCCGGGGCGGATGCTGGCCGTAATGCGCCACGGCGGCCTCGACCAGCGGACGCAGCTGCGCCTGCTGCAGGCCATAAGGCGGCGGGTTGCCGTCGGCCATCGGCAGCTTGCCGTAGTTGCGGGCGATGGTGGGCGCCCAGATCTGTTCGGGGGCGCGGCTGAGGGCCCAGAACAGATAGGCGGCATGCAAGTGGTCGCCGTCGCGGATCACCTCGGCGCCGGCCGGGTCGAAATCCGCCGCGGCCGTGGTGGGCGCCGGGTCCTCGGCGGGGGTTTCGGGAAACAGCGCGGTCTCGGCCGCCTCGGGGAAGGCCGCGCCCGAATCGAGGGGCTGATCGGCGGCCTGTGCCGGCCCGGCATGGTCTTGCGCGAATTCCGGTTCCGGGTCGGGCGCGGGGGCCTGGGCGACCAGCGTGCTGGCTTGGCGCGGCGCGAGATAGCCCGAGGGCGTCGCCCCGACCGATTCCTGCCAGGCCGCGATGGCCTTGCGGCTGCCCGGACCAAGCGCGCCGTCGATGGCCCCGCCATAGAAGCCGGCCTCGCGCAGGGCGCGCTGCACGGCCTTGCGTTCGGCCAGCGACAGCCGCGGCTGCTTCGGCTGCGGCGCGGCGGGGGCCTGGCGCTGGGCGTTCTGCTGGCGGCGCTGCGGCTGTTGCTGATACTGCTGCTGCTGGTATTGCTGCTGGCGCTGCAGGTCGCGCTGTTGCTGCTGGCGCGACTGTTCCTGCACGATGGCGCCCAGGATGCCGCCGACGATCCTGGCCGCATCGTCGGCTTGGGCCGGCAGGCACAGCGACAGGCAAAGCAGCGGCGTGGCAAGCCGTTTCGACAGGCGTGTCATGGGAAACCTCTTGCACTCGGGAATGGATAAAGTTTCCGTGATGAATCGGAATCCCGTCAAGATATTGAAAAGGGCAGGTTTGCGCGCCCCGGCGCCGGCTTTTCGCCTTTTGCGCGATCGTGGCATGGAATCGACAGCACCCGCGCGCCGTCGCTCGCGATCCCGGCGCGGGCATGTCCGGCGCGATGGCCGCGCCGGGGTCGAGGGGGATACGGGGGGCAGGGTGGCGGTCGGCGGGCATCCGAAATGCGAATTCCATGCGCTTTACGCCGATCATCACGGCTGGTTTCAGGGCTGGCTGCGCGGACAACTGGCGACGGCGGCGACCTGGCGGCCGACCTGGCGCAGGACACTTTCCTGCGGCTGATCGCGGCGCGGCGCCAGCCTTAGCGCCTGGGCGAGCGGCCGCGCGCGCTCTTGTCGCGACTGGCTGGCGCAGGGGCCGCATCACGCCGCCGCCTGGCAGCGGGCGCAGGCGGTGTATGCCACGGCGGATCCCGGCCATCGCATCAATGTGCCCGCGGCGCGCATGACCATGGATTGTGCCGACAGGAGCGGATTGCAGAACTGGTTCGATCGCCGCCGCATCCCGCTGTCCCCCGGCACCTGCCTTGCCAGCAGCGAGGCCTTCGTCCAGCGCGGGCTGGTCGCGGAATATGCCACCGACAACCTGGCGCCGCGTCTGGCCTCGGGACGGGTGCGGGATCTGCGCGCGACGGCGCTGGCGGCGCGGCCGGCGGCGGGACGGTTCCTGATCGCCTGCGACGACGGCTCGGAACTGGCCGCCGATGCGGTCGTCATCGCGACCAGCCATCCGCCACCCGGCATTCCCGCGGCTTTTGCCGGACTGGCGGATTCGCCCCGGCTGATCGCCGACAGCAGTGCGGCCGACCGCTTGGCCGAGGTCGCGCGCCAGGCGCGCAACCTGCTGGTGTGGGCACCGGGCTGACCTCGGCCGAGGTGATCGCCAGCCTCGACCGCAAGGTTTGCCAGGCGGATCACCGCCCTGTCGCGGCGCGGGCTGCGCTCGCGCGGGCATGCCTTCGCTATGCTGAATCCGCGGCCGATTTCGCCGGCAACCCGGCCCGCAGCGCGCTGGCACTTCTGCGCCGCATCCGCGCGGCGGCGTGGCTGGACCGGCAGTCGGGCCTGCCCTGGCAGGCGAAGCTGGGCAACCTGCGCCGCGACGGATCCGCGATCTGGGCGGCGCTGGCGCCCGATCAGCGCGCCAGGCTGGTGCATCGGCTGCGGGCGTGGTGGGACATCCACCGCTTCCGCATCGCCCCGCAGGTCGAGGCGGTCCTGGACTGGCTGATCGCCGGGCATCGCCTGACGGTGACGGCCGGCCGCAAATCGCGCGGCAGTTGGACGAGGGGATCGCGGTCATCTGGCGTGGCCGCGGCGGCCAGCCGCGACGCGAGGTCTTCGACGCGTGATCCTGACCACCGGGCCCGCGTATGGCGGCGTCGTGGCCGGCTCGCCCTTCCTGTCCGCCCGGATGCCCTTCACCTGGGCCTGGACGTGATGCAAGGCTGCCTGGCGGTCGGCGGCAACGGCGCCGCCTCGGCCGGCCTGCTGGTCGCGGGTCCGCTGGCGCGCGGCCATGTCGGCGAGCTGATGGGCATCCCCGAGGTCACGGCCCATGCCGCGCTGGTCGCCGCCCGGCTGGCGGCGAAGCTGGCGGCGCGGGAGCCCACGCCGGAAACGCCTGACTGTCCGACACTCGCCAATCCTGCGGGCGCGAGGCCATGGAGCGGCGCAGCCAAGCTGTGGAAGGCGCGCCTGCCGATCTCTTCCAAAGCATCGTATCGCCCGATCGGCCACGCCCGCACTTGGACGAGGTCTGACATCAGGGCGCCGGGCACGCATATGGCCTTTCCTCGCAGGCGAACAAGTCCGCGAATGTTCCGTCCCGCCGATTCCAACTCCTCACATGCGGCAGCATGAAGATGCCAGCCGCCGGGTTGCCCGGACCTCAGCCGCCTGCCTTCGCCCCCGGCAGGTGATGCAGCAGCGAGGAGCAGGCGCCCATGATATGGCCGCCGCGCCGCCTTCTCGGCGTCGCCCTCGCGCAGGCGGTCGGCAGCGCCCAGCCCGTGCGAAAGGGTCAGCTGCGCATGCAGATGGTGTTCGAGCCGGTCGTTCACCGCGCGGATGGTGGCGACCAGGAAGGGGCGCTGCGCGTCCAGGTAGAGCCGGCTGTGGAACCGCCAATGCCGACCGCAGCGCGGCCTCCGCTTTCCCGCGCGAAGGCGTCGCACCGCGCCTAGCCCTCGGCCAAGGTGGCCTCGGTCATATGCGGCACCGACAGCCGGATCGCGTTCGATCCCAGGATGGCCCGGACCTCGAGGATCGGGCGATCTCGGGCTCCGAGACCGTCGTCACGATGGCGACCCGGTTGCGGTGGAATTCCATCAGCCCCTCGGTTTCCAGCCGCTTCAGCGCCCCGCGCACCGGGATCTTGCCGACGTCGAACAGCCGCGCCACCTCGTACTCGACTCGCCCTGGTGCTGGAAGCGCCCTGCCGGCCGCCTCTTGACGGGCCGCGGGCGGATCGACCATTGCGACAGAACCCGGCGCGCTCCGGACCCAGTCATAGAAGCAGAGGCCTCGCCCATGACCGCCACCAATCCCGCGCCGCGGTTTCTGTCCTATCAGGATGCGATCGGCCGGCTGGCCTGGACCGATGCGGTCGAGGCGCTGCGCCAGGGCCATGCGCTGCCCCGGGCCGAGATCCGCGACGTGTTCCTGGGCCCGCCGACCGGCACGATGATGAGCCGCTCGGCCTTCATCCCGGGGCTGGGCTATGGCGCCAAGACCTTCACCGTCATGGACGGCAACGCGGCGCGCGGCCTGCCGACGGTGCAGGGCGCGATGCTGGTCTTCGACGGCGCGACCGGCACGCTGAAAGCCATCGTCGACAGCCCGCTGGTGACCGAAATCAAGACCGCCGCGGATTCCGTCCTGGGCGCCAGCCTGCTTGCCCGGCCCGACAGTCGGCATCTGCTGGTGGTGGGCGCGGGCACGGTCGCGGCCAGCCTGGTCAAGGCCTATACGGCGGTGCTGCCGGGGATCGAGCGGGTCTCGGTCTGGTCGCGGCGCCCCGAGCAGGCGCAGGCGCTGGTCGCCGCGCTGGACGGCATCCCGGCCGAGCTGGCGGCGGTGCCCGACCTGCAGGCGGCGGTCGGACAGGCCGACATCGTGACCGCGGCCACCATGGCGCGTCAGCCGTTGATCCTGGGCGACTGGGTGCGGCCCGGCACGCATGTCGACCTGATCGGCGCCTTCAAGGCCGACATGCGCGAGGCGGACGACGCACTGATGGCGCGGGCGGCGCTGTTCGTGGACAGCCGTGCGACCACGCTGGGCCATATCGGCGAGCTGATGATGCCCATCGCCTCGGGCGCGATCACGGCGGAAAGCGTGCTGGGCGATCTCTACGACCTGGTGCGGCCGGGCGCCCGGCGCCGGCAATCGCCGGATGAGATCACGGTCTACAAGAACGGCGGCGGCGCGCATCTGGACCTGATGACGGCGGACTACATCGCCAGGGTGATGGCGCGGTAAGCAGGAGCGACTGCGGTCCCGAAAGCCGAATCGGACGATTCGGTGCTGAAATATCGTCCACGAAAACCGATGGACGAGCTTTGAACCTGCCTGCCCATCCTGCCGAAGAACCCGTGAACACGCTGCTCGTCGCAATGCTCGTCGCCGCAGCCCTTGGCGCGGCGGGGCAGCGCCAAGGCTGCCGATTGCGGCACCGTCTCGCTTGCCGCGAACAACGTGCAAAGCGCCTGTGCCGCGCATCTGGATGCCGAGATCGAGGTGCCGCATCTGGTCCGGGTCGATGTCGGCTGGGGCGGCATGTTCTATGTCACCGCCGACGTGCGCCAGTTCCCCGGGCTGGAGCTGAAGCCCGAGCACGGTTGCGAGGTGCCGGGCGTCGGCCTTGTCACCGGCATCAGACCTGCAAGGGACGACGCGCCGCCGCCAGCCTCCCGCGCCCGCGACGAAAGTCTGTTCTGCGCCGGCCGGGCCCTGTGCTAACCTGCACCGCGCAGGAGGAGGACCGCGTGAGCGATCGGCAGCATGTCGAGGAGATCGAGCGGGTGCTGGGCGGCACCCAGACCGGGCGGGACGGTTTCGTCTCGGCCTCGTGGCGGCGCTGCGTCGAGGTCTATGGCATGGACCCGATGCGCCGCGACCCGGCCCATATCGTCACGCAAAGCGAGCTGCGCGACCACCGCCAGCAGGCGGAATGGATGATCGGCGCGGCGCGTTCCAGCCTGCAAAGCCTGTTCCGGCAGGTCGCCGGGCAGAACTACGTGCTGCTGCTGACCGATGCCAAGGGCGTCTGCGTCGATTTCTTCGGCGACGACCTGTTCGTGGACGACCTGCGCGGGGCCGGGCTCTATCTCGGCTCGAACTGGTCCGAGGACCTGGCCGGCACCTGCGGCGTCGGCGCCTGCATCGTGACCCGCGAGCCGGTGACCGTCCACCAGGACGACCATTTCGGCAATGCCCATGTCACGCTCAGCTGCACGGCGGCGCCGATCTTCGACAGCCTGGGGGAACTGGCGGCGGTGCTCGACATCTCGCTTCTGCGCTCGCCCACGCCGAAGCGCAGCCAGAATCTCGCCATGAGCCTGGTGACCAATGCCGCAAGGCGGGTCGAGATGGCGAACCTGATGGCCGAAAGCCGCCGCGACTGGGTGCTGCGGCTGTCCGACAGCCCCGAATTCCTGGACGTGGACCCCGAGGCGGCGGTGCGGCTGGACGATTCCGGCCGGGTGCTGGGCTATACGCAGGGCGCGCGGCGGCTGTTCCCGGACGGCGCGGTCATCGGCCGGCGCATCGACGAGGTGCTGGGCCTGACCATCGACGACCTGCCCGACCTGATGCGCGACCGCCCCACCGAGGAGCGCATCGTCGAGATGCGCGACGGCGGCGCGCTGTTCGGCCATGCCATCGCGCCGCAGGCGCCGCGCACCGTGCTGCGCGGCGACCGGCGCGGCGGGCCGCTGGCCGGGCTGTCGGGCGGCGATCCGGCGATGACGCAGCTGTTGACCCAGGCCGCGCGGCTGGCCCCGACCGCGGTGCCGCTGCTGATCGCGGGCGAGACGGGGACCGGCAAGACCAAGCTGGCCCATGCCATCCACATGGCCAGCGCGGCCGGCGGCTTCCTGGCGCTGGACTGCGCCGGGCTGACGGCCGAGGCGCTGCGCGAAGCCTGCGCCGAACTGCCCGCCGGCGCGACCCTGCTCTTGCGCCGGATCGAGGATCTGCCGCCCGCGACGGTGCCGGTGCTGACCGCGCTCTTGGACGGGCGCAGCGGGTTGCGTGCCATTTCGACCAGCTGCGCGGCGCCCGGCGCGCTGGGCCTGCCGCGCCCGCTGTTCCACCGCCTGGCCGGCGCGGTGCTGGAGCTGCCGCCGCTGCGCCAGCGCCAGGACATCGGCTGGCTCCTGGACCGCATCCTGCGCCGGCGCACATCCGAGGACATGCGCCTGTCGCCCTCGGCCCGCGCGGCGCTGCTCGGGCGGCGCTGGCCCGGCAATCTGCGCGAGCTGGAACAGGTGCTCGACGTCGCCATCGCACTCTGCGAGGGGCGCGTCATCGACCTGCCGGACCTGCCCGCGCCGGTCGACCGCGCCGCCGCCGCGGACGCGCCCGGCGAGACGCTGGAGCAGGTCATGGAGGCCTGCGGCTGGAACATGGCCCGCGCCGCGCGCCGGCTGGGCGTGAACCGCTCGACCGTGCTGCGCCGGCTGCGCCATGCGGGGTTGCAGCCCCCGGCCTGAGCCGTTGCGCGCCGTTGCGCCCGCAACACGCTGCGCCGCAGCACTGGTTTTTCCGGCCGCCGCATGCATGCCGCGATAGATCGGACGGGCAGGCGCCCGCGATACTTCTCCTCGAACAACGCGCAGAGGAGGAGACGCGATGCTCGATTCTACCGTCACGAGCCGCACGCAGGCGGTGCTGGACCAGCTCAATACCGCGCTGGAACAGGACGACGTGGCCGCCGCCGCCGGGCTTTTTGCCACCGACAGCTATTGGCGCGACCTGGTCGCCGTCAGCTGGAACCTGAAGACCGTCGAGGGGCCGGCCGGCGTCGCCGACATGCTGGACCGACAGCTGGCCCGGACCCGGCCCGGCAATTTCCAGATCCAGCCCGGAGAGATCCCCGCCGAGGAGGGCGGCGTCATCACCGCCTGGATCACCTTCGAGACCGCCGCCGGGCGCGGCTGGGGCCTGATCCGGCTGAAGGAGGACCGGATCTGGACCCTGCTCACCGCCCTGCAAGAGCTGAAGGGCTTCGAGGAAAGCCGCGGCAAGCGCCGCCCGATGGGCGCCGAACATGGCGCGAAGAAGAACCGCACCACCTGGAAGGAACGCCGCGAGACCGAGGCGGCCTCGCTGGGCTACGACACCCAGCCCTATACGGTGATCGTCGGCGGCGGCCAGGGCGGCATTGCGCTGGGGGCGCGGCTGCGGCAGCTGGGCGTGCCGACCATCGTCCTGGACAAGCACGACCGCCCCGGCGACCAGTGGCGCAGCCGCTACAAGTCTTTGTGCCTGCACGACCCGATCTGGTATGACCACCTGCCCTATATCAAGTTCCCCGACAACTGGCCGGTGTTCACGCCCAAGGACAAGGTGGGCGACTGGCTGGAAATGTATACCAAGGTCATGGAGCTGAACTACTGGACCCGCTCGACCGTCGAGCGCGCCTCCTTCGACGAGGCCTCGGGCACCTGGACCGTCGAGGTGGACCGCGACGGCGAAAAGGTCGTGCTGCACCCGACGCAGCTGGTGCTGGCGACCGGCATGTCGGGCAAGCCGAACATGCCGAAATTCCCCGGCATGGAGAGCTTCAAGGGCACGATCCAGCATTCCTCGCAGCACAAGGGGCCGGACGAATGGACGGGCAGGAAGGTGGTGGTCATCGGCTCGAACAACTCGGCCCATGACATCTGCGCGGCGCTGTGGGAGGCGGACGCGGACGTGACCATGGTGCAGCGCTCCTCGACCCATATCGTGCGCTCGGACAGCCTGATGGAGATCGGGCTGGGCGCGCTTTATTCCGAAGAGGCGGTGGCGAACGGGGTGACGACCGAAAAGGCCGACATGATCTTCGCCTCGCTGCCCTACAAGATCATGCACGAGTTCCAGATCCCGCTTTACGACAAGATGCGCGAGCGTGACGCCGAGTTCTATGCCGGGCTGGAGAAGGCCGGCTTCCAGCTCGACTGGGGCGACGACGGCTCGGGCCTGTTCATGAAATACCTGCGCCGCGGCTCGGGCTATTACATCGACGTGGGCGCGAGCCAGCTGATCATCGACGGCGAGATCAAGCTGGTCTCGGGCCAGGTCGATCACTTCGAGGCGGACGCCGTGGTGCTGGCCGACGGCACCCGGCTGCCGGCCGACCTGGTGGTGCTGGCCACCGGCTTTGGCTCGATGAACGGCTGGGCGGCGGACCTGATCAGCCAGGAGGTCGCCGACAAGGTGGGCAAGGTCTGGGGCCTGGGCTCGGCCACCACCAAGGATCCGGGGCCTTGGGAGGGCGAGCAGCGCAATATGTGGAAGCCGACGCAAGCGCCGAACCTGTGGTTCCACGGCGGCAACCTGCACCAGTCGCGGCATTATTCGCTGTATCTGGCGCTGCAGCTGAAGGCGCGGATGGAGGGTTTGGACACCCCCGTCTATGGCCTGCAAGAGGTGCATCACCTGTCCTGACGCTCGCGCGCCCGGCCGGATCGCGGCCGGGCCATCCACCCAGAACCGGAGAAAAGCAGATGAAAGCAGCACGTTGGCACAGCGCCCGTGACATTCGCGTCGAGGACGTCCCCGAGCCCCAGGCGGGGCCGGGCGAGGTCAAGGTCAAGGTCGCCTGGACCGGGATCTGCGGCAGCGACCTGCACGAATACCTGGCCGGACCGATCTTCGTGCCGGTGGGGCAGGACCATCCGCTGAGCCACGACAAGGCGCCGATCACCATGGGCCACGAATATTGCGGCACCATCACCGATGTGGGCCAGGGCGTCACCGGCCTTGCCATCGGCGACCGCGTGGCGATCGAGCCGATCTTTGCCTGCGGCAGCTGCCCGGCCTGCCACGAAGGCAAATACAACCTCTGCGACCAGCTGGGCTTCGTCGGCTTGTCGGGGGGCCATGGCGGCTTCGCCGGCTATTCGGTGGTGCCCGCCCGCATGGTGCACAAGATCCCCGAGGGGCTGTCGATGGAGCAGGGCGCCCTGGTCGAGCCGGCGGCGGTGGCGCTGCACGCCGTCCGCCTGTCGAAGATCAGGGCCGGCGACACGGCGGCGGTCTTCGGCGCCGGTCCCATCGGCTTGCTGGTCGTCGAGGCGCTGCGCGTCGCCGGCGCGGCCCAGATCCATGTCGTCGAGCCCTCGGAGGTGCGGCGGCAGAAGGCGCTGGACCTGGGCGCGACCACGGCCATCGATCCCACGGACGGCGATGCCGTCGCCGCGATCCGCGCGGCGAGTGGCGGCGTGCATGTCGCCTTCGAAGTGACGGGCGTGCCGCGCGTGCTGCCGCAATGCATCGACGCCACCCGGCACGAGGGGCAGGTGCTGATCGTCTCGATCTGGGAGGGCGAGGCGTCTTTTCATCCCAATACCGTCGTGCTGAAGGAACGGCAGTTGCAGGGCACCATCGCCTATCGCAACGTCTATCCGGCGGTGATGGCATTGATGGCGCAAGGCTATTTCAACGCCGAGAAGCTGGTGACCAAGCGCATCGCGCTGGACGACATCGTGGCCGAGGGTTTCGAGGCGCTGGTGGCCGAGAAATCGCATGTGAAGATCCTGGTCGAGGCGCCGCAGTGATCTGACAGTCCGCGCGCAGGGGCGGCCGGCAGAGCCGCCCCTCTGCGCAGCGAGATACCGTTGTCGGAACAGCCTCCTTCCCGAAGCGGATCGGAAGGCGGGAACATCCCGCCGCGCGCCGGGTTGACCTGCCGGACCGGAAGGAGACCGCAATGACGGATGCGGAAGTCGAGGCCGCGAGTCTTTCCGCGCTTGCCGAGGCCGAGGCCGATTGCACGCGCTGCCCGCTTTATCGCAATGCCACGCAGGTCGTGCCCGGCGAGGGCCACCGGCAGGCGCGCATGATGGTGGTGGGCGAACAGCCCGGCGACAAGGAGGATTTGGCCGGCCGTCCCTTCGTCGGCCCGGCGGGCCGCCTGTTCGACGCGGCGCTGGCCCAGGCCGGCATTCCCCGCGAACAGATCTTCGTCACCAATGCCGTCAAGCATTTCAAGTTCGAACCGCGCGGCAAGCGCCGCCTGCATCGCAGCCCGAATGCCGGCGAGATCGACCGCTGCAAATGGTGGCTGGGGCAAGAGCTCAAGCTGGTCGCGCCGGCCGTGCTGGTGGCGATGGGCGCGACCGCCCTGCGCGGGTTGCTGGGCCGTCCCACCACCATCTCGTCGCTGCGCGGCAAGACAGGCCACATCGAGGACGGCACCCCCCTGGTCGCCACGGTCCATCCGTCCTGGCTGCTGCGCATTCGCGATGCGGAGACGCGCGAGAAGGAGCGGATGGCGTTCATGGCCGATCTGCGCCGCGCTTGGCAGATGGTGGGATAAGGCACGACCACGGTGCCTAGCAGTCGGGCCTTGCAAGCAATGGAGGTGTCGCAGCGACCAAGGCGGGCTCGCTCCGACGCCAGTCCTGCAATCTGACGATTATTTCGAGCCCGTGGCGCTGGGGACCGACCCTTTCCGCGACGGGGTGCGGCGTGAAATCCGCATTTGTCCGCTGCGAAGCCGGTCGGCATCCTGTCCCTGGTCCATCAGCAGCGCGATCTCTGCGGGATCTGCAAGAGCGCCCGCGCACCCGATGGCATCCGAGGTCCGACCCGCTGCAAGAAACCTCCGGACCGGGCGCCCCTCGCATCGGCGTCGCCCGATCAGCTGTCGGGGCGCGCCTGATGCGTCACATCGATCCGGCTTGGCATGGCAAGCACACCATGCGTTCGGCCCATGAGACGGCGCCGGTCGAATCGTCCGGCAGCGACACCGCCTCGAGCAGCGCCACCAGCGTTCAGTCGTCGCTCTCCGGCTTGCCGCTGCGCTTGTGATGCTGGCTTTCCTGATTTTCGCCGCGCGGTATAGGATCACCGTCGTCGTCATCCGGGCCATGGGGGCGCCTTTCGCCCTCGACGATCTGCCTGTTAGGATCCTCGGCCGCCTCGAGATAGGGGCGTGGATCGAAATCCTTGTCGGCATTGCTGGTGTCCACGCGCTTCTCGATGATCTGCCGCTGCTGCTGGCGCGTCTTCTGACCGGTCATTTGCGACCTCCTTCCTGTTCTGGCGCAAGGTGCTCACTTGTTCTCGCGTCCGCGTTGCCGCGGGTCGATGCCGCCTTGCGGGGTGGTGTCGTTCAGCACGTCGCCCTCGAAGGTGTTCTCGCCGCCGATCGCGGCATCCTTGCGGGTGACGCCTTTCGAGCGCCCGATGCCCGGATCGTGGCGCAGATCCGCATCCGAAGGCTGGCTGGTCTTGGGGTGCTTGCTGGTCATGGCTGTTCCTTTCCAAAGCCTTTTCGGGACGGGCATGATAACCGGCGAACCCCCTCGATGTTCCAAGGGAATGGTTTTGCCGCCTGAACGGGCAGGGCAGCGCTTTTCCGCTGATCGCTTTTCGCTCGTGCGTTGGTTTGGCAGCGGTTAGGGGCATAGCGAAGGAAAACGAGCATGCAAAATCAAATCGTCCTCGCCTCGGCCACGATGGCGTATCTCATGGCCGGAAGCGCCCTTGCGGCGGCGTCGGTCATTACCCTGCAGGCCATGGGCGTATGGATCGCGCCGCCCGGATCGTGAAAGGCGGCTGATGCGCGGTCTTGCCTTGGCCGCGCCGAGCAGGGGGCGCGAGTTTTCGCCGCGCCAGCCCGGAAGTTCCTTGACTGTTTGTTAAAGCCTAGGGCTCGTCCTCGGTCGGCGGGGGCTGGTCCGTTTCGCGGTTGCCCACATGGTCCTGGCGCTGCTCGGTCTGGACGTGACGGCTGTCCAGGCCGCGCTGCTCCGAATGCCGGGCGGTGTCGCGGTTGGAAAGAACCGCATTCTCGGGCAGTTCGCCGATATCCTCGGGCGTCATGCCGCCGCTGCCGTCGCCCTTGCCCTGGTCCTGCTGACCGGCGCCGAACTTCTTGCCTGCCTGTGCCATGGGATCCTCCTTCGAATGGCTGGGCCGGTGGAACAAGCCAGGCGGAATTATGTTCCCGGCGACGGAAAGGGCCGGCTGAGCCCGGTCGCGCCGGCCAGCCCGAAGCGCCAGGGCCGGTCCTGCGCCTTGCTGATGCCGATGCGCGGCCCGACCAGCAGCTCCGGAGCCGTGGCCGGCAGCAGCAAGGCCAGATCCCCGCCGTCGAAGGGCGCGCCGTCATCCGCCAGGCTGAGCCCCAGCGCCTGGGCAAGGCGGCCGGGGCCGTTGCAGAGCAGCCCGTTTCCCCGCCGCGCCTCCATCAGCTCCTGCCCGGTATGCGGCGCCAGGGCGCGGATCAGCACGGCCTCGCCGGGGCGAGCCACCACGTTCAGGCACAGGTGGATGCCGTAGCAGCGATAGACATAGGCATGGCCCGCCGGCCCGAACATCGCGGCGTTCCGCGCCGTGGGGCCGCGATAGCTGTGCGAGGCCGGGTCGTCCCGGGTATAGGCCTCGGTCTCGATTACCGTGCCGCCCGCGCCGCGGACCAGCAGCGTCGCGCCGATCAGCCGGCGCGCCAGATCCTCGGCGCCAAGACCCTGGATCTGCCGTGAAAAGGGGGATGTAGCCAACTCGTCGCCCTCGGCGCTGCGGGCCCGCTCAGCGCCGCGCGCCCTTCGTGTTTTGTCCGGCATGTCGGCCCTCCTCTTGCGCCCGGCGGGAACGCGGCCGGCAAGCCGGTGTCAACCGGCCGGCCCCGCGAATGGTTCCCCCGGCGCCTGGCGCGGCGATCAGGCCAAAGAGGGATGTTCCCGGCTTTGCCGCAGCGCCTCGGTCACCTCGGCATCGCTGACCTGGTCGAAATTCACGTAATGCAGCCCGACCGCGCGAAACGGCTCGGGCGTGATCAGGCAGACCACATCCGCGACCTTGCCGCGCAGTTCCCGCACCACCTCCGGCGCGGCAACCGGGACCGCGACCACGATTTCCAGCAGGTCGAGCCGCGCCAGCGCGGCCAGCGCCACCCGCAGCGTGGCCCCCGTGGCGATGCCGTCATCGACGACGATGGCGCGCTTGCCGGCCAGCGGGATCGCCGGATGATCCTGAAGGTAAAGCGCCCGGCGGCGGGCGATTTCCGCCAGCATCCGTTGCGCCTCGGCCTCGACATAGCCGGCGGGTAGGGTGGCGGGGTCCACCGCCTCGTTCAGCAGCACCTGCGGCTCGGCCCCGTCGATCACGGCGCCGATGGCGAATTCCGGAAAGCCGGGCATGCTGATCTTGCGCACCATCAGCAGGTCCATCGGCGCCTGCAACCGCCGCGCGATCTGAAGCCCGACCGGAACCCCGCCGCGCGGCAGGGCCAGCACGACATTGCGGCCGTCGCGATAGGATTCCAGCCGGTCGGCCAGCATGCGGCCCGCCGCGTCACGATTGGGAAGCACCAGGTCGATGTTCATCACAAGCCCCATGGCCAGGTTTCGGGAATGCCGTCCTTGGCGCCGCGGGCCGGGGCGGCATCGACGGCCGAGGTTTCGTCGAACCAGACCCAGCCGTCGTATTGCCGGGCCGGCCGCGTCTCGAGGTAATGGCTCATCAGCTCGCTTTCGGGGCGATAGATGACGCCGATGAAGCGTTGCAGCAGCGGCGCGGCGCCGGCCAGTTCCGGCGCGGCGTCGCCCAGCTCCAGCAGGAAGCTGGACTGTCCGGCGTCGTGGCAGGCGGCCTCGAAACTGCCGGGCCGCGCCGGGCGCAGCGCCTTGACCTCCATCTCGGCGTCCCAAGCCGAGGCCGCGGCCACCGTGCCGCCATGCGTGCCGAAGCCCAGAAGCGCCACCGCGTCGCCCCATTTCTCGCGGCAGAGCTGGCCCAGGTTCAGCTCGCCCAGCTTGGTGCCCATCGTGGTTTCGCGCGCGTCGCCGATATGCGAATTATGCGCCCAGACCACCGCCTTGGCGCCGTCGCGCTCCATCAGGTGACACAGGGTCTCGAACATATGCCGGTCGCGCAGGTTCCAGGACGAGGCCCCGCCGTGATGCATCAGGCGATAGTAACGCTCGGCCGCGGTGATCAGCCGGGCGTTCTGCGCCGCGTCCAGGAAGGCGTCGGGATCGCGCGGCTCATAGCGCATCCTGCGCTCCAGAAGCTCGCGGCACTGGCGGATGACGGCTTCCTCGCAGGCGCGCAGCCGGGCATCGGCCGCGGCCGGCCCCGCCGCCCGCGTCCATGGCTCCAGGCAGGCATAGCGCTCGCGCGCCAGCGCGGCGGCTTCCGGGTCGATCTGGTCAAGATAGTCCAGCACCGCGCGGATCGAGCCATAGAGGCTGTACATATCGAGCCCGTAGAGGCCGGCCTGCATTTCGGGATGGCCGAGGTTCCAGCCGCGCAGCCAGTCGACGAAAGCGAAGAATTCCGCATTGCGCCACATCCATTGCGGAAAGCGCTGAAAGGGCGGTTCGCCGCGGTCGACGGGCCGGCCGCGCACCAGCCGGTTCACCGCGGCGGCGTCGGGCCAGTCCGCCTCGAGCGCGACGATGCTGACGCCGTGATTGCGGATCAGATGGGCGGTGATCGCCGCGCGGGCGCGATAGAATTCCGAGGTTCCATGGCTGCCCTCGCCCAGCAGGATGATCCGGCGGTCGGCCCAGCGGTCGAAGGCGCGGCCGAAACCGGGATCGTCCAGCGGCGGCAGGGGCGTGGCGCGATCCCGGATCGTGGCCGCAAGATCCTGCGAACTGGCTGCTTCTGGCTGCATCTGGCACCCTTTCGTCTGCAAGGGTGAAACCGCTTCGTCCCGCCGATGTTCCCGAAAGGCGCGCAGTCCAGGAAAGGCCCGCTCAGGCGGCTTGCAAATCGGGGGGCGGGCGCGAGGAAAGACCGGACCGCGCGACGGGGCGCGGGCCGGTCCCTGGCGGTTGCTCAGCCCCGCGGGCCGGGGGCGTTCGTGCCTTGCTGCAAGGCGGGCCCGCCGGCGGGTTCGGCCCCGGCGGGGGCGTCGCCGCCGGTCTCCTTCTGGGCCCGCTCGGGGGTCAGATCGGCATCGGGCCCGGTTTCGGAGGCAGCCATTTCCTGCTCGGCCTGATTCCAGTGTTCCAGCTCGCGGCCTTCGGGGCGGCCCTCGGCCTCCCAGATCTCATGCGCGCGGGCGCGGATGCGTTCGGTGTTTGCCATGGTTCTTCCTCCGATCAGGTTAACTGGCGCGTCAGCGCCATCACGGTTTGCCAGGGCAACGCGAGGCTGCCCTGGATGGGCGCATCGCGGGCGATCTCGTCAGCCGAACTGTCGAGACGCAGCCGCCATTCGCCCTCGGGCAGGGCGAATTCGGCATCCTCGCCGGCATTGACCAGCACCAGCAGCTGGTCCCGGTCCAGGGTGATCTGCATGGCCATGCAGCGCAGTTCGCCGTCCTGCCAGTCCGCCTCGGCCATCTCGCGGCCCTCGGGATGCAGCCAGCGCGCCTGCGGATCGCCCTCGGCACTCAGAAAGCGGTTCTGCGCCAGCCCGCTTTCGCGGCGGAACGCCGCCAGGGCCGCGACCGCGGCGCGGATGTCCTCGCGCGCCGCTGCCCAGTCGATCCAGGAAATCTCGTTGTCCTGACAATAGGCGTTGTTGTTGCCCTGCTGCGAATGGCCCAGCTCGTCGCCGGCCAGGATCATCGGCACGCCCTGCGCCAGCAGCATCGTGGCCAGCATCGCCCGGATCCGGCGCAGCCGCGCGGTCAGGATGCCGGGATCGTCGCTTGGCCCCTCGGCGCCCAGGTTGTCGGACAGGTTGTTGTCATGGCCGTCGCGGCCGTCCTCGCCATTCGCCTCGTTGTGCTTGTCGTTGAAGCTGACGGTGTCCATCAGCGTAAAGCCGTCATGCGCCGCGACGAAATTCACGCTGGACGTCGCCGGGCGATGGCTGTGGTCGAATTGCACCGGCGAGCCCGACAGCCGTTCCGCCAGCGCCGGCAGCAGCCCCGGATCGCGGCGCCAGAAGCGGCGGGTGTCGTCGCGGAACTTGTCGTTCCATTCCCGGAACGGCCAGCGATAGCCGCCGACCTGATAGCCGCCGTCGCCCACGTCCCAGGGCTCGGCGATCAGCTTGACGCCCGACAGCACCGGGTCCTGGCGGATGGCGTTGAAGAACGAGCCGTCACGCTCGAACCCCTCGGCCTCGCGTCCCAAGGTCGAGGCGAGGTCGAAGCGGAAGCCGTCGACATGCATGGCCTGCACCCAGTAGCGCAGGCTGTCCATCACCATGCGCAGCACCATCGGATGCGCCACGTTCAGCGTGTTGCCGGTGCCGGTGGTGTCGAAGCTGTGGCGCGGATCCTCGGGCGACAGCAGGTAATAGGAGGCATTGTCGATGCCGCGAAAGGACAGGGTCTGGCCCAGCTCGCTGCCTTCGCAGGTGTGGTTGTAGACCACGTCCAGGATGACCTCGATGCCGGCGGCATGCAGGCGGCGCACGGTCTCCTTGATCTCGCGGATGCGGCCCGATTGCAGATAGGGCGCATGCGGGGCAAAAAAGGACAGGGTCGAATAGCCCCAATAGTTCGACAGGCCCTTTTCCACCAGGTGGCGGTCATTGGCAAAGGCGTGGATGGGCAGCAGTTCCAGCGTGGTCACGCCCAAGCCCTGCAGATGCCCGATCACCGCCTCGCTGGCGAGGCCGCGGAAGGTGCCGCGGTCCGCCTCGGGCACCTCCGGGTGCAGCCGGGTCAGGCCCTTGACATGGGCCTCGTAGATCACGGTGTCGGACCAGCGGTGGCGCAGCGCCTTGTCGCTGTCCCAGTCGAAGGCCGCGTCCACCACCACCGCCTTGGGCATGAAGGGCGCGCTGTCGCGCTGGTCGAGGCTCAGGTCGTCCTGGCCGATCTCATAGCCGTGCAGCGCGTCGTCCCATTGGATCGCGCCGCGCAATTCGCGCGCATAGGGATCGAGCAACAGCTTCGCCGGATTGAAGCGGTGGCCCTGTTCGGGGGCATAGGGGCCGTGGACGCGATAGCCATAGACCTGTCCCGGCGCTACCTGCGGCAGGTAGCCGAACCAGATGCCGCCCTCCATTTCCGGCAGGTCCAGGCGCGCGATCTCGCTTTCGCCGCTCTCGTCGAAAAGACACAGTTCGACCCGCGTCGCATGGTCCGAGAACAGGGCGAAATTCGTGCCCTCGCCCAGGAATTCGGCGCCCAGCAGGTCGGACCGGGCCGAGGAGGCATCGAAGCGCAGGCTGGACAGGTCGCGCATCGCCATCCTCGTCACGCCACGTTGCGGGGCAGCGGGTGCAGCCGGGCGCGGCAGGCGTCGCGGCGTTGCAGCATCTCGGGCGTGACCAGCACGGTCTCGCCGTCGCGGCGGAACCAGCGCGCGTCCTCGTCGGGATCCTCGCCGACCACCAGCCCGTGCGGGACATGCGCGCCGGGCGCGACGATGGCGGCGCTGAGCCGGGCCGAGGCCGGGACATGGGCGCCGGGCATCGCCAGGCTGCCGCGCCCCAGCGACCATTCCGCCGCCGGCGCGGGATGGGGCAGGCGCGCGGGCGCGCCGGCCAGGAAGTCCAGATGCGCCCGGCGCAGCGCGTCCAGCGTGCCCACGTCGCGCCAATAGACCTGCCCCGAGGCGGCGGGCGGCAGGCGATAGCTTCCGGCCTCGCCCCGCGCCACCGCCATCGGGATCAGGTCGTGGCCGAAATCCGCGGCCCGCGCGGCATCGCCGAACAGGCGTTCGCGCAACCAGGCGGCCGACAGCACATAGACCCCCATCGAGACCAGCGCCTGGTCCGGCTGCCCCGGCATCGACGGCGGCGCGGCGGGCTTTTCCAGGAAATCCAGGATGCGCCCCGCCTCATCGGTGCGCATGACGCCGAAGCCGCTGGCCTGGGCGCGGGGCACCACATCCGCCGCGATCGTCACCGCCGCCCCCGAGCGGCGATGCGCCGCGATCAGCGCGGCATAGTCCATCTCGTAGATATGGTCGGCGGCCAGCACCAGCACCTGCTCGGCGCCCCAGGCTTGGATCTGCAGCCAGTTGCGGCGCACGGCATCGGCGGTGCCGTCGTAATAGCCGCGCCCGTCGCGCAGGATCAGCCCGCCGGCCGGAAAATGCCGGCCCCACTGGGCTGGCAGATGCCGGTGCAGCGTGGCCGGCGCGAATTGCGTGGCGACCAGCAGCCGGTCCAGCCCGGACCGGACCACGTTCGCCATGGCGAAATCGACGATGCGGTTGCGCCCGGCAAAGAACACCGCGGGCTTGCTTTCCCGCGCGGTCAGCTCGTGCAGGCGGGTGCCCTTGCCTCCTGCCAGCAGGATGGTTGCGGTCGCGGCGGGCAGGGAAATGGACCTGTCGGACATGGGCGAGTTCCTTTGCTGAAGGGGACGCCAGCCCGCAACCCTGGGCTGTCGGCTGGGAAACCCGCCCGGGCGCCCGATGTTCCAGCCCTCATCAATTAATTATTACCTTGCCAGAACAGCACGAGCTGCACGCCATCCGCGAACCCCTGCCGCAGCACGATGCGGGCGTCCGGTGCAGGCGGCTGATGATACAGCAGTTCCGCGCCCAGAACCCGGTCCTGGTCCTGGCGCAGCAGCCGGACCGCCCCGGCCGGGGTCTCGATCCGGGCCGAGGCCCTGCGCAGGAAGCCGGCCTGCTCCGCCCGCAGTTTCAGCAGCGCGCGGGTCCAGCGCGCCTTGGGGTCATCGGCCCGGGCCAGGGCCTGCCAGTCCAGCGGCAGGCGGTTGTCGGGATCGGTCAGCGCCAGGAAGGGCGCCTCGTCGCCGCGATAGAGGTCGGGAAAGCCCGGCAGCAGCATGTGAAAGGCGCGCTGCGCCAGCGCCAGCGCCGCGCCGCGCAGCAGAAGCCGCGCCAGTTCCGGGGGCGGGTCCGCCTGCCATTGCCGCAACACGGCACCGGCGAACCCGGCCGCCGCCTGCTCCGCCTCGCGGTCGGGGCTGGACCAGAAGCTGGTCAGCTTGGCCTCGCGCATGGCCTTCTCCAGGTGGTCGGCCAGCCTGGGCGCCGCCGAACCGGCATCGCCCTGCCACAGCGCCAAGGCCGATTGCAGCGCATACCAGCGCCACTCCGGCGCGACATCCCCGGCCGCGGGCAGGGCCGAGGCCGCCGCGTAAAGCGCCTGGAACGCCTCGGGGCCATGGCTGATGGCCGCAAGCCGCATGCGCGCATCGCCCGAGCGCTTGCTGTCATGGGTCGAGACCGCCACCATGTCCCCGGGCCGGCCCCGCGCCAAGGCTTCATTCGCCTCGCGCGCGGTGATGGTCGGCTCGTCGGGCTCGGCCCCGACCTCGTTCGCCGCCAGATAGCGGGCCCAGCGGAATCCGGCCGTGTCCTCTTGCGCCTTGGCCAGCAGCGCGCCCGAGACCTGCTGGAAGCGCCGGGCCAGGGCGCGGGCGGCTTCGTTCGGCGGCTCGAGCATCAGCGACACGACCAGGTCCAGAACCGTGCGCCCGCGCAGCCCCTGCGCCGCCCGGTCGGCGGCGGCGCGCAGGATCTCGGCGTCGCGCGGGTCCGCCGCATCGTCCAGATAGGTGCGATAGCGCGGCATCGCGACCAGCAGGGCGGTGACGGCTTCGCGCAACGATTCCGGGCCGGGCTCGGCCAGGGCCGAGCCCTGCGCTGCGGCCGCCGCCATGTCGCGCAGCTGGCGCCGCTCGGCGGCCAGTTCGTGCTCCAGCACATCCAGCTTGGCCTGCTGCAGCACGGCGCGGAAATCCCCGGTCGCGCCGGTGGCCTCGCGCCAGATGCGGTCCAGCCGCGCAAGGCCGGCCGCATCGGTCAGCAGCCGCGCGATCAGCCGCCCGGATTCGTAGCCGGTGGTGCCGGTGCAGGGCCAATCGGGCAGCGTCTCATCCCCGACCAGGATCTTTTCGACCCAGACCGGCGTGTCGGGCAGCGCCGCGCGCAGCCGGCGCAGATAGGCGCCGGGATCGGCCAGGCCATCGACGTGATCGACGCGCAGCCCCTGCACCAGCCCCTGGCGCACCAGGTCCAGGATCAGGGCGTGGGTGGCGTCGAATACCGCCGGATCCTCGACCCGCATCCCGATCAGGCTGGTCACGTTGAAGAAGCGCCGATGCGTGATGCCGTCGCGCTCCAGCTCGTGATGCACCAGCCGCCAATGCTGTGCCTCGTGCAGGGCGCGCAGATCCTGGCCCGGGTCGCTGTCCGGCGCCAGCGGCAGGCGCATCTTGCCGAATTGCCACAGGCCGTCCCGCACCGCGAAGGCCCCTTCGGCCAGCAGCTTTTCGAAGGGCTCGGGCAGAAAGGGCAGGACCAGCGGCCCGGCCTGCCAGTCGTTGTCGAAGGCCGCGGCATGGCGGCTGGCCGCGCCGTGGCGCAGCACGTCCCGCAGCCAGGGGTTTTCCAGCGTGAAGGCGGTGTGGTTCGGCACGATGTCCAGGATGATGCCCAGGCCCCGCGCCTGCGCCGCGCGCGCCAGCGCCCGGAACCCGTCCATGCCGCCCAGGGCCGGGTCGATCCGGGTCGGGTCGGTGATGTCATAGCCATGGCTCGAGCCGGTCGCCGCGACGAAGATCGGCGACAGGTACAGATGCGACACCCCGAGGCCCACGATATAATCCAGCCGGTCCCGCACGGCGGCGAAATCCACGCCGTCGCGCAGCTGGATACGATAGGAGGCGGTGGGAAGCGGCGCGTTCATGCCGGCTCCACCCACGCGGTCAGCGCGAAGCGATCGCGCCCGGGCCGGCCCAGCACGAATTCGCCCTCTGCGGGCAGGGGGGCCGGCGCGCCGGCGCTCAGCGCGACATGCAGGCTGCCCGCGCCGAAATGCCAGGCGGCGGCCAGCCCGTGGCTGCCCTGGCGCTCGACCTCGGCGGACCGCCGACCGCTTTTCAGCAGCGGCACGACCTTCCGGTGGCGAAAGCGCAGCGCGCGGCGCGTCAGCGCCTGCCAGCCGTCATCGGGGCCGTCCCAATCGAGCCGGGACCGCCGCAGCGTCGCGGGGTCCAGCGGATCGGGGGCCTCGGCAAAGCCCGCATCGGCGGCGAATTCGGCCTGGCGCCCCTCGCGCACCGCCTGGGCCAGGTCGTCCTGGTAATCGGCGAAGAACAGGAAGGGCGAGCGCGCGCCGCGTTCCTCGCCCATGAATACCATGGGGATATAGGGCGCGACCAGCAGCAGGGCATAGGCCAGCCGCACGCCATCCGGGTCGGCCAGGCTCAGCAGGCGTTCGCCCCGTGCGCGATTGCCGATCTGGTCATGGGTCTGGATCGCATTGACGAAAGCCGTGGGCGGCAGGTCGCCGCAATCCGCACCACGAGGGCCGTCGCGGCCGGGGCGGGGCTGGCCCTCCTCGACATGGCCGCGGCGCAGGGCATGGGCCAGGTCGGCCAGCGGATCGCGGGCAAAGCTCGCGTAATAGCCGTGATCCTCGGCCGTCAGCAGGCAGTGGACCGCGTGGTGGAAATCGTCGTTCCAGCTGGCGTCATAGCCCTGTCGGCGCAGGTCGGGCAGGTTGCGTTCATCCTCGACCACCAGGTGAACGGGGCGGCCGGGGCAGGCGGCGCGGGTGCGGCGGGCGAATTCGACCAGGAATTCGTTGGCGCCCGGCCCGGTGATCTGGTGCACCGCGTCCAGCCGCAGCCCGTCCAGGCGGAACGCGCCCAGCCAATGCGCGGCGCATTCGCACCAATAGTCGCGCACGGCGGGCCGGGAAAAGTCGATCGCCGCGCCCCAGGGCGTCTGGCGCGAAGCGTCGAAGAATTCCGGCGCGATGCGGTGCAAGGCGGCGCCTTCGGGGCCGAAATGGTTCATCACCAGATCCAGCAGCACCATGAGCCCCAGCCCATGCGCCCGGTCGACCAGGCGGCGCAGGTCGTCCGGCGTGCCATAGGCCGGATGCAGCGCAAAGGGCAGCACGCCGTCATAGCCCCAGCCGCGCTGTCCCGGAAACTGGCCCAGCGGCATCAGCTCGATGGCGGTGAAGCCGAGCGCGGCCAGGTGGTCCAGCCTGTCTGCCGCGGCCGCCAGCGTGCCCTGCGGCGTGAAGCTGCCGACATGCAGCTCATAGATCACCGCCTCGGCCCAGGCGCGGCCCGGCCAGTCCGCTTGCCAGGCATGGTCCGCCCGATGCGCCACCGAGGGCGCGTGAACGCCGCCGTCCTGCAAGCGGCTGGCGGGGTCGGGGAACAGCGCGCCATCGACGCGCAGCTTGTAGCGGGCGCCGGCCCGGGCGGGGACGGCGGCGCTCCAGTTGCCGTCCGGGTTCCGGGTCATGGCGTGGTCGTGTCCTTCGAGGACCAGCGCGACCTCGCGCGCTCCGGGCGCCCACAGGCTGACGCGCCAGGTGTCGCCGACCCATTCTCCGCCCCATCGGCCCATCGCCATCCCCCCATGCCTGCTTTCGCAACGCCGGCGCGCGAGGCCGCGTTCCCTCGCAGGGGCCAAGGGGGCTCATGCCGATGGTGGCGGTTCGTCCGCTTCCGGCAGGGCCGGGATCAGTTCTCCTGCCCGGTCCGGGCCAGCCGGGCGATATTGCCGGCGATCAGCCGCGCCGGATCGCCCGGCGCGGCGCTGTCCAGCAGCAGCACTTCGATGCCCTCGCCCGTCAGCGCCTTGGCCAGGGGTTCGGGCAGGTCGCGGGCGGTCAGCGCGGTGTCGATTCCCTCGGCCGCCATCCAGTCCGCAAGCTTCGCCGCCCGCTCCGGCGTCCATTCCGAGGGCGCGGCGATGATGCGCGCCCGCAGCTCCAGCCCCAGATCGGCGGCGAGATAGCCGAATTGCGGCGACAGCGCCACCGCCTCGGCGCTGTCGCGCGCGGCCATGGCCTGATCCGCCCCGGCCTTGGCCAGCAACAGCTCGTGCTTCAGCCCGCGCAGGTTCTGTGCGATCCGTCCGGCCTCGGCCGGCGCCAGGCGCGACAGGTCGCCCGCGACGATCTCGGCCATCTCGCCCAGCCGGGTCGGGGACAGCCAGGGCGCCGTCTCCTCGCCCGCGGGCGGCATGGGCTCGAGCCCGAGCATCGCATAGAGCGGCGCGTCGGCGGTGTCGGCGCCCAAGCGCGCGATGCCCGGCATGCGCTGGTCCAGGGGCCGGGTCGCATCGATCTCGACGATGCGGATATTGGCGCGGCGGGCGGCGGGATAAAGCGGATCGGCCGGCCAGATGCCGCCCAGCGTCAGCACCGCATCCGCCGAGCGCGCCGCCTGCTCCAGCCGCTCGCGGCCCCGCCCGGCCAGATAGGATTGCAGGCGCGAGGCGGGCAGCTTCTCGGGCTGCACGGCCTCGACGGTGATCGCGGTGTTCTGGGTCAGCCGCCGCGCCAGGGCCTCGGTCGCGGGATGGGCGGTCAGCAGCGTCTCGGCCGCGACGGGCGCGGCCAGCAGCGCCAGCAGCAAGGCAGGGAGAAGGCGTTTCATGCGTCACCTCGCAAGGCCCGGATCAGGGCGCAGAGCAGGAAGCAACTGCCCGCCACCAGGATGATCGCCGCGCCCGAGGGCACCGGCAGGTCGAACTGCATCGGCAGCAGGATCCCCGCCAGCGTAGCGAAGGTCGCGATGCCGACCGAGATCCACCAGAAGCCGCGCACGCCGCGCGCCACGGTGCGCGCCGCCGCGGCCGGGATGACCAGCAGCGCGCCCACCAGCACCGCGCCGACGATCTTGAGCGAGGCGACGGTGACCACCGTCACCAGCATGACGAAGAGATAGTCGAGCCGCCGTACCGGCACGCCGCGCACCACCGCCAGCGCCGGATGAAAGCTGGCCGCCATGAAGCGGTTGTAGAGCCAGGCGGTCAGCGCCATGACCAGCGCCCCGACCGCCGCCAGCACCGCAAGGTCGGTGCCGTTCACCGTCAGGATCGAGCCGAAGAGCACGTTTTCCAGGATATGCACGTTGATCCTGCCAGCGAGGATCAGCAGCACCGAGGCCCCCAGCGCCAGCGACATCGACAGGAACACCCCGATCAGCGTGTCGGCGGAAAGCCCGGTGCGGCCGCGCAGATATTCCAGCCCGATGGCAAAGAGCAGGCAATAGCCGAACAGCGCGCCATAGGGGCCGGTATAGGGCTCGCCGGCCAGGATGCCGATGGCGACACCGGTCAGCGCGGCATGGCCCACGGCCTCGGCGAAGAAGGCGTGGCGGCGGATCACCACCAGCGTGCCGAGACCGCCCAGCATCGGCCCGACGACCAGCCCGGCCAGCATGGCGTTGACGGCAAAGCCCCAGCCAAGCGCCGAGGGCAGCCAGCCCGCCTCGGCCAGGGCCTGCACGGCCTGGCGGAAATGCTCGAAGCTCATGCGGCGGCACCCCGATGCGAAAACAGCGCCAGCACCCGCTCGGGTGTCAGCTCGTGCTGCGGCAGGCCGTCGAACAGCACCCGGCGGTTCAGCGCGGTCACGCGGTCGGCCAGGCGCCGCACCGCCGCCAGGTCGTGCTCGACCCAAAGCACGGTCACGCCCTGGCTGCGCAGATCGGCCAGCAGCGTCTGAAACAGCGCCGCCCCGGATTCGTCCAGCGCAGCCATCGGCTCGTCCAGGATCAGCAGGTCGGGGGCCGGGTCCAGCGCCTGGGCCATCAGCACGCGCTGCCGCTCGCCCCCCGACAGGGCGCCCATGCGGCGATCCGCCTTGCCGGCCATGCCGACATGCGCGAGCCGCGCCTCGATCCGGGCGCGGGCCGCGGCATCGGGGCGCAGGAAGACCGGGCGGTTTCCGTCCAGCGCCGCCAGGAAATCCAGCACCGTCATCGGCAGCGAGGCGTCGAATTGCAGCGCCTGCGGCACATAGGCGATGCGCCCGGCCGCCCCCGGCCAGTCCAGCGCCACCTGCCCCTGATGCGGCATCTGCCCCAGCAGGCAGCGGATCAGCGAGGACTTGCCGCCGCCATTCGGCCCGACCAGCGCATGGATGCTGCCCGGCGCCACGCTCAGCGCCACATCCTCCAGCACCCGCGTGCGGCCGAAGCTCAGCGACAGGCCCTGGACCGCGATCCCCGGCCCGCTCATGCCTTGCCGCCCTCGCGGATGGCGCGCACGACGGTGGCGAGGTTCTGGGCCATCTCGACCTCGAACTTCTCGGGCGTATAGGCGCCGTGGATGATATGGGACAGCGGATACATGGCGACGCCGGTCTCGGCCTCGATGGTCTCGACATAGGCCGAGGGGAAGTTCGATTCCGAGAAGATCACCGCGACGTTCATCGCCCGGATCTTGTCGATGGTCCGCGCCAGTTGCGAGGGCGAGGGCTCGATGCCATGCGCCGGCTCGACCACGGCGCTGACCTCCAGCCCGAATTCGCGCAGCAGGTAGTCATAGGCGCCGTGGATGGTGGCGACCCTGAAGTCGGGCGAGGGCGCCTGCGTCACCTGCGCCAGCGCATCGGCGCGCAGCTTGCGCAGGCGGCGGTTATAGGCGCGGGCATTGCCGGCAAAGACCTCGGCCCGGTCGGGATGCAGCGCGCCAAGCTCGGTCGCGATGGTCTGGACCTGCGAAATTGCCCCGGCGATCGAGATGAAGGTGTGCGAATTCACCACCTTGCCGTCGATGGTCTCGCCAAGGCCACGGGCGAAAGCGCCGACGGCCGGCAGCAGCGGCACGTTGCGGTTCGCCTCGATCACCGGCACGTCGGGCCGTTCCGAGGCGGCGATCATCCGGCCGGCGAAATCGTCATGACCGATGCCGTTCAGCACCACCACGTCCAGCGCGCCGATGCGGCGGATGTCCTCGGCCCGCGGCTCATAGGCATGGGGGTTGAAGCCCACCGGAACCAGCGGCACCGCCTCGGCCTGGTCGCCGGCGATATGGGCGACCCAGGAATAATAGGGATGCAGCGTCACCCCGATCCGCAGGGGCGCGGCCGCGCGGGCGCGCGTGGCGAAAGGCAGGGCGGCGAAAGGCAGGGCAAGGCCGGCCGCCAGAAGGCCGCGTCGGGTCAGGGTCACGGGTGGGCATCCTTTCGCGTGACGCTGGCGTCATAGCGGGTCACCACCTGCCGCCAGCCGGCCGCGATCAGCGCGGCATCGTCCAGCACCGCCGGCACGCCGGCACCTTCGCCGATCCAGACCGTCGGACTGTCCTTGTCCATGCGCAGCAGCATCGGCCGCGCGATCTCGGGCTTTGCCGGAACGCCCAGCCAGCCGCGCAACGCACCTGTCCCCAGTTCCTGCCAGACATGGCCACCGCGCGCCTCGGCCGTGGCGTCGGGGACGAAGGGCGGCAGCCCCTCGGCGGCCAGCGCGGCCGGGGCGTTGTCGGGCAGCCAGGCGAATTCCGGCGCCGCGTTCAGCAGGTCGGCGGTCAGCCCCTGTTCGGCGGCGTTCAGCCCCGAGCGCAGGTCGACCTGCCAGCCCGGCAGCGCCGTCACCGAGGCGCGGTCGCGATGCAGGGCGACGACCAGCGACGACCCGGCCAGGATCAGCAGCGCCAGGACCAGCACGGCAAGGCTTTCCCGCCGCCCCGAGGCGGGCGGGACGATGACGCGGGCATTCACGGGCTCAAGCCCTCGACGTCCTGCCAGTCGACCTCGACGACATGGCCGGGGCCGGCGTCGAACAGGATGTAGAACTCGCCCTCCGGCTTGGCGAAATGCACCTTGCTGGCGGCGTCGAATTTCGCCGGCACCAGCACGTCCTCGTCATAGGAGATCACGTCCAGCTTGACCCCTTCGGCGCTGGTGCCGTCGGAAAAGCCGCCCTCGCAGGTGATCTGCCCGCCCTCGGCCATGCAGGTGCAGAAGGGATAATGCGCCGCGGCCGGCAGGGCCGAGACCAGCAGGGCGGCGCAAGCGATTGCGATCCGGGTCATTCGCGTTTCTCCTCTATGCGGCGCAGCCAGTCGGCGGTGGCGGGCGAGGCCACCTCCAGCGCCAATTCGCCCTTGTGGACGCTGCCGTCCCATTCCTCGACGGTCAGCCACAGCCCGTCATCCGGCCGGGCGCTTTCGGGCACGGCCAGGTCGGCCGACTGCCGGGCCGGCGGACCGCTGAACAGCGCCCCGGCGGCGCGCAGCGAGCGCGGCTTGCCGATGCGGACATGGACGGCGCGGATGCGGTCGTCGCAGCCTTCGCACAGCGCCAGGCGGAACACCTTGCGCATCCCCGCGACGCCGGCGTCGATCGGCGCGTAGCCGTCGAATTCGACCAGCCGCAGCGCGAAAGGCCCGACCTGGACCAGGCTCGGCTCGCGCGCGCCCAGGCCCGCCTCGCCGGTGCTGAGCCGGGCCAGGTGATAGAAGGCCGGGAAGGCAGCGATAGGCACCACGATCAGCAGCACGTTCAGGTGAAAGCGCCAGTCCTGCCACCAGCGCCCCAGCCGGGTGGTGGCATTGCCGCGGGTGATGCCGGCGCTCATTCCGCGGGCTCCAGCCGGGTGGCGCGGCGCTCGGCGATGAAGGCGCCGGTCTCGCGCGCGGTGCGCCTGGTCCAGATCAGCATCCCGGACAGCACCATCATCGACAAAAGCACGCCGAAGATGAAATAGACCAGCTTCAGCCAGACGCCCAGGAAATCGCCGAAATGCAGCGGATACATCGCATCCGTCACCAGTTCGACCACGCTCTTGTCCGAGACGCGGCGCAGCTTCACCACCTCGCCGTCATAGGGGTTGATCGAGGCGGTCTCGTAGAACAGCGGGAAGGTGCTGCGCCCGAAGATGCTGGCCGGAGAGAAGGCATCCGCGGGCAGCGACAGGAAATCGACATGCAGCCCCGGATGCGCCGCCCTGGCCGAGGCGATGATCGCGTCCAGGCTGACCGGCGGCAGGTCCGAGCGATGCGCCGCGACCGGCACCGCCTCGCGCTCCAGCACCACCGGGATGCCGGCGGTCGAGACGGTGACGCCATTGTCCGACAGCAGCGCCTCGAGGAAGAACCAGGTCCCGGTCACGCCGATGATGGCGACGAAGGGGATCGACCAGATGCCCGCCAGCCGGTGGAAATCGCCCCAGAAGGTGCGGGCGCCCTTGCCGATGCGCAGCCGCGGCTTGAAATAGGCCCGCCAGAATTTCTTGTAGACCAGGATGCCGGTGATCAGCGAGCCGATCATCGGCAGGCCCATGAAGCTGACCGCATACCAGCCCCAGGAATAGCCCCCGGTCCAAGGCAGGAACAGCCAACCGTGCAAGGCGCGGATGAAATAGCGAAAACCCACGGTGCCCGCCACGCCCTGAACCCGCCCGTCATAGGGGTTGACGTAGAGCGTCGCGGATTCGCCCTTGGCATCGCTGACCGTGACGGTGGGGGCGAAATGGGTCTCGACCGGCCAGGAGATCGCGCTGACGCGGCTGCCGGGGCGCTGCTCGGCCACGGCGGCGGCCAGCGCATCGGCGCCCAACCGCTCTTCGGCGCCCTCGGGGCGGATGGCGCGGACATCGGCATTGGTCAGCCAGATCAGCTCGTGGCTGATGGTGGCGATGGTGCCGGTCACGCAGATGAAGAACACATAGGCCCAGAGCGGCAGCGCCAGCCAGCCGTGAATCAGCAGCCACAGGCGCGCCAGGCTGCCCTTCTTTTTCTTCTTCGGCGTCGCGGCCGGCGCCGGCCCGGGATGCGCTCGGTCTGTCATGGCATAGCCCTGCTGTTTCGCGGCACCCTTATCGCAAAAGAATCCTGATAGGAATAGTAAGACTTCGGCCGGCTTGCCGCTTTTTGTTGGCCGGCCGGTGCAGGCGGTCATGCATCGGCGGCTGGGCGCGGATCACCGGCCACGCCACCCTGCGCCATGGGTTTCGGATCGCCTGAACGGCGGATGAACCGCAAGATCGTCGCCGGCCATGGCGGGACGGGGTCGGGAGGGCATGAGGCCGGCATGACGGCTCAGTTGCCGATTTCGAATGCGGCCGCATCGGCGGCTGCGCGCGAGTCGATCCTTTTGTTCCTTCTGCTGCCCTTCGAGATATTCACCGCCGCGACCTGACGCTATCCCCGATCCCGTGAAAGGCAGCCGATCAGCGCATTGATGACGTCATGGCCGCCTTTTTCACAGCTGCGGTGTCGTCACGGGCTTTGGCACCAGAGTCGAAAATGATTAACAAGACATGCACTCCATGGTAGAGTCCCTGATACGAAAAGGAGATTCGAGATGCGTTTCCTTGTTCTTTGTCTTGCGCTTGCCTTTTCTCTCGCTCCGACCGTGACCGTTTTTCCTGCCATGGCCGGGGTCTGCGACCCCAACCTTCAGCGCTGCTGACGGCTGACGCCGGGCCTGTGACGGGCCCTGGCCGTGTATCGTTATTGGTATCGGAGGCTGCATGGAAAACCCGTGGCCCGCCGGCGTTCCCATGTCGCTTTGGACCTATGGCGACCTGCGCCCGGATGCGCTGAACCAGGTCCCGATGATGGGCATAAAATTTGCGCCCGGCTTTCTTTACGCCTTTATCTTCGGCTGCGTCTTCATCGCGCTATTCGCCTGGAAAAGATTTCTCGTCAAATCCGATGTCCGATCCGTGTCGCGCGCCTTGGGCGAGCTGAGCCCCGGCGATATCGGCGGCCATGGCGCCCTGATCCGCGCCTATTTCATCTATTGCGGCGCGATCCTGCTGCTTTATGTCTCGCTGACGTTTTTCGGCCGGCTGATCCTGCAATCGACGCAGATGATCCCGGTCGCCGGCATCCAGATGGATGTCGACAAGCTGCAATTCGACAGCGCGCAATGGCCGCTGATGCTGGCCTTTGCCTTCGCCGGGCTGGCCGAGATGCTGCCGCCGGTGAAACTGACCGAGGGCTGGCTGCGCAACCGCGCCTATCGTGCCGTGGGCATCCCGGTGCGGCTGGAGCAGACCATGCGCAACCTGATCGTGGCGCTGGACGCGGCGACCAGCGCCACCGATTCCGCAAGGGATGACCTGACCCGGCGACTGGCGGGCTATCGCGGGCCCTGGGAGCAGAGCTTCGCGCGCCATCCCTGGTCCAGAGACCCCGCCATGCAGCGCAAGTCGAGCCAGGATGCGCTGATCTCGTTGCTGGCCCAGCTGGAGCTGCTGATTTTCTGGGCGCGGTCGGCACGGGGGAAATGGCCCGGGCGCGAGGTCTCGAACCGGGTCCACGCGATGGAACAGGACTATGTCCACGACGCCGCCAAGCTGCTGGACCAATTGCACAAGCGCATCTCCGAAGTGCCCGAAGCCGCCACCGGCGTCGATCTTGCGAACCGCAAGGACCGTTTCCGCACCGATATGGCCGAAGCGGCGACAAAGGCCGAAGCCCTGCGCCTGGACCTGGTGGGGATTCTCGCGATCTTCATCGAACGCGACCCCGACAGCCCGGTGCAGGATCCCGAATCCGAGGCGCGCGGACCCGGCCGTCCCGGCACCGTGCGCATCGACCCGGCGCTCTATCGGCTGCTGGTCGCGGCCGATCCGCCGGATTCGGCCGGGGTCGGCCCCGAGGCCGGGCTGTTCCTGGCGCTGATCGCGGTCTTTCTGGTCTATGCCGCGGCGGCCTGGCGCGGCGTGGTCGAGCCGATCGGCACTTTCGTCGAAACCAGCAATGTCTATGGCGTGCTGGCCACCGCCCTGGTCGAGACGCTGCGCATCGCCGCCCTGACCTGGCTGCCGCTGCTCGCCGCCTTTTCGCTGCGGCAATATCTTTGGGACAGCGGCGACTGGGCCGGCGCGGCCAGGACCCAGCGCCGGTCGGGCTATGCGATGCAGATCTTCTCCTGCCTGTGCCTGGGCGTTGCGGTCTCGGTGCTGGGGCTGATGGGCGTGGGCGCGCTGAAGGCGTTTTTCGTCGCGCCGACGGCAAGCTATTTCTTCAGCCTCTATGTCGGCAGCACGCCGTTCATCCTTTATTTTCCCAGCCAGGCGATCATCCTGCTGGTGCTGATCCCGATGGCCCTGCTGTCGGCCGATCTGCGCAAGAGCTCGGCGATGCGGCTGTGGTATGGGACGGGCTGCGCGGCCGGGGTCATCCTGCTGTCGATCGAGCACCAGTATTACTGGAACCCCTCGCTGGCGCAGCAATGTCCGGGGCTCGCCATGCTGTCCTCGAGCGATTGCGCCGGGCGGGGCGAGCTGGTGATGCATCTGGTGCTGGGCATGCTGGCCTTCCTGGCGGCGGGCGTCCTGGGCGAGTTGCCCGAACGCAACCGCCGGCTGCGGCAGCGCTGGCTGCCCGACGAGGTCCTGCCGCTGGCGCTGATCGCCGCATTGACGCTGTGGCCGGCGCATCCCGCGCTGGCGCAGACCGCGCGCGAGGGTGCGCGCAGCAGCAGGGGTCCGCAACAGGTCGTCATGGCCATGCGCGCGGATGCGCCGCCGTTTTCCTATCTGCTGCCGGGCAGCGACCCCAGCCGGCCGGGTGCCTGGCACGGCTATCTCGCGCAGCTGTGCCTCGACATCTTTGCCGGCCAGGACCTGTTCCAGGTCACGCTGCGGCCCGTCACCTCGGGCGACCGCTTCCAGGGGCTGAACCTGCCGCTGGCGCACAAGGACCAGGCCGACATGCTGTGCGACGCCGTGACCATGCGGTTTTCGGATGCGGTGCGGTCGGAAAGGACGGTGTTCTCGCCCATCGTCTTCGCCTCGGGCGTGTCCTATCTCGACAAGATCGAGCGCGACATGCGCAACGGCATGCTGATCGGCTATATCGGCAGCACGACGGCGCGCGACGTGGCCTTCAAGGCCTGCGAGGTCGATCACTTCAACGCCCTGCTGCCGATGCAGCGCGGCATCCTTTACCAGCGCTGCAAGCTGCGCTGGAGCGCGGCCGAGGCGCGCCGGGCGCTGGAAAGCGTCCCGCTGGACACCAGGCTGGCCGGCGACAGCGTGGCGGCCCTTGCGGATGCCGCGCGCAGGCTGGACGCGCTTGCGCAGGACAGGAAGCTGGTCTCGCGGCTGGACCCGGACAGCCGGCGGCTGATGGAACGGGTCCTGGGCGCGCCCGGCCAGGCCGATTCCGCCGCCATGGCGCAAAGCTCGGGCGTGGAGCCCTGCCGGTCCGCTTTGGCTCATGCCGCGGCGGGAGTATTGCCCCAGGCCTGCAACGCCGTCCTCGCGCTCGTTCGGGATCCCAGCTGCGACAGACCGCAGCCGCAGGACCAGACACTGGCGGACAAGCCGATCGCCGAACGGCCCTGGCCGGACTATCGCTTCTGCCCGCTGGCTTCGCACGAGGCGCTGATCGAATGGTTCTGCGCCGGCCCCTCGACCCAGCGGCGCATCTACATGGGCGACCGCGAGTTGATCCTGGACCGGCTGCAAGGCTGGAACGACAAGCGCGGCCCCTGCATGGTCGAACAGCCCGGCGGCGCCGAATTCCTCTCCTATGAGCCCTATGCCTTTCCGATCTCGGTCTATCGGCCGCGGCTGATCCAGTTCGTGCAGCAGCGCATCTACAAGCTGTTTTCCGACCGCGCGCAGATGAACGCCCGCTTTGCCGGCAGTTTCGAGGGCCGCCGCATGTCCTCGACCCTGGCCTATCTGTTCCTGCTGAACGCGGTCGAGGACGAGGCGACGCTGCGCCCGCCGGCCCGCTCGGCCGAAACCCCATCCGCCGAGCAAGAGGTGCGTCCGTGAAGATCCTGCTGCAAGGCCAGCCCCTGCCGGACGCTGGCGACCCCGAGATCCGCGCCGCCGTGCTGATGTCGGCGAACCGGGACGAGGCCGACCGGACCGAGCTCGACATCGCCGACAACGAGGTCGTCGAGATCGAGACCGACGACGGCGCCCGGCTGATGATCCGCGGCGACGAACTGGCGCGGCGCCTGCCGGGCAGCATGGTGCTGTCGCGTTCGGGGGCCGCGCCCGATGTGCTGGCGATCCCGCACGAACTGGTCCTGCAACCGCCGCCCGAGCTTGCCGCCGCCGACGCCGCGCGGGGCATCATCACCTGGACCATCCGCCGCGTGGTCGTGCGCGGCCCCCAGGCGTCGGCGCTGGATCTGGCCCGGGAATACGAAGGCCGGGTGCCTCTGGGCCTGAAGCTGTGGAGCAGGGACGGCAGCCTGGCGCCGCTCGCAGATGGATTGCAGCCGGGCGAGGACCAGCACGACCTGCCTTGGCTTCTGTTCCTGCATGGCACCGGTTCCTCGACCCTGGGCAGTTTCGGCAAGCTGCAACCGGGTCAGCCCGAGGTCTGGCAGGCGCTGCACCTGGCCTATCCCGGCCGCATCCTGGCCTTCGACCACCGCAGCCTGACCGAGGATCCGGTGCAGAACGCGCTGGACCTGCTGGGGCAATTGCCGCAGGGGGCCGAACTGCATCTGGTCAGCCACAGCCGCGGCGGGCTGGTGGGCGAGCTGCTGGCGCTTGGCCATCTGGCCGAGCCCCAGGGCGATACCGTGCTGCGCCCCGAGGATCTGGCGCTGTTCGAGGGCGCCGCGCGCGACCGCGCCGAGGAACTGGGCCGCGCCCTGGTCCGGCAGCGGATCGCCGTCACCCGCTTTGTCCGCGTCGCCTGCCCGGTGCGCGGCACCTGCATCGCCGACGGCCGGCTGGGCGACTGGCTGGGGCTGGTCTTCAACGCGCTGGCGCGCAGCGCCCGGATCCTGGGCGAGGCGCCCGCGGATTACATCGAGGCGCTGGCCCGCATCTCCGCCGCCGCCCTGGCCGGCGGCGACCGGGCCGACGCGCTGCCGGGCGTGGCGGCGATGGCGCCGGAATTCTCGCCGCTGGTCCGGATGCTGAACGCCGGCCGCCCGCTGCGCGGGGAGGCCACGGACGGGCTGGTGGTGATCGCGGGCGATCTGGAGCTGTCGCTGTCGGCCAGGAAGCTGATGCTGTTCTTCCTCGACAACTTCTTCGGCAGCGACCATGACCTGGTGGTGAACACCGCGCTGATGGAGGGCGGGCTGCCGCGGCACGATCCGGTCCTGCTGGTCGATCGCGGCCCCAAGGTCACGCATTTCGGCTATTTCGGCAATGCCCGCTCGGCCGCCCAGTTGCGCGACGGGCTGCTGGCGCCCGATCGGCTGCGCGGCATCGCCCCGCCCGACACGCGGCTGGCCGAGGCCGAGCGGGCCGAGAAGGACCGCGGCGTCACCCGCGCGCCGGTCCCGGCCGAGACCGGGGCAGAGGCCGGGCTGGTGCTGTCCGAAGGCCCGGCCGCGCCGGCGCTGCTGCGCGGCGCGGTGCTGCCCTTGGCGGTGATCCTGCCCGGGATCTCGGGCAGCCATCTGGCGGCCGGGGGGCAGCGGGTCTGGCTGAATCCGGGCGGCATCTGCACCGGCGGCGTCCGCCGGCTGGCGATCGACCAGCCCCGGGTCGGGCCGGACGGGGTGATCGAGCTGTATTACGGCGAATTGCGCCAGCACCTGTCGCACACGCATGAGACCTTCACGCTGGCCTATGACTGGCGCCTGCCGATCCAGACCACCGGCGCGGCGGTGGCAAGGGCGGTGCTGACCAAGCTGCGCGGCAATCCGCAGCGTCCGATCCATTTCGTCGCGCATTCCATGGGTGGGCTGGTGGCGCGGGTCGCGCTGCGCGACCCGGTCCTGCTGCAGGCCTTCCAGGGCAATGCCGCCTCGCGCCTGCTGATGCTCGGGACGCCGAACGGCGGCTCGCTGGCCATGGCGCTGGGGCTGCTCGGCCTGTCCCGGACGGTCAAGATGCTGGCCGCCCTCAGCCTGACCGAGGACATCGCCCAGATCAGCGCGATCATGCGGGCCTGGCCGGGCGCCTTGCAGCTGCTGCCGCCGGCCTTGCTGGACGCGGGCGCATGGCAGGCTCTGGCCGGGCCGCGGGCGCTGGACCCGGCGGCGCTGGCGCAGGCGCGCAGCTTCTGGGCGCTGATGCGCAACAATGCCGGCCTGCCCAGCGGGCGCTGCCTTTACCTGGCCGGCATGGGCCAGACCTGCGACCAGCTGTTCCGCGACGCCTCGTCGAGGCTGATGATGACCACGACTCCGCGCGGCGACGGCACCGTCTTGTGGTCCAGCGGCATCCCGGCCGGCGTGCCGGCCTGGTATGCGCCGACCGAACATGGCGATCTGTGCAAGGACCGCTCTCTGCACCCGGCGATCAGCGACCTGCTGCTGAAGGGCCAGACCGAGCTGCGCCGCGTCACCCGCGGCCCCGGCCTGCGCGCGGCCGAGCCGGTCGCCGGCCCGCGCGAGGCGGTCAGCGCCGACATGCCGCTGCCCGCCATGCCCTCGACCCTGCAGCTCGTCGCCATGACCATGGGCGGGCGTCCCCCGGCCCTGCTGGAAACCGCCCCGCCGGCGACGCCCGAGGTGCGCGTCAGCGTCGTCCATGACGACCTGCGCCATGCCCGCCACCCGATCCTGGTCGGCCATGGCCTGGGCGACGCGATCCGCAGCGCCGAACAGGCGCTGGACCAGCGGCTGAACGGCCGGCTGCGGCGCCGCAACGCGCTTGGGCTGCATCCCGGGCTGATCGGCAGCTGGGACGTGCATCTGTCCCCTTGCGCCGAAGCGCCGGACGGCGTGACCGGCGGCATCGTCGTCGGCACCGGCGTCATGTCCGGCCTCAGCACCGGCGCGCTGACCACCACCATCCGCTCGGGCCTGCTGGCCTATGCCGATGCGGCGCGCGACCTGCTGGCGCCGCCCGTGACCGCGGCCAAGGACGAGGCGCAGGCCGCTGTCCCGCGGGATCTGGGCGTCTCGGCGGTGCTGATCGGCTGCGGCTCGGGCGTGGTCTCGGTCGCGGACAGCGTCTCGGCGCTGCTGAACGGGGTCGAGCAGGCCAACCGGATCCTGTCCGGCCAGGCCGGGACCGACATGCCCGTGCGCTTTGCCGAATTGCAGATCATCGAGGCGGTCGAGCAGGTCGCCGTCACCGCCTGGCACGCGCTTGGCCAAAGGGTCCGGCGCATGCGCGACCCCTTCCGCCGCGAGGGCCCCTTGCAGCTGGGCAGGGGCGGCTTCCGCCGCACCGGCCCCGAGGCCGACCCGGATTCCTGGATGGAGGTCACGATCACCGCCCCGCGTCCCGAACCGCCCGCCCCGGGCGCGCCGGCGCCGTCGCTGGGGCCGCTGCATTACCTGCTGGTCGATGGCCGCGCCCGGGTCGAGGCCGAGACCGTGGCGGTCAGCCGCCGGCTGGTCCAGCATTACGTCGCGCAGATCCCCGACCAGCCCGTGACGCTGGATGCCGACGGCATCTCGCCGGGCCGCACGCTTTTCGAACTGCTCTGGCCCGCGGCCCTGAAGCAGCACAGCCTCGAGGATCGCAACCTGCGCCTGGTGCTGGACCGCGACAGCGCCACCATCCCCTGGGAGATGCTGGACGACCGCCGCCCCGACGAATACGGCCGCTTTCCCGAGCTCCTGAAGCCGCCGGCGGTGCGCTATGGGCTGATGCGCCAGCTGGTCAGCCAGCGCGACTCGCCCACGCCGCCCCGGCGCGGCGGGCCGCGCAGTGCGCTGGTCATCGGCGATCCGGGCGACGGCAGCGGCGGCCTGCCGCCGCTGCCCAACGCCCGGGACGAGGCCTTGGCCATGGCCGCGCAGCTGGAAGAGGCCGGCTTCGCGGTGACGCGGCTGGTCGGCCCGGATGCGACGCCGGCGCGGGTCATCTCGGCGCTGTTCTCGCGCGGCTGGAGCGTGGTCCATATCGCCAGCCACGGTGTCATCGACTGGCGCCCGACGCCGGATGCGCCGCCGATGACCGGCATCGTGCTGGGCGCGCCGCCCCTGGGCGTGCTCGAGGCGCCGCTGTTGCGGCAGATGCCCGAAGCGCCCGAACTGGTGTTCCTGAACTGCTGCCACCTGGGCCAGATCGGCACCGAGGACGGCTTCGGCGCCGCCCTGCGCCGGGACCGGCCCGGCTTTGCCGCCAGCCTGGCGGTGGAGCTGATCGAGATGGGCTGTGCGGCGGTGGTGGCCTGCGGCTGGGCGGTCTCGGACGCGACCGCGAAGCAGTTCGCGCAGGGGCTTTACCAGCAATTGTGCGGCGGCACCGACTACGGCACCGCCCTGCGCCAGGCCCGGGCCGAGGCCTATGAGGCCTCGGGGATGGCGACGAACACCTGGGCCGCCTATCAGTGCTACGGGCATCCCGGCTTCGTGCTGACCCCGGCCACGGCCGAGCGCCAGGGCGACGGCGTCGAGCTTGCCTCGCCGGCCGAGGCGCTGGCCCAGGTCCGGGCCGAGATGGCCTTGCCCGACGCGCCGGGCCAACGCCCGCTGGCGGAGCGGCTGGCGCATTTGCAGGACAGGATCGAGCGCGCCGGATGGCTGGACCATTCCGATCTGGCTGCGGCGCTGGGCGACGGCTGGATGGCCTGCGGGCAGAGCGACAGGGCCATCGCCGCCTATGGCCATGCGCTGAAGGCCGAGATGCCGAACCTGCCGTTGAGCAGCCTGCAAGGCAGCGCGGTCCTGCTGGACGGCAGCGATCCCGACCAGCCGCTGGCCTGGGTCGAGCTGCTCGAGGCGCTGAACCGGGCCTGCCAGCCCAGCCTCGGCCGGCATGTCCTGCTGGCGCGGCTGTTCCGGCAGCGCGCGACCGGGGCTTTGAATCGCAACCAGCGCGACAAGCACCTGCGCGACATGGCCGCCGCCCTGGATCAGGCGCTGGCCTTGGCCGGCCAGCGCTCGGATGGCGACCGGGTCGATGCGCTGCGGCTGGAGCGGCTGCTGGCCCAGGCCCTGCTGTCGAAACCGCCGGCGCGCCTTGCCGCACAGCTCGCGCCCCTGGCGGGCCGGCTGAGCGGTGCCGGACGCCTCGGCGCCCTGCTCGCGCTGGTGCAGGCGGTCGTCGGCGCCGATCCGGCCCGGCTGCCACCCGCCGCGGCCCTGCGTGACCCGGCGGAGCTCTTGCCTCTGGCGCTGCTGGCGCTGGCCGCCCTGCCGGCGCGCTCGCCCCTGCGTCCGGCCCTGCGCCAGGCGCTGGAGAACCTGCCCTGAGCCTGTTCCAACCCGGCAGGTCATCGACATGGGTTCAGAGGCGCTGGACACAGGCCTGGCCCGCACGACCCGGCCCGAACGCCATGCCGGCAGGCGCGCCTGCCTCAAGCAGATCGGGGGGCGGAATTAGTGCCGCGCGCTTTCCGCGACCAGCCAGTCGCGCAGGCCTTGCGTCGCCGGCTCGTGCGGGGCGCGCTGGATCATGTGATAGCCTTGGCCGGGCGCCACCCGCTCGGGGCCGAAGCGGACCAGCTGACCGCGCGCCAGCAGCGGATCGACCAGCCCGCCCCAGCCAAGCGCCACGCCCTCGCCGGCCAGCGCCGCGTCGATCACCAGCGAATAGGTGTTGAAGCGCAGGTTGCCCTGGTCGCGGGCCAGGTCGCCCGCGCGCCCGATGGCCGCAAGATAGCGGCGCCAGTCGAACCAGGCGGCGGGATGCGGGCTGTCGAGATGGATCAGCCGGGTCGCGCCAAAGGCGCCCGCGCTGCGGCCTTGCGCGAAATGCGGGGCGCAGACCGGGACGACGCGCTCCTCGATCAGCAGTGTCGCCTCGGGACCCAGCGTGGCGGCGCTGCCGAAGACCACGGCGATGTCGCCGGGCTCAAGCTGCCCCAGGTCGCTGTGCTGCGAGGCGATGATCTGCAAATCGGCCTCGGGCTGGGCGTCGCGAAAGCGGTGGATGCGCGGGATCAGCCACAAGCCGGAAAAGGCATAATCGGTATGCAGCCGCAGCACCGCCGCGCTGGCCTTGCGCCGCAGCCGCGCGGCCAGCTCGTCCACCTGATCGACGCTGCGCGTCAGGATCGCGAGCAGCGCCTCGCCGGCCTCGGTCGGCGCGACGCCGCGATGCCCGCGGGTCAGCAGGGCCGCGCCGAATTCCGCCTCGGCCCGGCGGATCTGATAGCTGACGGCGGGCTGGGTCAGGTTCAGAAGCCGCGCGGCTTCGGACAGGCTGCCGGCGCGGCAGACCTCGACGAAAACCCGCATCCAGCCCAGGTCGACATGGCGCATCGGCGATAAAGATCCTTTATGGCCTGCATGAAAAGAATCCCGCTGCACGGCAGGCTTGGCACAAGGCTATATAAGCCCATGGAATAGCGCCTTCCGCGGCGGCATGGCAAGGGGCAGGGGGCCCGGCGCCCGCGTCACGCCGGGCGGTTATTTCGACTGACTATCCCGGCGCGCCGGGCTATAGGCGGCGGCAGGCCGATGCCGCAACCCGGCCCGCGCGCCCAGACCCTGAACGACCGAGACGAGCCCGAGATGACACGCCCGAATATCCTTATCCTGATGGTGGACCAGTTCAACGGGACGCTGTTCCCGGACGGGCCGGCCGCGTTCCTGCACGCGCCGAACCTGCGGGCGTTGGCGGAACGCTCGGTGCGCTTCGCGAAGACCTATACCGCGAGCCCGCTTTGCGCCCCGGCGCGTGCCAGCTTCATGTCGGGGCAATTGCCGCGCCGCACCCGGGTCTATGACAATGCGGCCGAATTCGCCTCGGACATACCGACCTATGCCCATCACCTGCGCCGCGCCGGCTATTACACCGCGCTGTCGGGCAAGATGCATTTCGTCGGCCCCGACCAGCTGCACGGCTTCGAGGAGCGGCTGACCACCGACATCTATCCGGCCGATTTCGGCTGGACGCCGGATTACACCAAGCCGGGCGAGCGCATCGACTGGTGGTATCACAATCTCGGCTCGGTGACGGGCGCGGGCGTGGCCGAGATCACCAACCAGATGGAATATGACGACGAGGTCGCCTTCAACGCCACGCAAAAGCTCTATGACCTGTCGCGCCGGCTGGACGACCGGCCCTGGTGCCTGACCGTCAGCTTCACCCATCCGCACGACCCCTATGTCGCGCGCCGCCGGTTCTGGGATCTCTACGACGACTGCCCGGCGCTGGAGCCCGAGGTGCCGGCCATCCCGTTCGAGGATCAGGACACGCATTCGCAGCGGCTGATGGAGGCCTGCGACTTCCGCGCCTTCGACATCACGCCCGAGGACGTGCGCCGGGCGCGGCAGGGCTATTTCGCCAATATCTCCTATGTGGACGAAAAGATCGGCGAGATCCTCGACGTGCTCAAGCGCGGCCGGATGGACGACAACACCATCATCCTGTTCGTCTCGGATCACGGCGACATGCTGGGCGAACGCGGCATGTGGTTCAAGATGAGCTTTTTCGAGGGCTCGGCCCGGGTGCCCTTGATGATCGCGGCGCCGGGCTGGCAGCCGGGGCGCATCGACCAGCCTGCCTCGACCCTAGACGTGGTGCCGACGGTGGCGGCGCTGGCCGGGCTGGACATCAGCACGCTTTCGCGCTGGACCGATGGCGAGGATCTGACGGGGCTCGCCACCGGGCAGGGCGCGCGCGGTCCGGTGCCGATGGAATACGCGGCCGAGGGCACGGTGACGCCAATGGTGGCGCTGCGCGACGGCGACTGGAAGCTGGCGCTGTGCAATGCCGATGCGCCGATGCTTTACAACCTGGCCGACGACCCGCAGGAGCTGCGCAACCTGGCCGACGACCCCGCCCATGCCGAGACCCTGGCGCGGCTTTCGGCGCAGATGCGGGCGCGCTGGGACCTGGAGGCCTATGACGCCGAGGTGCGCGAAAGCCAGGCCCGGCGCTGGGTGGTCTATGAGGCGCTGCGGAATGGCGCCTATTTCCCCTGGGATTACCAGCCGCTGCAAAGGGCCTCGGAGCGCTACATGCGCAACCACATGGACCTGAACGTGCTCGAGGAAAACAAGCGCTATCCCCGGGGCGAGTGACGCGCCCCAGGGCGGCGGGCCGGCCCCCGTCGCCAGATCCTCTCCGCGCCCCCCCCGGATGACCGCCCCATGCCCTTTGCCCGCAAGACCGCCCCGCGCCGCCTGATGCTGTCCTTTCTGCAGCGGATCAACGAGGTCCGACGGCAGCTGCGCGACCAGGAGGCGATGCTGGTCGTCATCGCCTTCGCGCTTGGCGGGCTGGTCGGGCTGGCGGTCGCGGGGCTGCACCGGCTGCTTCTGGCGGCGCAGGGGCTCTTGTTCGGTCTGCCGCGCGACGCGGCGCTGAGCGCGCTTTCGGACCTGCCGGCCTGGCCCTATGCGCTGGTCCCGGCGGTGGGCGGGCTGGTGCTGGGGGTCTGGGCGCTGGTCGCGCAGCGCATCCGCCCGGCCGAGATCGTCGACCCGATCGAGGCCAATGCGCTTTACGGCGGCAAGATGTCGGTCTGGGATTCGCTGCGGCTGGCCTGGCTCACGCTGCTCTCGAACCTCTCGGGCGCCTCGGTCGGGATGGAGGCGGGCTACAGCCAGCTTGGCGCCAGCCTGTTTTCCGCCGTGGCCCAGCCGTTCCGGCTGCGGCGCGAGGACAAGCGCTGCCTGACCTCGGCCGGGGCGGCGGCGGCCATCGCCGCGGCCTTCAACGCGCCGCTGGCAGGCGCCTTCTACGGCTTCGAGCTGGTCCATGGCTCCTACGCGCCGCGCAACATCGCCATCATCGGCGCGGCGGTGATCTCGGGCACGCTGGCGCGCCGCGCGGTCGAGCCGCATGGCTCGCTGTTCCACCTGCCCGATGTGGCGGCGCTGCCCGACACGCTGCTGCCGCTGTTCATCATCATCGGATTGCTGGCGGCGCTGGTCGGCACCGCGACCATGCGGCTGGTCTCGGTCTTCGAGCGGCTGTGCCAGAAAAGCCGGCTGGCGGTCTGGGCGCGTCCGGCGGCCGGCGGGCTGATCCTGGGCGCCATGGCGCTGGCCAGCCCGCAGGTGCTGGGCAGCGGGCACGACTCGATCCAGGTGCATATCAGCCAGAACTGGGGCCTTTGGGCGGTGGCGCTGCTGCTGCTTGGCAAGATCCTGGCCTCGGCCCTGTCGCTGGGCGTGGGCTTTCGCGGCGGGCTTTTCAGCTCGTCGCTGTTCATCGGCTGCCTGCTGGGGGCGCTGGTCGCGCAGCTTCTGGTGCTGGCGCTGCCCGGCCTGCCCGAGCTGCGCATCCCCGCCATGCTGGCCGGCATGGCCGCGGTCGGCGCCGCCATCACCGGCGCGCCGCTGACCATGGTCTTTCTGGTGCTGGAGATCACCGGCAATTTCGCCTTTACCGTCGGCGTGCTGACCGCGGCCTTCATCGCCTCGACCGTGGTGCGGCTGACCTTCGGCTATTCCTTCTCGACCTGGCGCTTCCATCTGCGCGGCATCCCGCTGCTGGGGGCGCATGACGTGGGCTGGGTGCGCGACCTGACGGCGGGGCGGATGATGCGCAGCGACATCCGCCGCGTGCCGCTGCACCAGCCGGTGGCGATCCTGCGCGAAGAGCTGCCGCTCGGCAGCCGCAAATACGCCTTCGCCGTGGACGAGCACGACCGCTATGCCGGCATCATCGACATGGCGACCGTGCACGACCCCGAGATCACCGAGCTGGCCGATGTCCTGCTGGCCGCCGATTGCATGATCGGCGCCGATGCGCATGTGTTCCGCCAGGACAATATCCAGGCCGTGCTGGACCAGTTCTCGCGCACGCAGCTGGAAATCCTGCCGGTGCTGGACGGGCCGGCGACGCAGCGGGTGCTGGGCTCGCTGACCGAGGCCTATTGTCTGAAGCGCTATGCGCAGGAACTCGACAGCCGCCGCAGCGACGAGATCGGCGCGCCCTGAAGGGCGCGGTTGATCTTGCGCCCCCCTCGCGTATCATGGCCGCCGCACAGCAAGCCTTCTTGGGGAGGAAAGGTGATGATGTGTTTCGAGGAATGGAGCAATTGCGTCCTGTCCAATTGCGGCCAATACGATTGCACCCCCGCCGAGCGCAACCGGCGGGCCGTGGGGGATTTCCGGCTGCGCCGCCGCCACGGCATCGACATCGCCGAGATGGATTGCCGCATCGACCGCATCGACCGCCAGCGCTCCGGCATCCGCAGCGATGACAGCGAATATCTGTTCCTGCTGATGCAGCGCGCCGGCGAGGCGCGGGTCATCCACAATGGCGCGGCCGAGGTGCTGGCGGCCGGCGACTGCCTGCTGATGGATTCGACCCGCACCGCCCAGATCCGCTTCGACGGCCGCGACGCCAGCTTCACCTCGGTGCATCTGCCGCGCGCGCTGTGCCTGGAAGGCCGCCCCGCCGCGCCGCTGACCGGGCGGCGCATCCCGGCCCGGCATCCGCTGCTCGCGGGTCTTGGCGCCCTGCTGGCCGAGGCGCCCGAAGCCGATGACGCCGCGGACTATCTGTTCGATTTCGTCGCGCTGCTGTTTCGCGGCGAAGGCCCGGCGCCCGGCTTTCGCGACCGCGCCGGCCGGTTCCGCCATGCCTGCGAGACCATCGAGCGCCACCTGACCGACCCGGAATTCTCGATCGAGCGGCTCTCGGCGCTGGTCAACCTGTCGCGGCGCCAGTTGCAGCGCGATTTCGGCGACCACGGCACCAGCTTCACCCGGGTGCTGGCGCAGCGCCGCGCCCGGCTGACCGCCGACCACCTGCGGCGCGCGGCGCAGATGAACCGCCGGCCGGTGATCTCGGAACTGGCCTTTCGCGCGGGCTTCGGCGACCTGTCGCATTTCAACCGGGTGTTTCGCCAGCATTACGCCATGGCGCCGGGCGACTACTACGCCTCCTGCCGCGCCGTGCATTGATCGCAAAGGCTTTTCCTGGCGCGCCAGCCCCGGTGGCTGGCGCGGCACGCCAAGACGCCGCTCGGCCCCGCGGCCTATGCTTTCCGCCATGCCCGGTTGAGGAGCCGGCGCGCTTTGGGAGGAAAAAGATGGATTACAGGATGCTGATCGGCGGTAAGCTGGTCTCGGCCGAGCGCATGGTGGACGTGCTCAACCCCGCCACCGAGGAGGTCTTTGCCCGCGTGCCGCACGCGACCGAGGCGCAGCTTGACGAGGCCGTCGCCGCCGCCGCCGCCGCGCAACGCGACTGGGCCAGGACCAGCATGGCCGAGCGGCGGGCGAAGATCGAGGCGCTGGCCGCCGCCATCGGCGAGCACGCCGAGGACCTGGCGCGCACCGTCACCCAGGAACAGGGCAAGCCGCTGCCCGAGGCGCTGGGCGAGGTGCAATGGAGCCAGGGCTATCTGGCCCATACCGCGACGCTGGAACTGCCCGACCGGGTGATCCAGGATGACGCGGATTTCCGCATCGAGACCCGCCACAAGCCCCTGGGCGTCGTGGGCGCGATCATCGCCTGGAACTTCCCGCTGCTGCTGGCCTGCTGGAAGATCGGCCCGGCGCTGATGGCCGGCAATGCCATCGTGCTGAAACCCGCGCCGACCACGCCGGTCGCGGCGCTGAAGCTGGGCGAGCTTTGCGCCAGGATCCTCCCGGCCGGGCTGGTGAACATCATCACCGACGCGAACGACCTTGGCCCGCGCATGACCACGCATCCGGGCATCGCCAAGATCGGGTTCACCGGCTCGTCCGAGACCGGCAAGCGCATCATGGCCAGCGCCGCCAGCACGATGAAGCGGGTCACGCTGGAGATGGGCGGCAACGACCCGGCCATCGTCCTGCCCGACGTCGATGTCAGGAAGACCGCCGAAAAGGTCTATGGCGGCGCCTTCATGAACGCGGGGCAGGTCTGCCTGGCGGTCAAGCGCGCCTATGTCCATGACGCGATCTATGACGAATTCTGCGACGCGCTGGCCGAGATCGCCCAGGCCGCCGTGGTCGATGACGGGCTGAAGCAGGGCACCACCATCGGCCCGATCCAGAACAGGGCGCAGTATGAGAAGGTCAAGGGTTTCCTGGCCGATGCCAGGGCCAGCGGCAAGGTCATCGCCGGCGGCGAGGCGCGCGAGGGCAGGGGCTATTTCATCACGCCGACCATCGTGCGCGACGTTCGCGACGGCCAGCGCATCGTCGACGAGGAACAGTTCGGCCCGATCCTGCCGGTAATCCGCTTCGACGATATCGACCAGGTGATCGCGCGGGCCAATGCCTCGGATTACGGCCTGGGCGGCTCGGTGCATTCGGCGGATGTGGACCGCGCGGCCGAGATCGCCGGGCGCATCGAATCCGGCACGGTCTGGGTGAACCAGCAGCTCAACATCGGCCCGCATATCCCGATGGCCGGCTTCAAGGGCTCGGGCCTGGGCGTCGAGCAATCGGTCGAGGGGCTGACCGAATATACCCAGATGCAGGTCGTCAACATCGCGCGCGGCTGAAGGTCGCCCCGGCCGGGGCGCGGTCCCGCCGCACCCCGGCCCTTGAAAGGACAGGAGACGATCATGACGCATCCGCTTTCCCGTTCGGCCGCGCCGCAGGACGGGCTGTCGCATGTGCGCGGACCGGCCGAGCCGCCGCTGAAACATGCCACCATCCCGCAACTGCTGGCCGAGGCCGTGGCCGCGCATGGCGGCAATGACGCGCTGGTGTTTCGCGAAAGCGGCGACCGGCTCAGCTATCGCGAATTCGCCGCCCGGGTGGACCGGCTGGCGGCCGGGCTCTTGTCCCTGGGCATCGCCAAGGGCGACCGGGTGGGGGTCTGGTCGCCGAACCGGCTGGAATGGGTGCTGACGCAGTTCGCCACCGCCCGCATCGGCGCCATCCTGGTCAATATCAACCCGGCCTATCGCCTGTCCGAGCTGGACTATGCCCTGAATAAGGTCGGCTGCCGGGCGCTGGTTGCCGCCAGCCGCTTCAAGGGCTCGGACTATGCCGCGATGCTGCGCGAGCTGATGCCGGAACTGGCCGCGGGCGGCGCCCCGGCGCGCTTTCCCGAGTTGCGCCATGTGGTGATGATGCAGGACGATCCCGGTCCCGGCATGATCGCCTTTGCCGAGCTGTCGGCCCGCGCCACGCCCGACCTGCTGGCCCGGCTGGACGGCATCGCGCTGGACCCCGACGAGCCGATCAACATCCAGTTCACCTCGGGCACCACCGGCCAGCCCAAGGGCGCGACGCTGTCGCATCTGAACATCGTCAACAACGGCCGCTTCGTCACCGACCGCATCGCGCTGAGCCATGCCGACCGGCTGGTGATCCCGGTGCCGCTTTACCATTGCTTCGGCATGGTGATGGGCGTCCTGGGCGCGGTCAGCAAGGGCGCGACCATGGTCTTTCCCTCCGAGGCCTTCGATCCCGCGCAGACGCTCGACGCGGTCGAGGCCGAGCGTGCGACGGCGCTTTACGGCGTGCCGACGATGTTCGTCGCCATGCTGCAGGAACTGGACCAGGCGCATCGCGATCTCGCGAGCCTGCGCACCGGCATCATGGCCGGCGCGCTCTGTCCGATCGAGGTGATGAAGCGGGTCAATCGCGACATGCACATGCATGAGGTGACGATCTGCTACGGCATGACCGAGACCTCGCCGGTGTCCTTCCAGAGCTTTACCGACGACCCGACCGAGAAGCGCTGCGAGACCGTCGGCCGCATCCACCCGCATCTCGAGGTGCGCATCGTCGGCGAGGGCGGCGCGACCGTGCCGGTCGGCGAAAAGGGCGAGATCTGGACCCGGGGCTATTCGGTGATGTCGGGCTATTGGGCCGATCCCGCCGCCAGTGCCGAGGCCATCCACGACGGCTGGATGCAGACCGGCGATCTGGGCACGCTGGACGAGCAGGGCTTCTGCACCATCGTCGGCCGGGTCAAGGACATGATCATCCGCGGCGGCGAAAACATCTATCCGCGCGAGATCGAGGAATTCCTGATCCGCCACCCGCAGGTGCGCGAGGTGCAGGTCTTCGGCATCCCCGACGACCGCTTTGGCGAAGAGGTCTGCGCCTGGGTCATACCCCGCAGCGGCGAGACCATCGACCCCGAGGCCCTGCGCGCGCATTGCAAGGGGCAGATCGCGCATTTCAAGGTGCCGCGCCATGTCCGCGTGGTGACGGAACTGCCGATGACCGTCACCGGCAAGCCGCAGAAATTCGTCATGCGCGACCGCATGGTCGAGATGCTGCGGGCCGAGGCGGTGCAGCCCTGACGGCGGCGAGCGCGCTCAGTCGGCCTCGGGTCGCACCAGCCGGGCGCAAAGGCAGGTGGCGGCCACCGCCAGCGCCACCAGCGCCAGGCTGGCCTGCAACGAGGCCGCCTTGGCGACGAAGCCCATGACCGCCGGCCCGACCAGCAGCCCGGCATAGCCCATGGTCAGCACCCGCGACATCGAGCGCCCGCCATCCGCCAGTCCCAGCCGCCCGGCAGCCGAGAACAGGATCGGGATGACATTCGCCATGCCGAGCCCGCAGAGCGCCAGCGCCGCCAGCACCGGGACCACGGCGCCCGCGACCAGCATCGCCGCCAGCGCCAGCGCCACCGTCGCCGTGCCCAGACGGAACAGCCGCGCCGCGCCGAACATGCGGTTGGCGCGGTCGCCCAGCAGCCGGCCCAGCAGCATGGCGCCGGCAAAGGCCGCGTAACCCAGCGCGCCGGTGCTCTCGCTGGCGCCGAGGATGCGCACTAGGTAAAGCGCCGCCCAGTCCATGATCGCCCCCTCGGCGAAGAAGATGGCAAAGGCCACCGCGCCAAGCGCCAGCACCCGCAGGCCGGGCGTTGCGGTCGCGCCGCGGGCTTGCGCCGGGATGGCGTCGTCCTGCGGCGCGGGGGCGCCGCCCGCGCAGGTGGCGGCCAGCGCGGCGAGCAGCAGGATCAGCAGTCCGGCCGCGACCAGGCTGGCCGGCGCGGCGCCGCCGGCATGGGCGCGCCAGGCATAGCCGGCGGCGCCGGCCAGGGTGCCGGCGCTGAACATGGCGTGAAAGAACGACATCACCGGCCGGCCGGCGCGGGCCTCGAATTGCGCGGCATGGCTGTTCATCGCCACGTCCAGCGCGCCGAAGACCACGCCGCAGAAGCCCGCGACCAGCGCCGCCTGTGCCATCTGTCCGACCAGCGCCACGGCGGCGATGCCAAGGCCGAACAGCCCGGCCGCAAGGCAGGAGACCCGCCCGGCGCCGAAGCGCGCCATCAGCCGCGGCACCAGGTTCATCGAGACGATCGCCCCGGCCGCGAAACACAAGAGCACCAGGCCGATCTGCGCCTCGTCCATGCCGGTGCGGCGGGCGAGCGCCGGCAGGTTGGCGCCCCAGACGCCGATGCCCAGGCCGCCGGCCAGGAAACACCCCAGAAGCATCGACCGGGTCTGGCGAGAGGTGGGCGGCATGGCGGTGGTTCCTGCGGGTGAAAGGCGCGCGATGCCATGGCGGCGCCGATTCTGCAAATCGGGGGATCAGGCGGCGCGGGGGAAATGCAGCCGGGCGCAAAGGCCGCGACCGCCGGCGCCGGGGTGCAGGCCCAGCCGGCCGCCGAAAAGCCGGGCGATTTCCTCGACCACCGGCAGGCCCAGGCCCAGGCCCGGCCCTTGGCTCGGACCCTGGCCGCGCGCGAAGCGGCCGATGGCGGCGGCGCGGGCCTCGGCGGGGATGCCGGGGCCGTCGTCCTCGACCTCCAGCACGGCCTCGTCGCCCTCGGCGCGGACGCGGATCGTCACCATCGCGCCGCGCCCGGTGTGCAGGATCGCGTTCGAGATCAGGTTGGCCAGCGCCTCGCCCAAGAGCAGCGGCTCGGCGCGGACGGGCAGGGGGCCCTCGCCCTCGAGGCCGCCCTCGAAGCCCAGGTCGATGCCGGCCTCGGCGGCGGCGGGGATCTGCTCGGCGGTCAGGTCGCGGGCGAAGGCGGCAAGGTCGATCACGTCGGGCGCCCGGCCCGCCGCCGCATCGACCTTGGCCAAAAGCAGAAGCTGCGCCAGGATGCGCTCGGCATGGGCGACCGCCGCGTCGCCCTTGGCAGCGGCGGCCTGCGCCTCGGCCAGCGTGCCGGCGCGGGCCGCCAGCGCCAGCTGCGTGCGCACCACGGCCAGCGGCGTGCGCAGCTGGTGGCCGGCGTTGCCGGTGAAATTGCGCAACCCGTCCAGCGCCGATTTCAGCCGCAGCATGAAGCCGTTGATGGCGCCGACCAGCCCGCGCACCTCGCTGGGCACCGGGGTCTCGACCGGCGAAAGGTCGTCGGGGCTGCGGGTGGCGATCGCCTCGGAGAGCCGCGACAAGGGCCGCAGCGAGACGGTGACCGCGATGCCGACGATCAGCGCCGCGCCCAGCATCATCAGCCCCAGCCGCAGGGCCGAGCGCATCAGGATGGTCCGCGTCAGTTCCTCGCGCGCGGTGGTGGTCTCGGCCACGGTGACGGTAAAGGGCACCTCGTCGATGCCGGTCGAGGCGGCGCGGGCCAGCGTCGCCACCCGCACCGGCTGGTCGCGGAACAGGCCGTCGGCAAAGCCCGGATCGCCGCCCGGCACCGCCGGCGCCACCGGCAGGTCGGCATAGCCGGTGACCAGCCGCCCCGGCGGGCCGTCGACGCGATAGAACACCCGGTCCTCGGCCGCCGAACTCAGCATTTCCAGCGCGCCATAGGGGATCTCGATGGCGATCATGCCCTCTTCGTCCAGCGAGGCGCGTTCGGCGATGACCAGGGCTGAGCCGGCCAGCACCCGGTCGGCCAGCGCCGTCGCCATGTGCCGCGCCTCGCGCCCGGTGTCGACCAGCGCCAGCGCGCCGAAGACCGCCGTCGCCGCCAAGAGCCACAGCAGCAGCCGGCGGCGGATGGAAAACGGCCGGCTCATGCCCGGTCCAGGAAATAGCCGATGCCGCGCGCCGTGCGCACCGTCAGCCCGGCCGCCGCCAGGCGCTTGCGCAGCCGGCTGACATATTGCTCGATGGCATTGGCCGACAGGTCGTCCTCCAGCGAGGTCAGCGACTGCACGATGCTGTCGCGCGGCACCACCTTGCCGGCGCGGGTGATGAGCAGCTCCAGCAGGCCGCGTTCGCGCGCGGGCAGGTCCAGCGGCTGGCCCTCGACCGAAAAGCTGCGGCTGTTCTGGTCGAAGCTCAGCGCGCCGAAGCTGACCGTCGCCGTGCGCAGCCCGGCCTGCCGGCGCAAGAGCGAGCGGATGCGGGCCTCGAATTCGCCGATGTCGAAGGGCTTGATCAGATAGTCGTCGGCACCGAGGTCGAGGCCGCGCACCCGCTCCTCGGGCGTGCCGCGCGCGGTCAGGATCATCACCGCGGCCGGGTTGCGCCGTGCCCGCATGGCGCGCAGGACTTCCAGCCCGTCCATCTGCGGCAGGTTCAGGTCCAGGATCACCAGCTCGAAGCTTTCGGCCGCCGCCAGGGCCTCGGCGGAGGCGCCGTCATGGACCACGTCCACGGCATAGCCGGACTGGCGCAAGAGCGCCGACAGGCCCTCGGCCAGCGAAAGATTGTCCTCGACCAGCAGGATGCGCATGAATCCCTCTCCGGTCCGGCAGGTTAGCCTGCGTGCCGGCGCTTGTGAACGGGGTCCGGCTGGGGCAGTCTGGCGGCCATCATGCGCCTTGCCCTCGTGTCCGCCCTGCTGATCCTGGCCCTGACCGGCATCGCCCGGGCCGAGGCGGTGCTGTTTCCCGCGCCCTCGGGGCAGGCGGCGGGCGAACTCACGATCTATTCCTCGCTCGACGACGATCTGGCCCGGCCGCTGGTCGAGGCCTTCAGCAGCGCCGGCCCGACCTTGCCCTGCGCTACGAGAACCTGCTGACCGGCGCCCTGCACGACCGCATCGTGGCCGAGACCGAGGCGGGCACCGGCACGGCGGATTTCGCCTTTTCCTCGGCCATGGACCTGCAGGTGAAACTGGCGAACGACGGCTTTGCCCGGCCGGTGGTGACGCCCGACACGCCCGGCTGGCCGGATTGGGCGAACTGGCGCGACACCGCCTATGCGCTGACCTTCGAGCCCGCCGTCTTCGCCTATCACAAGCCCAGCTTCCGCGACCACCCGCCGCCCTCGACCCGGGCCGAGCTGCTGGAATGGATGGCCGGGCATCCGGCCGAGGCGCAGGGCCGCATCGGCACCTATGACGTGGCGCGCTCGGGCGTGGGCTATCTGTTCCTGGCCCGCGACCAGGAGCTTTACCCGAAGATCTGGGAGGTGGTGCGCGCGATGGGCCGCATGGGCGTGCGGCAATACCCGACCACGGCCGAGATCCTGACCCGCATCGCCGACGGAAGGCTGGCGGTGGGCTACAATCTGCTTGGCTCCTATGCCGCCGACTGGGCGCGCCAGCACCCCGAGGTGGGGGTGATCCTGCCGCGCGACTTCACCGTGGTCGTTTCGCGCGTGGCGCTGGTGCCGCGCGCGGCGCGGGCGCCGGAACTGGGCGCGGAGTTCTTGGCCTTCCTGATGTCGCCCGAGGGGCAGGCGCTGCTGTCGCGTACGCTGCGGCTGTCGGCCGTCAGCCTTGAAGTCGCGGGGCAGGATTCGCCGCTGGGCGGCATGGCGGGGCTGGAGGGCGTGCGGCTGAAGCCGGTGCCGGTCAGCCCGGGCCTTCTGGCCTATCTGGACCAGGCGACGCGGGCGCGGCTGCTGTCGCGCTGGAACCGGGCGCTGTCCGCCAGATAGCGTTTCCGGCAAATTTTTCACGCCCGCGTCAGGTCCATGACAGGTTTCTGTGATGCAAAGGGCGCAGGGCCCGCCACCGGGTTCACGGAGGACCGCCCGCGTTTTGGGAGAAATGCGGGCCAAAGCCAGAAAAACAGCCAAACGGGCCGGCGCCGCGCGCGTCCGGTCGATGCGGAGGAAACCATGAAGCATCTCGTTCTCGCCAGCCTCTTTGCCGGCGCCATGGCGCTGCCGGCCATGGCCGATTACACCATCATCGCGCCCGCCAACCCCGGCGGCGGCTGGGACCAGACCGCGCGCACCATGCAGACCGTGCTGCAAGAGGACGGCATCTCGAAATCGGTGCAGGTCCAGAACGTGCCCGGCGCCGGCGGCACCATCGGCCTGGCGCAATTCGCCAGCCAGAACAAGGGCAACCCGGATGCGCTGATCGTCGGCGGCTATGTTATGGTCGGCGCCATCCTGACCAACGGCTCGCCCGTCTCGCTGAAGGACGTGACGCCCATCGCGCGGCTGACCGGCGAATACGAGGCCATCGTGGTCCCGGCCGCGTCCGAGATCCAGGACATGGCCGGGCTGGTCGAGAAGCTGAAGGCGGACCCGGGCGCGGTCAGCTGGGCCGGCGGCTCGGCCGGTGGCACCGACCATATCGCCGTCGGCCTGATCGCCAAGGCGGCCGGCGTCGATCCGACCAAGATCAACTACATCGCCTATTCTGGCGGCGGCGAGGCGCTGGCCGCGATCCTGGGCAACCAGGTCACAGCGGGCGTCTCCTCGCTGGGCGAGTTCGAGGCCCAGGTCAAGGCCGGCACCCTGCGCCTGCTCGCGGTCTCCTCGCCCGAGCGGATCGAGGGCGTGGACGCGCCGACGCTGAAGGAATCGGGCCTGGACGTCGATCTGCAGAACTGGCGCATGGTCGCGGCCGCGCCGGGGCTTTCGGACGAGCAGAAAGCCAAGGTCACCGCCGATATCGAGAAGATGGCCAAGTCGGAAAACTGGCAGAAGCAGCTGGCCAACAAGGGCTGGATCGACACCTTCCTGGCCGGGCCGGAGTTCGACGCCCAGCTCGCCAAGGACGAGGAATCCACCGCCGCGATCCTCAAGGACATCGGTCTGGTGAAATGAGCGACCTGCAACCGCAAACCAAGCGCCGCCCGGATGGGGCGGCGCTTGTCATCGCGCTCGGCCTTGCCGTCATCGCCGGGGTGATGCTGTGGGACAGCGCGCGGCTGGCCGACCTGGGCGGCTATTCCGGCGTCGGCCCGGCCAGCGTGCCGCGCGTCGTGGCCTTCTGCCTTCTGGGCCTGGCCGGCTGGACCGTGCTGGCCGCGCTGCGCGGCGATTTCCCCGAACGCCCGCCGCAGCGGGCCGCCCCGGTGCTGTGGATCGTCGCAGGCCTTGCCATCCAGCTGCTGCTTTTGCATGTCGCGGGCTTTTCCATCGCGACGGGCATCCTGTTTGCCTGCACCGCCTTCGCCTTCGGCAAGCGCAACCTGGCGCTGACCCTGCCCATCGGCATCGCCTTCGCCTTCGTGGTCTGGGTGGTCTTCTCGCAACTTCTGATGCTGCACCTGCCGCCCGGCCCGCTGGAGCATCTGTTCTTCCCGGGGGGCTGAGCCATGGGCGCCTTCGATTTCCTGATGCAGGGGCTGGCGACCGCCGCCGACCCGATGCTGCTGTTCTATGCGCTGATCGGCGTCACGCTGGGCACTGCCGTGGGGGTCCTGCCCGGCATCGGCCCGGCGCTGACCGTGGCGCTGCTGCTGCCCGTCACCTATCGGCTGGACCCGGCGGGGTCGCTCATCATGTTCGCCGGCATCTATTACGGCGGCATGTATGGCGGCTCGACCACCTCGATCCTGCTCAATACGCCGGGCGAAAGCGCCTCGATCATCACCGCGCTGGAAGGCAACAAGATGGCCCGCAAGGGCCGGGGCGGGCCGGCGCTGGCCACCGCCGCCATCGGCAGCTTCATCGCCGGGCTGATCGCCACGCTGCTGCTGGCCTTCCTGGCGCCGACCATCGTCAAGCTGGCGCTGGTGTTCGGGCCGCGGGAATATTTCGCGCTGATGGTGCTGGCCTTCGTCACCGTCTCGGCCGCTTTCGGCGATTCGGCGCTGCGCGGGCTGACCTCGCTGTTCCTGGGCCTGGCGCTGGCCTGCGTCGGCATCGACCAGCTCACCGGCCAGGCGCGGCTGTCCTTCGGCCAGGCCGAGCTGCTGGACGGGATCGAGGTCACCACCATGGCCGTCGCCATGTTTGCGGTGGGCGAGGCGCTGTTCATCGCCGGGCAGCGCGATCAGCACGAAGACGAGGTTACCGCCGTCAAGGGCTCGGTCTGGATGAATCGCCAGGACTGGGCGCGTTCGTGGAAACCCTGGCTGCGCGGCACCGTCATCGGCTTCCCGATCGGCGCCATGCCCGCGGGCGGGGCCGAGATCGGCACCTTCCTGTCCTATGCGACCGAGAAGAAGCTCTCGAAGCACCCCGAGGAATTCGGCCAGGGCGCCATTGAGGGCGTGGCCGGTCCCGAAGCGGCGAACAACGCCAGCGCGGCGGGCACGCTGGTGCCGCTCTTGACGCTGGGCCTGCCGACCTCGGCCACGGCGGCGATCATGCTGGCGGGTTTCCAGCAGTTCGGGCTGCAGCCCGGCCCGCTGCTCTTTGCCACCAACCCGACGCTGGTCTGGGGGCTGATCGCCAGCCTGCTGATCGCCAACGCCATGCTGCTGGTGCTGAACCTGCCGCTGATCGGGCTGTGGGTGAGGCTCTTGACCGTGCCGAAACCCTGGCTCTATGCCGGCATCCTGCTGTTCGCGACGCTGGGCACCATCGGCGCCAATCCCTCCAGCGTCGAACTGGGGATGCTGCTGGGCTTCGGCGTGCTGGGCTATGTGATGCGGCTTTACGGCTATCCCATCGCGCCCATCGTCGTCGGCCTGATCCTGGGTCCGATGGCCGAGCAGCAGCTGCGCCGGGCGTTGTCGATCAGCCAGGGCGACTGGAGCTATCTGCTGCATTCGCCCATCGCGGCCACGCTTCTGGGCATCGCCGCCCTGGCGCTGATCGTGCCCTTGATCCTGCGGGCGCGCGGCAAGGGCCAGGTGCTGGCGCAGCTTGCCGGCGACGAGGACTGAGACCCGCGATCCCGGCCCGCCATCGGCGCGGCCGGGATCGCCATGCCCTGCGCACATGGCGGCATTGCCCAAATGCTGCGTTGCGGAAACGGCGGGGGAGGCCCATCTCTGTTGGCGTAGAAACACCGACAGACAGGCTAGACAGATGACCGCCCTTCAGTCCCTCCGCTCGTTCTTCGGCGCCTTCCGGGCCGCCGTTCACGCCGCCGCCGCGGTGGACATGCACCGCACCCCGGACGCGCGCGACCTGAAGAAACTGGGCATTCCCAAGGCTGCCTTCAGCCAGATCCACCTGTAAGGACGACCGGGGCAGCAGGCCCCATGCCCCGCGCCATCCCGCCGCCCCGATCAGCCGATCCGGGCGGCGTTTCGTTGCGATCGACAGCGGATCGCGGCCGTCTCCGTGCGGCGACTGTCCGGATAGGGCAGGATCTGCCCGAAGAGCATGTCGGCGCCGACCTGGTAGCGGCGGCCGCGACCGCCAGGAAGGGCGGGATCCTCGCCGACGAATGTCTCGGGCGCGGTCCGCGGCATCGGCAGCGGATCGCCCCGGTTCGCGCCCCGGCGGCGTTCGGACCGAAGATCGCTCAGCGGCCTTTCCCGTGCAGATCATGCGGCACGCGCCCGCCGTCGCGAAAGGCCCCGCGACGGGACGCGGGGCTTTCTGCCATCAGCAACTGGCCAGAGAAAGCCGGGACCAGCCCTCAGGCAGCGCGGGCCTGCGCGTCCAGGGTGGCGGCGAGGCCGTGCAGCAGCCGGCGCGTGTCCTCCCAGCCCAGGCAGGCGTCGGTGATGCTTTGGCCATAGGTCGGCACGCGGTCGGGGGCCAGATCCTGCCGCCCGGCGACGAGGTTGCTTTCCAGCATCACGCCGCGGATGCGCGTCTCGCCGTCCCGGATCTGCGCGGCGATGTCGGCGATCACCGCCGGCTGGCGGGCGGCGTCCTTGCCGCTGTTGGCATGGCTCGCGTCGATGACGATGCCGGGATCCACCCCGGCCCTGGCGGCCGCCGCCGCGACGGCTTCCACATCGGCGGCGCCGTAGTTCGACCCGGCATGGCCGCCGCGCAGCACCAGATGGCAGGCCGCATTGCCGGTGGTGCGGGCAATCGCGGCGCGGCCATCGGCGGTGATCGCCGGGAAGCTGTGCGCGCCCGCGGCCGAGCGGATCGCATCCAGCGCCACCTGCACGCCGCCATCGGTGCCGTTCTTGAAGCCGACCGGGCAGGACAGGCCCGAGGCCAGTTGGCGGTGGATCTGGCTTTCCGTGGTGCGCGCACCGATGGCGCCCCAGGCGATCAGGTCGGCGAAATACTGCGGCAGGATCGGGTCCAGGAACTCGGTCGCCGCCGGCAGGCCCAGGCGGTTGATGTCCAGAAGCAGGCGGCGCGCCATCGGCAGCCCGTCCTCGATCCGGTCCGAGCCGTCCAGATGCGGGTCGTTGATCAGCCCCTTCCAGCCGACCGTGGTGCGCGGCTTTTCGAAATAGACCCGCATGACGATCTCGAGCCGGTCGGACAGCGCCCGGCGTTCCTCGGCCAGCCGCGCGGCATAGTCGAGCGCGGCCTTGGGATCGTGGATCGAGCAGGGGCCGACCACCACCAGAAGCCGGCGGTCCCGGCCGGCCAGGATGGCGCGGATCGCGGCGCGGCTTTCGGTGACGAGGCGTGAGATCGCGTCGTCGCGCGGCAACTCGGCCGCCAGGGCGGCGGGTGCGGGCAGCAGGCGCAGGCTGTCGATATGCAGGTTTTCGGTCTGGATGGTCATGGCTCTTTCTCTGCGAAGGGCCGGACCGGGGGTTTTCGAAAGACAAAAGCCGCCGGTCGGGCCAGCGGCTTTCGGGGATGGTATCGCGTTCCTGACGCTACACGGCAACCCGGCTCCGCTGGGGACAGCGGAACCAATAAAACGAGGCGGTGTAGAAATCACGATGCGACATGGCGTCATGGTTAGCCGGGCCGCGCCGGCTTGTCACGCCTTTTCTGCGCCTCAGTCCGGCAGGGCCAGCGGGCCGATCCGCGGCCACAACTCGCCCGGCCCGGGGTTCTCGGGCGCGCAGGCGCCGCCCAGATGCGCCATCACCCCCCAGACCGCGTTCAGCGCCGTCTGCACCGCGCCCTCGACCCAGGCCGGGGTCCAGCTGATGCCGTCGCCGGCCAGGAAGATGCCACGCTGCTCCTCGGGCATCGCGCCTTGCATGAAATGGCCATACATGCGGTGGTTATAGCGGTAATGCCCGGGCAGCGCGCCCTTGAAGGCGCCAAGGAAATTCTCGTCCGCCTCCCAGCTGACGCAGATCGGGGCGCCGCGAATATGGCTGCGGATGTCGACGCCGGGATAGATCTTGTCGAGCGCATCCAGCGCCAGTTCGACCCGCCGCTCGGGCGCCAGCGGCAGCACCTTCAGCGCGTCGGTCATCCAGGAATAGCTCAGGCAGATCACCCCCGGCCGGTCGGGACCGTTGTCGAAGAAATAGCTGCCCCGCGTCAGCCGGTCGGTCAGCGTCATCGACAGCAGCGGCCGCCCGGTCGCCGGATCGGTGTCGTTCCAGAACGGCCGGTCGACCATGACGAAGGTCTTCGCCGCCTGCATGTAGCGGGTGCGGTCCAGCGCCATCCACAGCTTCTGGTCGAAGATCGACTCGTCCACCGCGACCGAGGTGGTCAGCAGGTGGCTCTGGCAGGTCACCAGCACGGCCGCATAATCGCGGGCAACGCCCCATTGGTCGGTGACGGTGAAGCCCGATCCCTTGCGGGCGATGCGGCAGGCCCGGCCCAGCGTCGCGCCGCCGTTCAGCGCGCTGAGCGTGGTGCCCGCGGGCCAATGCACGCAGACCGCCGGCTGGCGCCACAGCCGTTGCAGCACGTTTTCCACCCCGCCGACGATGAAGCGTTGGTTGTCGTCCAGTTCCAGCAGGTTCACCCGCAGGATCTCCAGCATCGAATTCGGAAAGTCGCTGTCCCAGCCGCCGGTGCCGAAGCCGACCTGGCCGAACACCTCGCGGTGGCGGAAGCCGAGGCCCCGGAACGCCCTGGACGAGATCACGAAATCGTAGAAGGTGCGCTCGTCCCATTGGGCCACCAGCGGATCCCACAGCGCCTTGAGCCGCGCCACGTCGCGGTCGCGCACCGCCTGTTGCAGCGCGGCGAAATCGGCGTGCTCCTCCAGCGCGGCGCGATAGGCGGTGGCGACCTCGTGGTAAAGCCGGGGCAGGTCGTCGAGGCTGCGGGCGAAATGCGTCTCGCCCTCGAGATCGATCACCGTCGAGCCGGCGGCGGCGGTCAGCGGGTTCGGGAACGGCCGGCTTTCCAGCCCGACCAGGTCGACGTAATGGTAGAAGGCGGTCGAGGAGACCGGAAAGCGCATCCCGCCCAGTTCCGCCACCACGTCCTCGGTGCCCTCGAAGATCTCGGATCGCAGCCGGCCGCCCAGCTTGGCCGATTCATAGATCTCGGGATGCAGGCCCAGCTTCATCAACTCGTGGCTGGCGACGATGCCGGCGCAGCCGGCGCCGATCACCGCGACCTTGGTGCCGAACCGCTCGGCCGGGATGGCGCCCAGGCCCGCCGGATGGCGCAGCCAGTCGTCATAGGCAAAGGGGAAATCCGGCCCGAAGGCGGTGACGGGGCGGTCGGTCATGCTGCTCTCCCACGGGGTCGGCTGGCGAAGGCCGGAGGATCGGTTAGACTGCGCGCCAGTATCGCCGCGAAGGGGCTGAAAAGTGAAGATTGCACTCTGGCAGGCGCCGCCGACAAATGGCCGGATCGACGCGGTTTTCCGGGCGATCTGCCAGCAGTTGCGGGCGGCTTCGGCGGCGGGCGCCGGGCTGCTGCTGACGCCCGAGCTGATCCTGCCCGGCTATAACCGCCCCGACCTGCATGCCGCGCTGGCCCAACCGCTGGAGGGCGCATGGATCACCCGCCTGCGCGCGATGGCGCGCGAGGCCGGCTGCGGATTGTGCCTTGGCTGGGCCGAGCGCGCGGGCGAGGCGCTTTACAACGCCGTGACGGTGATCGGCGCTGACGGGGCGATCCTGTCGCATTACCGCAAGATCCAGCTCTATGGCGCCATGGAGCAGGCGGGCTTCCGGCGCGGCACCGAACTGCCACCGGTCTTTCAACTGGCGGGGCAAGGTGCGGCGACGCTGGTCTGCTATGACATCGAATTTCCCGGCCATGCCGCCGCACTGGCCCGGGACGGGGCAAGGCTGATCCTGGTGCCGACCGCCAATCCGCTGGGCTTCGAGCATGTCCAGCGCGTGCTGGTCCCGGCCCGCGCGCATGAGAGTGGCGCAGTGGTGGCCTATGCGAATTACGCGGGCGCCGAGGCCGGGCTGGACTATGGCGGCCTGTCGGTCATCGCCGGACCGGACGGCCAGCCTTTGGCCATGGCGGGCGCGCGGGGCGAGGCGCTGCTGGTCGTGGACCTGGCCGCGGCCGATGCCGTGCCGCCCGAAGGTCGGGCCGCGCTGGCGCGGGAATACCGCCCCGGCGGCAAGGGCGCCTGAGACACGCGCACCGGGCCGCATCGGCCCGGCACGAGGTTCATCCCGCCGGGATCAGCCCAGCCAGAGGTCGCGCAGCAGCGCCTGGGCCAGGTGATCGACCTGGCCGCCGTCGATGCGCACCAGCCGCTCCTGCCCGTCATAGAACACCCGCAGCCGGTCGCCGGTGACTTCGTATTCCCCGGACACCAGCGCGCCCCTGCGACCCGTGATCGTGACCGTGCCTTTCATGGTCATCTCCTGTTGTTCTTTCCCCAAGCCTGCCTCGCGGAACAGGGGAACAACAATACCACTTTCGGACAGTGTTGCCGAAACGGCGCAAGGCAAGGGCGGTGCCGTTGCCGACACCGCCCCTTTGCCTGGCTTTTACGTCAATCCTTAGGCATCCGGCCTCAGCTCATCCGGGTCAGCACATATTGCACGATGCGCTCGGCGGCGTCCTCGGGGGTCAGGTCGACGGTGTTGACGGTGATCTCGGCCTGCTGCGGCAGTTCATAGGGGCTGTCGATGCCGGTGAAGTTCTTCAACTGGCCGGCGCGCGCCTTCTTGTAGAGACCCTTGACGTCGCGCGATTCGGCGACCGCCAGCGGCGTATCGACGAAGACCTCGACGAACTCGCCCGGCGCCATCAGGTCGCGCACCATCTGCCGTTCCGAGCGGAAGGGCGAGATGAAGGCGGTCAGCACGATCAGCCCGGCATCGGTCATCAGCTTGGCCACCTCGCCCACGCGGCGGATGTTTTCCACCCGGTCGGCATCGGTGAAGCCCAGGTCGCGGTTCAGCCCGTGGCGGATGTTGTCGCCGTCCAAGAGGAAGGTGTGCTTGCCAAGCGCGTGCAGCTTCTTCTCGACGATATTGGCGATGGTCGACTTGCCCGAACCCGACAGGCCGGTGAACCAGACCACGGCGGGCTTCTGGTTCTTCAGGCTGGCATGGGCCTCGCGGTCGACATCCAGCGCCTGCCAATGCACGTTTTGCGAGCGGCGCAGCGCGAAATGGATCATGCCGGCCGCGACCGTGGCATTCGTCATTCGGTCGATCAGGATGAAGCCGCCCAGGTCGGGGTTCTGGGCATAGGCCTCGAAGGGGATCGGCCGGTCGGTCGAGATGTTCACCACGCCGATCGCGTTCAGGCCCAGCGTCTTGCTGGCCAGGTGCTCGAGCGTGTTGACGTTCACCTCATACTTCGGCTCGGTCACGGTGGCGGTCACGGTCTGGGTGCCGATCTTCAGGATATAGGGCCGGCCCGGCAGCATCTCCTGCTCGGCCATCCAGACGAGCGTCGCCTCGAACTGGTCGGCCACTTCGCAGGGCGCGTCCGACCGCACGATCACGTCGCCGCGCGAGCAGTCGATCTCATCGGCGAAGGTGATGGTGACGGATTGCCCGGCCACCGCCTGGTCCAGATCGCCGTCGAAGGTGACGATGGACTTGACCGTGGTGGTCTTGCCCGAGGGCAGCACCCGGATCGCGTCACCCGGGGCGACCTGCCCGGCGCCGATCTGGCCGGCGAAGCCGCGGAAGTCGAGGTTCGGCCGGTTGACCCATTGCACCGCCATGCGGAAGGGCTGTTCCTGCATGCGGGCGTCATTGACCGGCGCCTCTTCCAGGTGGCCCAGCAGGGTCGGGCCCTGGTACCAGGGCATCGCCGGGCTCCTGGTGACGATATTGTCGCCCTTGAGCCCCGAGATCGGGATCGGCAGGAAGCTCTCCATGCCGATCTGCTTGGCGAAATGGCTGTAGTCGCTGACGATCTCGTAGAACCGCTCGGCCGAGTAGTCGACCAGGTCCATCTTGTTCACCGCCAGCACCACGTTCTTGATGCCGAGCAGGTTCACCAGATAGCTGTGCCGCCGGGTCTGGGTCAGCACGCCCTGGCGCGCGTCGATCAGGATCACCGCCAGGTCGGCGGTCGAGGCGCCGGTGACCATGTTGCGGGTGTATTGTTCATGGCCGGGCGTGTCGGCGACGATGAACTTGCGCTTGTCGGTGGCGAAGAAGCGATAGGCCACGTCGATGGTGATGCCCTGCTCGCGTTCCGCCGCCAGCCCGTCGACCAGCAGCGCGAAGTCGATCTCGCCGCCCTGGGTGCCGACCGATCTGCTGTCGTTTTCCAGGCTGGCCAGCTGGTCCTCGAAGATCATCTTGCTGTCATAGAGCAGCCGGCCGATCAGCGTCGACTTGCCGTCATCGACCGAGCCGCAGGTGATGAAGCGCAGCATGGTCTTGTGCTGGTGCTTCAGCAGATAGGCGTCGATGTCCTCGGCGATCAGCGCGTCGGTGACGTAGACGGGGTCTTTGTCTTGAAGGTTCATTTCAGAAATACCCCTCTTGCTTCTTCTTCTCCATCGAGGCGGACTGGTCGTGGTCGATGGCGCGGCCCTGGCGTTCCGAGGTCGTGGTCAGCAGCATCTCCTGGATGACCTCGGGCAGGGTGCGGGCCTCGGATTCGACGGCGCCGGTCAGCGGATAGCAGCCCAGCGTGCGGAAACGCACCGATTTCATCATCGGCACCTCGCCCTCGCGCAGCGGGAAGCGCTCGTCGTCGACCATGATCAGCAAGCCGTCGCGTTCCACGACCGGGCGCTTCTCGCTGAAATACAGCGGCACGATGTCGATGCCTTCCAGGTGGATGTATTGCCAGATGTCGAGCTCGGTCCAGTTCGACAGCGGAAAGACCCGGATCGATTCGCCCTTGCCCTTGCGGGTGTTGTAGAGCTTCCACAGCTCGGGGCGCTGGTTCTTGGGGTCCCAGCGATGGTTGGCCGAGCGAAACGAGAACACCCGCTCCTTGGCGCGGGATTTCTCCTCGTCGCGCCGCGCGCCGCCGAAGGCCACGTCGAAATTGAACTTGGTCAGGGCCTGCTTCAGCCCGTCGGTCTTCCACATATCGGTGTGCAGGCTGCCGTGGTCGAAGGGGTTGATGCCCTTTTCGATCGCCTCGGGGTTGTGATGGACGATCAGCTCCATGCCGGCCGCGGCGGCGGCGCGGTCGCGCAGCTCGTACATGGCGCGAAACTTCCAGGTCGTGTCCACATGCAGCAGCGGGAAGGGTGGCGGCGCCGGGTAGAAGGCCTTTTTCGCCAGATGCAGCATGCAGGCCGAGTCCTTGCCCACCGAATAGAGCATCACCGGATTGTCGGCGGTGGCGACCACCTCGCGCATGATCTGGATGCTCTCGGCCTCAAGCCTTTGAAGGTGGGTCAGCGTGGCCGCCCGACCCTCGGTTTCTCTCTCGATGCTGCTCATCTGCATGGCCCCCGTTCAACGTTGCGCGTCCTTTGCCAGATTTCGCCGGCAATACCAAGACCACCACAGCGGGAATCCGCCTTGCCCGGCCGGCATATCCGGCAGACGGTCGCCGTGCCGCGCGCGCGCCTTTCGCAAATCTTCGCATCGGTTCGTTTGGCGCCGGCTTACCAGCCGGTAATGCCTTCGACCGGGCGCGGCGGCACCGGCTGGCTGACCAGGTGGCTCTTGCGCTTTTCGTAAAACGCATTGCCGCCCGCGACCAGAACGTAATGCATGTTGTCATAGCCGAAGCGGTGGCTGGCGGCGTGGAAGAACATGGCATTGCCGATCATCGGGTGACGCTCGCCGCGCAGGACGGCGCGGGCGGCCTCGCGCACCATGGGCAGGCCGCGGTCGTTCATGCGCCGCGTCATGATGCCCGGCGCGAACTGTCCGCGCTGACCGACGACACCGCAGATCGAGCGCGGATATTGTCCGGATTCGACCCGGTTCATCACCACGCTGCCCACGGCGATCATGCCGTCGCGGCTGGAGCGGTTCGATTCGAAATACATCGCCCGCTCCATGCATTCCAGCGGGCTGTGGCGCCGCAAGCCGCAACCCGCCAGCATCAGCAGGGCAAGGCCGGTCAGCAGCGCGGGCCGAAAGCTCGGGAAGGGCATGGCGGTTCCTTTGACGCGCGGCGCAGGGCCGCATTCGCCCGATGCTTAGCAAGAGCCACGCCGCTGCTTCAACCGTCATCGCGGCGATTCGCGGCGCCGCTTCGCCACGCGAAACGAAAGAAACCGCGTATGGACGCGGACGCCACGCTGCAATTGCAGCAATCCTGCCCGGATTTTTCTGCATTGCCGCGCAATTCAGTTCGTTTTTGCGCGAATCTACCAAAAAGCGAAAATCAATGCTTGACCGGGGTCACGCAGCCGTTACAAGTTTTCGGCAAGACAGGGGCGTGGCACCGGCGGAGGGGTTGGCGTGTCATCGGCAATGCGGCCAACGGCCGATCTTTTCATCATCGGCGGCGGCATCAACGGCTGCGGCATCGCGCGCGACGCGGCCGGCCGCGGGCTGACGGTGACGCTGGCCGAGATGGGCGATCTGGCGCAGGCGACCTCCTCGGCCTCGACCAAGCTGTTCCACGGCGGGCTGCGCTATCTGGAATTCTTCGAGTTCCGCCTGGTGCGCGAGGCGCTGGAGGAGCGCGAGACCCTGCTGCGCGCCATGCCGCATATCAGCTGGCCGATGCGCTTCGTGCTGCCCTATTCGCCCGAGATGCGCTTTGAAAGCGATACGCCGACCTCGCGGCTCTTGGGGCTCGTCATGCCCTGGACGCGCGGCCGCCGCCCGGCCTGGCTGATCCGGCTGGGGCTGTTTCTCTATGACCACTTGGGCGGGCGCAAGATCCTGCCCGGCACCACGCGGCTGGATCTCGCCAGCGACCGCTTCGGCAAGCCGCTGAAGCCCGGCTTCCGGCGCGGCTGGGAATATTCCGACTGCTGGGTGCAGGATTCGCGGCTGGTGGCGCTGAACGCGCGCGATGCGGCAGCCCGCGGCGCCAGCATCCTGACCCGCACCCGCGTCACCCGGGCCGAGCGGGTGGGCGACCTGTGGCAGGTCACGACCGAAGGCCCAGACGGCCCGCAGACCCATCACGCCCGGGCGCTGGTCAACGCCGGCGGTCCCTGGGTCGAGGACGTGATCCGCAATGTCGCGCATATCCGCTCATCCGAAGGGGTGCGGCTGGTGCGCGGCAGCCATATCGTCGTGCCCAAACTCTACGACCACGACCGCTGCTATTTCTTCCAGGGCAGCGACGGGCGCATCATCTTCGCCATCCCCTATGAGCAGGATTTCACCCTGATCGGCACCACCGACATGGACCATCAGGGCCCGCCGGGCGAAGCGCGCTGCACGGAGGCCGAGCGCGACTATCTCTGCGCCTTCGCCAGCCAGTATTTCGCCAAGGCCGTGACGCCCGAACAGGTGGTCTGGACCTATTCCGGCGTGCGGCCGCTCTATAACGACGGCGCCAAATCGGCGACGGCGGCGACGCGGGACTATGTGCTGAGCCTCGACACCCAGGGGCCGCCGCTGCTGAATGTCTTCGGCGGCAAGATCACCACCTATCGCCGGCTGGCCGAAAGCGCGCTGGAGAAGCTCGCGCCCTTCTTTCCGCAGGCAGGCCAGCCCTGGACGGCCGGCGTGGCGCTGCCCGGCGGCGATTTCCCGGTCGACGGCGCCCCCGAACTGATCGCGCGACTTCAGGCCGGCTTTCCGTTCCTGCCGGCGCGCCTGGCGCAGCGGCTGGTGCGCACCTATGGCACCGAGGCTTTCCTAATGCTGGACGGCGCGCAGAGCCTTGCGGACCTGGGCCGCGATTTCGGTGCCGGGCTGAGCGAGACCGAGGTAAACTGGCTTATCGCCAACGAATTCGCCTGCACGGCCGAGGACATCCTGTGGCGCCGCACCAAGCTGGGGCTGCACATGAGCGACAACCAGATCCGCGAGTTGGAAGGCTTCGTCGGATCGCGATGATCCGCCGCCCGGAGGGGGCGGCGAGGGGAGGAGAAGGAATGGCGCTGGAATTGCAGGGCGTCTCGCGTCTTGTCGGCGGAAGGGTGCATATCCACCCGACCAGCCTGACCTTGCGCGAGGGCACGATGAACGTGCTCCTGGGCCCGACGCTCTCGGGCAAGACCAGCCTGATGCGGCTGATGGCCGGGCTGGACCAGCCGACCACCGGCCGCATCCTGTGGCAGGGCCGGGACGTGACCGGCCAGCGCGTGCAGGACCGCGGCGTCGCCATGGTCTATCAGCAGTTCATCAACTATCCCGGGCTTTCGGTCTATGAAAACATCGCCTCGCCGCTGCGCATCCTGGGTCGGCCGCGGGACGAGATTGACCGCAAGGTGCGCGAGACCGCCGAGATGCTGCGCCTGACGCCGATGCTGGCCAGGAAGCCCTTGGAACTGTCCGGCGGCCAGCAGCAGCGCTGCGCCCTGGCCCGCGCGCTGGTCAAGGGCGCCGGGCTGGTGCTGCTGGACGAGCCGCTGGCCAACCTCGACTACAAGCTGCGCGAGGAATTGCGCGTCGAGATCCCGCGCATCTTCGAGGCCTCCGGCGCGATCTTCGTCTATGCCACCACCGAGCCCGAGGAGGCGCTGCTGCTGGGCGGCCATACCGCGACGCTGTGGCAGGGCCGGGTGACGCAATTCGGCCCGACGCCGCAGGTCTATCGCGCGCCGGTCGATGCGGCGACGGCGCGGGTGTTTTCCGACCCGCCGATGAATTTCGTCCCCGCCACCCGGCGCGGCGACCGGCTGCTGCTGGGTCAGGTCGCGGTGCCCGCGGTCCCGGGCCTGCCCGACGGCGACTATCTGGCCGGCTTTCGCGCCAACCACCTGTCGCTCTCGCGCCACAGCCCGGCGGCGGTCGAGTTTCCCTGCACCCTGGTCGCGACCGAGATCACCGGCTCGGAAACCTTCATCCATGTCGATCACGGCGCCGAGCGCTGGGTCGGGCTGGTCGAGGGCGTGCATGTGCTGACGCCGGGCCAGCCGCTTTCGGTCTGGCTGGACCCGGCGCATGTCTATCTGTTCGACGCGGACGGCCGGCTGGCCGCGCCCGCATCCTATGCGAAGGCGGCCTGAGATGGCGCAGATCACGCTGAAGAACCTGGCGCACAGCTACAATCCGCATCCGAAGTCGGAAGCGGATTACGCGCTGAAGGAGATGGACCATGTCTGGCAGGACGGCGGCGCCTATGCGCTGCTGGGCTCGTCGGGCTGCGGCAAGACCACGCTTCTGAACATCATCTCGGGGCTTCTGACCCCCAGTCACGGCCGGGTGCTGTTCGGCGACCGCGACGTGACCGATGCGCCGACGGCGGCGCGCAACATCGCCCAGGTGTTCCAGTTCCCGGTCGTCTATGACACCATGACCGTGCGCGAGAACCTGGCCTTTCCGCTGAAGAACCGTGGCAAGGACGCCGCCTATATCAAGGCGCGGGTGGACCAGATCGCCCGGATGATCGGCATGGAGGCGATGCTGTCGCGCAAGGCCCAGGGCCTGACCGCCGACGCCAAGCAGAAGATCAGCCTTGGCCGCGGCATGGTGCGCGAGGACGTGAACGCGATCCTCTTCGACGAGCCGCTGACCGTCATCGACCCGCATATGAAATGGGAACTGCGCACCCAGCTCAAGGAACTGCACCGCCAGTTCGGCCATACCATGATCTATGTCACCCATGACCAGACCGAGGCGCTGACCTTCGCGCAGAAGGTCGTGGTCATGTATGACGGCCGCGTGGTGCAGATCGGCACGCCCGAAGAGCTGTTCGAGCGTCCGGCCCATAGCTTCGTCGGCTATTTCATCGGCTCGCCGGGGATGAACTTCCTGGACGCCGAGGTGCAGGGCGATCAGGCCCGGTTGCCGGGTGGCGAGATCGTGGCGCTCGGCGCCCGCTATCCGGCGCTGTCGGGCCGGGTGCAGATCGGCATCCGCCCCGAACATGCCGTGCTTGCGGCGGACGGCCTGCCGCTGGCCGTGCGCCGGATCGAGGACGTCGGCCGCCACCGCCTCTTGCGCGGCGAGGTCGCGGGCCGGGCGCTGAACCTGGTGCTGCCCGAGGGCGGCGCCCTGCCGGCCGAGCCGCGCGTCGCCTTCCTGCCGCAGAAGATCAACGTCTATGCCGATGACTGGCGCGTGGCGCCGCAGGAGGGCCGCTGATGGAAAAGACCCAGAACAACAAGGCCTGGTTCCTGGTGCTGCCGGTCCTGGTGATCGTCGCCTTCTCGGCGGTGATCCCGCTGATGACGGTGGTGAACTACGCCTTCAACGATACCTTCGGCAACAACGAATTCTTCTGGGCCGGCCTCGAATGGTTCGACGAGATGGTCCATTCCTCGCGCCTGCACGAAGCCCTGGGGCGGCAGGCGCTGTTCTCGGCCATCATCCTGGCCATCGAGGTGCCGCTCGGGATCTTCGTGGCGCTGAACATGCCCAAGAAGGGCTTCTGGTCCAGCCTGGTGCTGGTGCTGATGGCGCTGCCGCTGCTGATCCCCTTCAACGTCGTGGGCACGATCTGGCAGATCTTCGGCCGCGTCGACATCGGCCTTCTGGGCCATACGCTTGAGGCCCTGGGGCTGGACTACAACTATACCAACGACCCGATCGACGCTTGGGTGACGGTGATCGTCATGGACGTCTGGCACTGGACCAGCCTTGTCGCGCTCTTGTGCTATGCCGGGCTGCAATCCATCCCGCAGGCCTATTACCAGGCGGCGCGCATCGACCAGGCCAGCCGCTGGGCGGTGTTCCGCCATATCGAGCTGCCGAAGATGAAGGGCGTGCTGCTGATCGCCGTGCTGCTGCGCTTCATGGACAGCTTCATGATCTATACCGAGCCTTTCGTCGTCACCGGCGGCGGTCCCGGCAACTCGACCACCTTCCTGTCCATCGACCTGGTGAAGATGGCGGTCGGGCAGTTTGACCTGGGCCCGGCTGCGGCCTTCAGCCTGATGTATTTCCTGGTGATCCTGCTGGTCTCCTGGGTGTTCTACACCGTCATGACCAGCATGGACCGCAACCCGTCCGACATTCCGGAGGGCCTGTGATGCGCCTCAAACCCTCGGCCATCGTCATGGTGCTTTACCTGCTGTTCCTGCTGATCCCGATCTATTGGCTGGTCAACATGAGCCTGAAGACCAATGCCGAGATCACCGGCACCTTCAGCCTTTATCCGCACAACCTGACACTGCGGAACTACCGCGTGATCCTGACGGACCCCAGCTGGTACATGGGCTATGTCAACTCGATCATCTACGTGGTGATGAACACGGTGATCTCCATCGCCGTGGCGCTGCCCGCTGCCTATGCCTTCAGCCGCTACAGCTTCATGGGCGACAAGCACCTGTTCTTCTGGCTTCTGACCAACCGCATGTCGCCGCCGGCGGTCTTCGCGCTGCCCTTCTTCCAGCTTTATTCCTCGATCGGGCTCTTCGACACGCATATCGCGGTGGCGCTGGCGCATTGCCTCTTCAACGTGCCGCTGGCGGTCTGGATCCTGGAAGGCTTCATGCGCGGCGTGCCGAAGGAGATCGACGAGACCGCCTATATCGACGGCTACAGCTTCCCGCGCTTCTTCGTGCGGATCTTCATGCCGCTGATCGCCAGCGGAATCGGGGTCGCGGCCTTCTTCTGCTTCATGTTCTCCTGGGTCGAGCTGCTCTTGTCACGCACGCTGACCAGCGTGAACGCCAAGCCCATCGCCGCGACCATGACCCGCACGGTTTCGGCCTCGGGCATGGACTGGGGCGTGCTGGCGGCGGCGGGGGTGCTGACCATCATCCCCGGCGCGCTCGTGATCTGGTTCGTGCGCAACTACATTGCCAAGGGCTTCGCCCTGGGGAGGGTGTGATGACCGACCTGGCCGTTCGTCGCGTCAACTGGACCGCGATCTGCATCGCTGCCGTCGCCGTGCTGGGCGCCGCGCTGGCTTTCCTGATCTGGGCCACCCCCAGCCTTGAGGGCGAAAAGCAGTGGTTCGACCCGATGATCCCCGGCGGCTGGATGGCCTGGACCTTTCCGGTGGCGCTGTTCTTCTGGGTGATCGCCAGCCTGCTGACGCTCTTCACCATTCTTGCGCTGCGGTTTCCCGAAACCCCGCGCACCGGCATCCTGCGCATCGAGACGACGCGCGGGGACCGGCTGTTCATCAGCCTGCTCGGCTCGGCCTTCATCTGCCTGGGCTGGCTGTTCTTCGCGGGCCCGCCGCTGTGGTGGGCGCTCGCGCTGTGCCTTGTCTTTGCCGCAGCGGTGTTCCGCTGGGTCTAACCAAGAAGTCTCACTAGGGAGGAAACCATGAGACCGACAAGAGCGACCACCGCCATAGCCCTGGCGCTGATGGTCATGGGAGGCGCGCCGGCCTGGGCCGACATGGAGGCCGCCAAGACATTCCTGGACGCCGAGATCGGGGATCTGTCCACGCTCTCGCGCGCCGACCAGGAAAAGGAGATGCAGTGGTTCATCGACGCCGCGAAGCCGCTGGCGGGGATGGAGATCAAGGTGGTCTCGGAAACCATCACCACGCATGAATACGAAGCCAAGGTGCTGGCCCCGGCCTTCAGTGCCATCACCGGCATCAAGGTCACCCACGACCTGATCGGCGAGGGCGACGTGGTCGAAAAGCTGCAGACCCAGATGCAGACCGGCGAGAACATCTATGACGGCTACGTCAACGACAGCGACCTGATCGGCACGCATTGGCGCTATCAGCAGGCCCGCGACCTGACCAAGTGGATGGCGGAAGAGGGCAAGGACTTCACCAGCCCGACCCTGGACCTGGATGACTTCATCGGGCTGAAATTCACCACCGCCCCGGACGGCGACCTCTACCAGCTGCCCGACCAGCAGTTCGCGAACCTCTACTGGTTCCGCTACGACTGGTTCAACGACCAGAAGACCAAGGACGATTTCAAGGCCAAATACGGCTATGACCTGGGCGTCCCGGTGAACTGGTCGGCCTATGAGGACATCGCCGAATTCTTCACCGGCCGCGATATGTCCTATATCGAGGGCGGCCCGGCGAAGGCCTGGGGCAACATGGACTATGGCAAGAAGGATCCGTCCCTGGGCTGGCGCTACACCGACGCTTGGATGTCCATGGCCGGCATGGGCGACAAGGGCGAGCCGAACGGGTTGCCGGTGGACGAATGGGGCATCCGCGTCGACGAGAACTCGCGCCCGGTCGGCTCCTGCGTGGCGCGCGGCGGCGCGACCAACGATGCGGCGGCGGTCTATGCCGTGACCAAGGCCATCGACTGGCTGAAAAAATACACCCCGCCGGAAGCCATGGGCATGACCTTCGGCGAGGCCGGCCCGGTCCCGGCGCGCGGCGACATCGCCCAGCAGATGTTCTGGTATACCGCCTTCACCGCCGACATGGTCAAGCCCGGCACCCCGGTGATGAACGAGGACGGCACGCCGAAATGGCGCATGGCCCCCAGCCCGCATGGCGCCTATTGGTCCGAGGGCACCAAGATCGGCTATCAGGACGTGGGCTCCTGGACGCTCTTGAAATCCACGCCGGTGGATCGCGCGCAGGCCGCCTGGCTCTATGCGCAATTCGTCACCTCGAAAACGGTCGATGTGAAGAAGTCCGACGTCGGCCTGACCTTCATCCGCCAGTCCACCATCGACAGCCAGCATTTCAGCGACCGCGCGCCCAAGCTGGGCGGGTTGATCGAGTTCTATCGCTCGCCCGCGCGCACGCAATGGTCGCCGACCGGGACCAACATCCCCGACTATCCGAAGCTGGCGCAGCTCTGGTGGCAGAACATCGGCGACGCGCTGTCGGGCGCCAAGACCCCGCAAGAGGCGCTGGACGCGCTTTGCGCCGAGCAGGAAAAGGTGCTGGCCCGCCTGGAGCGCTCGAAGGTGCAGGGCGACCTGGGTCCCAAGCTGAACGAGGAAAAGGACCCGCAGGAATGGCTCGACGCCGAGGGCTCGCCCGTCGGTCCGCTGGAAAACGAAAAGCCGCAGGGCGAGACGATTTCCTATGACGAGCTGATCAAGTCCTGGCAGTAATGCCCATCCGGGGGGCGGTGCGCCGCCCCCCGTTCCCCAAGACGCCGGACCCGCCATGACCCATATCCTTGCCATTGACCAGGGCACCACCTCGTCCCGCGCCATCATCTTCGATGCGGATCTGAACCCCGTCGCCTCGGCGCAGAAGGAGTTTCCCCAGCATTTCCCGGCCTCGGGCTGGGTCGAGCATGACGCCTCGGACCTCTGGGTCAGCGTGGCGGGCGTGGCGCGAGCGGCGGTGGAAAAGGCCGGGCTGCACGCCGGCGACATCGCCGCCATCGGCATCACCAACCAGCGCGAGACCACGCTCATCTGGGACCGCAAGACCGGCCAGCCGCTGCACCGCGCCATCGTCTGGCAGGACCGCCGCACCGCCGATCTGTGCGAAGCGCTGAAGGCCCAGGGCCATGAGCCGATGATCGCGGCGCGCACCGGGTTGCTCCTGGACCCATATTTCTCGGGCACCAAGCTGAAATGGCTGCTCGACAATGTGGACGGCGCGCGGGCGCGGGCGCAGGCGGGCGAACTGGCCTTCGGCACCGTCGACAGCTGGCTGATCTGGAACCTGACCGGCGGCCGGGTCCATGCCACCGATGCGACCAATGCCGCCCGCACGCTGCTTTACAATATCGCCGAGAACCGCTGGGACGCGGACATCTGTGCGCTTCTGGACATTCCCATGGCGCTGCTGCCCGAGGTCAGGGACTGCGCCGACGATTTCGGCATGACCCGCGCCGATCTTTTCGGCCGCGAGATCCCGATCCTGGGCGTCGCCGGCGACCAGCAGGCCGCGACCGTGGGCCAGGCCTGCTTCCAGCCCGGGATGATGAAATCGACCTATGGCACCGGCTGCTTCGCGCTTCTGAACACCGGGACCGAGCGGGTGCCGTCCTCGAACCGGCTGCTGACCACCATCGCCTATCGCCTGGAGGGCCGGACCACCTATGCGCTGGAGGGCTCGATCTTCATCGCCGGGGCGGTGGTGCAATGGCTGCGCGACGGGCTGAAGATCATCCGCCACGCCGCCGAGACCCAGCCGCTGGCCGAAGCCGCCGATCCCTCGCAGGAACTGCTGCTGGTCCCGGCCTTCACCGGCCTTGGCGCGCCTTATTGGCGGCCGGATTGCCGGGGGGCGATCTTTGGCCTGACGCGCAATTCGGGCCCGGCGGAATTCGCCCGGGCGGCGCTGGAAAGCGTCGGCTTCCAGACCCGCGACCTGCTCGAGGCGATGCGCGCCGACTGGCCCGGCGCCGGCGACAGCGTGCTGCGCGTCGACGGCGGCATGGTGGCCAGTGACTGGACCATGCAATTCCTGGCCGATATCCTGGGCGCCCCCGTGGACCGTCCGCGCGTGACCGAGACCACGGCGCTTGGCGCGGGCTATCTCGCCGGTTTGCGCGCCGGCCTCTGCCCGCCGCCCGGGGAGTTCGCCCGCAACTGGGCGCTCGACCGCCGCTTCGAGCCCGGGATGCCGCCCGAGCACCGCGAGGTCCGCTACAAGGGCTGGAAAAAGGCGGTCACGGCGACCATGGCCGCCGTCTAGGCCCCTGAATCTCAAGTTCGACACATAGGTTTTACTGTGTTCCCAGGCAGAAGCGTTTGACCGACCCGAGGATTTCGTCGGCGGATTTGACCCGTCGGTAGGGCTTGGGGTTGTCGTTGTGTGCGTCGATGAAATGCGACAATATCTGAGTTCTGATTCAAGATCGAAAGCGGAGGTGATCTTGAGCAGGCGAACCGTTACGGACGAACCATGGGACCGGATCGGACCCCTTCTGCCTCGAGGTCGCACCGGTGCCGACAACCATCTGTTCATCGACGCGGTGCTGTGGCTGACGCGGGCGCCTCGCCTTGGCGCAACTGCCACTGGAGTTGGCACCGGAGCTCAAGCGTCGAGCAAGCGATCCGAGGAGTCGAGCGCCGATCCCGACTTCGAACACGTGCTGATCGATGCGACCTCGCAAAAGGGGGCTTGAGGCTCACGCCATCGGCCGCTCCCGCGGCTGGCCGACGACCAGGATCCATGCGGCGGTGGACGCGCTCGGGCCTGCCGGCCGCTTCACGATCACGCCGGGCCATCGGGCCGACAGGCCGCAGGCCGAGGGGTTGATCCGCGATGACGGGCGTCGGCCATGTCATTGCCGATGCCGGATAGACACGGATGCGCCGCGCCGCTTCATCGTCCACGACCTGCGGGCCAAAGCCCGGACCAAGCGCAACCGCAACCGCGCCGAGAGCAGGCTACTGGACCGAGCGCTCTATGGAGAACATCACATCGCGGAATTTTATCAAACAATATCAAAACTTCCGCCGCACAACCCTGCGATGCGAGAAGACCGTCGCCTCATGCAAGGCGCTTGTCGACCTCGCCTGCGCAATGGCTTGGATCGCTTGAATGAAGACGCCTTTTAGGCCTCGGCCAGCGCGGCGCGGATGGCGCGTGCGAGCCGCAGGAAAGCCTCGTCCAGCATCTCGGGCGGGTTCAGGGTGAAGTTCAACCGCAGCCCGCCGCGGTCGCGCCCCTCGGGGTCGAAGACGCTGGAGGGCGAGATGCAGACGCCGTGCTGCAACGCATGGCGCAACAGCCGGTCGGTATCGAGCCTGGCATCGCGCGCCCGCGCCCAGACGAACATGCCGCCGACCGGCCGCTGCCAGTCCAGCTGCTCGGCCAGATGCGCCTGCATCGCCGCGCAAAGCGCGTCGCGGCGCTGGCGATAGGTTTCCAGGATACGCGGCCGGATCCGTTCGGCCAGGCCGGTTTCCAGCGCCCGCAGCGCCAGCACCTGGGACAAGCCGCTGCTGCACATATCTGCGCCCTGCTTGGCCAGCGCCAGCGCCGCGATCATCTCGGGCGCGGCGATGACCCAGCCGATGCGCAGCCCCGGTGTCAGCTCCTTCGACAGCGACCCCATATGGACCACCGGCCCGGCATAGGCACCCGGCGCCTGTGCCCCCGACAGGTCCAGCAGACGGGGCAGGGGCGCCGCGTCGTAATGCAGCACGGCATAGGGATCGTCCTCGATCAGCCAGGTGCCGGTTTCATGCGCCGCCGCGACCAGCGCCCGGCGTTCCTCCAGCGGCACCAGCCGGCCGCTGGGGTTCGAGAAATTCGGCACGGTATAGGCGAATTGCGCCCCCGCCAGCGCGGTGCGCGGATCGAAGCCCGGCCGCTCCAGCAGCATCGGCCGATAGGCCGGATCATGCGGACGCCAGGCGTCCAGCGCACCCAGATAGGCCGGGCTTTGCGCCGCGATCACCGCACCCGGACGCATCAGCACCCGGCCGACCAGGTCCAGCCCCTGCATCCCGCCCGAGGTGATCAGCACGTTCTCGCGCGTCAGGCGCAGGCTTTCGGTCGAAGCCCGGGCCGCGATCCGGTCGCGCAGCGCCGGCAGGCCGGGGATCGGACCATAGCCCAGGCAATCCTGCGGCTGGCTGCGGATCGCCTCGGCCGCCAGCGTGGCCAGTTCCTCGGCCGGGAACAGGGCGGGATCGGGCAGCCCGCCGCCCAGGTTGATCAGCCCCGGGATCTGCCCGGCGGCCAGAAAGACCGAGGTCACGTCATTGCCCCGCCCCAGCCATTCGGCAAAATCGGGACGGGTGGCGGTTTCGGGCGCGGCGGCGGCGGCGACTGGGGCGGGCATGGCAACCTCATGGACGGCGGGCGCAGGATACAGGCGCCATCGCGGCATGTCCCTGCAAAGACATGCTGCAATCGCGCAAGCTGCGCGCTATTACGCCAAGAACGGCCTTTACAGCGACCGGATTCGCCAATGATCGAACTCGACGCCATCGACCACCGCATCCTGACCCATCTGCGGGCCGAGGGGCGGATCTCGATTCTCGACCTGTCCGAGCGGGTCGGCCTGTCGCCCACGCCCTGCGGCCGCCGGGTCCGGCGGCTGGAAGAGGCCGGCGTCATCACCGGCTATGCCGCGCAGATCGACCCCCGGGCGCTGGGGCTGAACGTCAGCGTGCTGATCGCGGTGCGCCTGGCGCGCAGCGGCGCCGAGGGCAGCGCGGAGTTCCTCGCCGCCCTGCGCGACCGGCCCGAGGTCATGGCCTGCTTTCTCGTCACCGGCAACAACATCGACTACATGCTGCGGGTGCAGGTCCAGGACATCGACGCGCTTGGCCATTTCATCCGCGACGTGCTGCAACGCATCCCGGCGGTGGGCGAGACCTCGACCATGGTGGTGCTGCAGCAGGGCTTCGACTGATCCCGGGCTTGCTTGTATCCGGCGGCCATGTGGTCCAGAACCGCCGAAACGCCAGCCACGGGAACCGCCATGAACGCGCTGAAACGCATCGGCATCGACACCTACATGCTGCTTCTGCTGGCCACCGTGGCGCTGGGGCTGCTGCTGCCGGCCCGCGGCATGGCGGCCGAGGCGCTGCGGCTCGCGACCTGGTGGGCGGTGGTGCTGCTGTTCTTCCTCTACGGCGCCAAGCTGGACCCGGCCTCGATCCGGGCCGGGATGCTGAACTGGCGGCTGCAGGGGCTGACCTTCGCCGCGACCTACGGGCTGTTCCCGATCCTGGGCCTGGCCTTGGCGGCGGTGTTCGGCGGCATGCTGGGCCCGGAACTGACGCTGGGCCTGCTGTTCCTGGCCGTGCTGCCCTCGACGATCCAGAGCTCGATCGCCTTCACCTCGATCGCGCGCGGCAATGTCCCGGCGGCGATCTGCGCCGCTTCGATGTCGAACCTGGTCGGAGTGGTGCTGACGCCGCTGCTGGTCACGCGCATCCTGCACCAGGAGGGCGCGGCCGTCAGCCTCGAGGCGGTGGAAAAGATCGCGCTGCAGATCCTGCTGCCCTTCGTGGTCGGACAGGTGCTGCGGCCCTGGATCGGCAGCTTCGTCCAGCGCCACAGGCTGCTGACCATGATCGTGGACCGCGGCTCGATCCTGCTCATCGTCTATTCCGCCTTCGGCGCCGGCACGGTGGCGGGGATCTGGTCGACCATCCCGGCCTCGGGACTGGTGCTGTGCTTCCTGGTGGTGGCCCTGTTCCTGGCGCTGGCCATGACGATCATGGTTTTCGCCGGCCGCGCCTGCGGCCTGCCGCCGGCCGACCAGGCGGTGCTGTTCTTCTGCGGCTCGACGAAAAGCCTCGCCTCGGGCCTGCCCATCGCCTATGCGATCTTCCCGGCAGCGACGGTCGGGGCGACCGTGCTGCCGGTGATGATCTATCACATGACGCAATTGCTGGTCTGCTCGGCTGTGGCGCAGCGCCACGCCCGGGCCGCAGCCTAGAAGTTCCAGTCCTCGTCCTCGGTCGCGACCGCCTTGCCGATGACATAGGACGAGCCCGAGCCGCTGAAGAAGTCATGGTTCTCGCTGTCGGGCGACAGCGCGGCCAGGATCGCCGGGTTCACCTCGCAGGCGGCGGGCGGGAACAGCGCCTCATAGCCCAGGTTCTGCAAGGCCTTGTTGGCGTTGTAATGCAGGAAGGCCTTCACGTCCTCGGTCAGGCCGATGCCGTCGTAAAGCTCGGCCGTATAGCGCGACTCGATCTCGTAAAGATCGAAGATCAGCGAAAAGGCGAAGTCCTTCAGCTCCTGCTGCTTTTCGGCGCTCAGCTTCTCCAGCCCGCGCTGGTACTTGTAGCCGATGTAATAGCCATGCACCGCCTCGTCGCGGATGATCAGGCGGATCAGGTCGGCGGTATTGGTCAGCTTGGCGCGGCTCGACCAGTACATCGGCAGGTAGAAGCCGGAATAGAACAGGAAGCTCTCCAGAAAGACCGAGGCGATCTTGCGCTTCAAGGGATCGGCCCCGGCCGCATATTTCTCGACGATGGTGCGCGCCTTGGTCTGCAGATGCGGGTTCTCCTCGGCCCAGCGAAAGGCCTCGTCCACCTCCTTGGTCAGGCACAGCGTCGAGAAGATCGAGCTGTAGGAGCGCGCATGCACCGCCTCCATGAAGCTGATGTTCGACAGCACCGCCTCTTCATGCGGCGTCAGCGCATCGGGCATCATCGAGGGCGCGCCGATGGTGTTCTGCACCGTGTCGAGCAGCGTCAGCCCGGTAAAGACCCGGATGGTCAGCTCACGCTCGGCCGGGCGCAGCGTGGCCCAGCTCTGTACGTCGTTCGACAGCGGCACCTTCTCGGGCAGCCAGAAATTGACGGTCAGCCGGTTCCAGACCTCCAGGTCCTTCTCGTCCTCCAGCCGGTTCCAGTTGATCGCCCGCAAGGGGGTCCGGAGCGCGTGATCCTTCATCCGAAGAACCTTTCTTTCTTGTGCAAATATCCTCGGGGGTGTGGGGGCAGACAGCCCCCACCGCTACGGCCGATCACAGCGTGCAGGACACGCAGCCCTGCACCTCGGTGCCCTCCAGCGCGGTCTGGCGCAGGCGGATGTAATAGATCGTCTTGATGCCCTTCTTCCAGGCATAGATCTGCGCGCGGTTGATGTCGCGCGTCGTGGCCTCGGCCGGGAAGAACAGCGTCAGCGACAGGCCCTGGTCGACATGCTCGGTCGCGGCGGCATAGGTGTCGATGATCGCCTCGGGCCCGATCTCATAGGCGTCGCGGTAGAACTCGATGTTCTCGTTCGACATGAAGGCGGCGGGGTAATAGACCCGGCCGATCTTGCCTTCCTTGCGGATCTCGATCTTGGCGACGATCGGGTGGATCGAACTGGTCGAGTTGTTGATATAGCTGATCGAGCCGGTCGGCGGCACCGCCTGCAGGTTGCGGTTGTAAAGCCCGTGCTGCATCACCGATTGCTTCAGCGCCGCCCAGTCCGCGCGCGTGGGCAGGGTGACGTTCTCGAACACCCGCTCGACGTCGGGCAGCGTCGGCAGCCAGTCGGCTTCGGTGTATTTGTCGAAGAACGAGCCGTCGGCATATTTCGACTTCTCGAAATCCTTGAAGGTGCTGCCATGCTCCTGCGCCAGCAGGTTCGAGGCGCGGATGGCGTGATAGGCCACGGCGGCGAAATAGACCGAGGTGAACTCGACCCCTTCGGGGCTGCCGTAATGGATACGCTCGCGGGCCAGGAAGCCGTGCAGGTTCATCTGGCCCAGGCCCACGGCATGGGCCTCGTCATTGCCGCGCCGGATCGAGGGCACGGCGTCGATGGCCGACATTTCCGATACCGCGGTCAGCGCCCGGATCGCCGCCTCGACGGTGGCGCCCAGGTCCGGGCCGTCCATGGTCGCAGCGATGTTCAGCGAGCCGAGATTGCACGAAATATCAGTGCCCAAATGGGAATAGCTGAGATCCTCGTTGAACTCGCTCGCCTCGTTCACCTGCAGGATCTCGCTGCAAAGGTTCGACATGGTGATGCGGCCATGCACGGGATTGGCGCGGTTCACCGTGTCCTCGAACATGATATAGGGATAGCCGCTTTCGAACTGGATCTCGGCCAGGGTCTGGAAGAATGCGCGGGCGTTGATCTTGCGCTTCTTGATGCGCTTGTCGTCCACCATCTCGGCATATTTCTCGGTCACCGAGATTTCCGAGAAGGGCACGCCATAGACCTTCTGGATGTCATGCGGCGAAAACAGATACATATCCTCGTTGCGCTTCGCCAGTTCGAAGGTCACGTCGGGAATGACCACGCCAAGGCTCAGCGTCTTGATGCGGATCTTCTCGTCGGCGTTCTCGCGCTTGGTGTCGAGGAAGCGCAGGATGTCGGGGTGATGCGCGTTCAGATAGACCGCGCCCGCGCCCTGTCGCGCGCCCAGCTGGTTGGCATAGGAAAAGCTGTCTTCCAGCAGCTTCATCACCGGGATCACGCCCGAGGACTGGTTCTCGATGCCCTTGATCGGCGCGCCGGCCTCGCGCAGGTTGGTCAGCATCAAGGCCACGCCGCCGCCGCGCTTCGACAGTTGCAGCGCCGAGTTGATCGAGCGGCCGATGGACTCCATGTTGTCTTCCAGCCGCAGCAGGAAGCACGAGATCAGCTCGCCCCGCGACTTCTTGCCGGCGTTCAGGAAGGTCGGCGTCGCCGGCTGGAAGCGGCCCGACAGGATCTCGTCCATGAAGCGCATGGCCAGGCCCTCGTCGCCGCGCGCCAGCGCCAGGGCGACCATGACCACGCGGTCCTCATAGCGTTCCAGGTAGCGCTGGCCGTCGCGGGTCTTCAGCGTGTAGCTGGTGTAATACTTGAACGCGCCCAGGAAGGTCGGGAAACGGAACTTCTTCTGATAGGCGGCATCCCAGATCGCGCGCTGGAAATTCTTGGAATACTGGTCCAGCACCTCGGGCTCGTAATAGCCCTCGTCGACCAGATAGCGCAGCTTCTCGTCGAGGTTGTGGAAAAACACCGTGTTCTGGTTGACGTGCTGCAGGAAATACTGCCGCGCGGCCTTGCGATCCGCATCGAAGCGGATCTTGCCCTCGCCGTCGTAAAGGTTCAGCATCGCGTTGAGCGCGTGATAATCGAGCTCGGCCTTTACGCCATCGTCAAGCATTCCGTCCCCCAGAATTTGTTGAGCCCCGCCAGCACGCGGGAAATGTCCAGATCAGTCCCCGCCAGTTCGAATCGATACAGCACGGGGACGTTGCACTTGTCAGAAATCACCCTGCCGGCCAAGGCGTAAGTCGCCCCGAAATTCCGGTTGCCGGTGGCGATGACGCCGCGCAGCCCGGCGCGGCGGTCGGGGTCGTTCAGGAAATGGATGATCTGCTTCGGGACAGCCCCGCGCCCCTCGCCATCGGCGAAGGTCGGGCAGATCAGCACATAGGGCCGAACCGGCGCCGGCATCGCATCCTTGGGCGAGATCGGGACGCGCGAGGCGGGCAGGCCCAGCCGCGCCACGAAACGCGCCGTATTCCCCGAGGCCGAGGAGAAATAGACCAGATCGCCCCCGCCGGCCATGGCCTTAGGACAGGCGGCCGATCATGTCCGGGCGGAAGCCGGCCCAATGCGCCTCGCCGGCGACGACGACCGGCGCCTGACGATAGCCCAGCGAGGTGACCAGTTCCATTGCCGCGTCATCCTCGGTCAGGTCGACCAGGTGATAGTCCAGGCCGCGTGCGTCGAGCGCGCGGGTGGTGGCGGTGCATTGCACGCAGGCGGGCTTGGAATAAACGGTGATGGACATGCCTCTGCTCCTTTTTTGCTGTGGGCAGCACAAGGCCGGGCCGATGGTCATGCCATCGCACCGATCAAGCCCCGCGCCCGCCGCACGGTGTCGTCATTTCGGTGCCATGGCAGGTCTTGCGACTCGCAGTCCCCGGGACCGGGCTTCCGACTGCGGGGGCCGTGCCGGAAATCGCCGGCTGCCCTCTGTGTCTCCCGGTCGAAACCGGGTTAACCATGACCGCCCCAATAAGCCATGTCGGAAGGCGCGCGTCAATCCAGATATGGTGTTCCCGGGCGATCTATCCCCCGCTATCTGGTGGTCGCAGGCATTTTGGACCTTAACGCGAACACCCGGTTACCAGCGCAAGAAACCGGGTTTCCCGATGCGGGTTCCGGCCCATGCTGGGCTCGCAACAAGCAAGGGAAAAGCAGAATGCTGCTCAAGGACAAGACCTTCATCATCACCGGCGCCTCCAGCGGCATCGGCGCCGCCGCGGCGCAGATCTTCGCGGCCGAGGGCGCGCGGCTGGTGATCTCGGCCCGGCGCGAGGATCGGCTTGCCGACCTCGCCGCCCGAATCGATCAGGGCACGGGCCGCGTCGCGGTGCTGGCCGGCGATGTCACGGCGCCCGGCCATGCCGAGGCGCTGGTCGCGCTGGCGCAGGACCGCTTCGGCGGGCTCGACGGCGCCTTCAACAATGCCGGGCAGATCGGTTCGGACGCGCTGGTGCACGAGATCCCGGACGCGGAATGGCAGCGGCTGATCGCCACCAACCTGACCGCCGCCTTCCTGGCCGCGCGGGCGCAGGTGCCGGCGCTGCTGGCGCGGGGCGGCGGCGCGCTGGTCTTTACCGGCAGTTTCATCGGCCATACCGCGGTGCTGCCGGGCATGGGCGGCTATGCCGCGGCCAAGGCCGGGCTGATCGGGCTGGTGCAGGCGCTGGCGGTGGATTACGGCCCGCAGAATATCCGGGCCAATGCCCTGCTGCCCGGCGGCACGCTGACCGAGATGGCGGGCGATGCCGCGACCAACCCCGAAACCGCCGGCTTCATCGCCGGCCTGCATGCCCTGAAGCGCATGGCCCGGCCCGAGGAGATCGCCCGCGCGGCGCTGTTCCTGCTGTCCGACCACGCGAGCTTCGTCACCGGCACGGCGATGCTGGCCGATGGCGGCAATTCGATCTGCAAGGCCTAGCCCTTCAGGCTGCGCCACAGGCTCAGGCAGGCATCGGTCAGGTCGCCCATCCGGGCCAGCAGGTGCTCGCGCTCCAGCGCCGGCGCCTCGGCGGCGCGGTCGAGCCGCGAAAGCAGCCGCATGATCCGGCGCCGATGCGTGCCCGCGGCCAGTTGCAGCGGGTCGGCGAGCAGCCCGGCGAAGGTCGTCACCACCGAGGCCAGGACCGCCAGCCCGAACCCGGTCGCGATCACTTCGAGCGTGGAAAGCTCGCGCGGGAAGATGCCATACCACAATCCGCCCGCCCAGCTTCCCAGCGCGAAGTCCTGGATCGCCTGGCTTTGCGCCCGCATGTCGGCCAGCGGCCCGGCCAGCGAGATGACGCCCGGCGTCGCGCGGTGAAACAGCAAAAGCCCCGCCAGCAGCACCAGGACCGAGGTGGTGATCTCGGACACGGCATTGCGCGTCTCGGCATAGTCGGCGGTGGCGCGGGCCACGGCCTCGGGCGGGGCCTTCGGGCCCAGCCCCTGGGCATCCAGCGCGGCGATGAAGCCGGTCAGGTCGTCCACGATATGATGCGACAGGTCCGAGGGCAAGAAGATCCGCCGCCGCGCCATCCAGTCGGCCGCCCGCACCGCGCCCAGGCGGCGCAGCAGCGGCACCGCCAGCCGCGTCAGCAGGAAGACCGGCGACAGCAGGACATTGACCGGCGCCCGCAGCAGGTCCAGCCCCAGCGCGTGGCGATGCAGCGCCAGGGTGCCGCGCAAGCCGAAGCGGGCGCGGACAAAGCGGCGCACCTCGGTCTCGCGCCGGGTCATCGGGCGGGTGTCGGCGGGCGGCATGGCGGCTCCGGTCGGCAGGGTCGCCTTCTACCTAGGGCCGCCGGCCCGGCCGATCAATGGCTCAGACCAGCCCGACCAGGGCAAATCCCAGGCCCGAGATGAAAAGCCAGGCCTGCGCCCCCAGCGCCAGCGGCCGGACGCCCTTGGCGCGCAGCTTGCGCAGGTCGGTCTCCAGCCCCATCGCGGCCAGCGCCACGGTCAGCAGGAACGAGGTCAGGGTGACGACCTGGGCCTTGGCGCCCTCGGGCAGCGGCAGGGCGCTGTTCAGCAGCACGACGGCGATGAAGCCCAGCACGAACCAGGGCGCGGGCGCGCTGCCATGGGCGCTGCCGCCGCGACGGCGGGCCAGCGCGCCCAGGATCAGGATCATCGGCGCCAGCAGGATCACCCGGCTCAGCTTGGCGACGGTGGCGGCCTGGCCGGCCTCGGCCCCGTGCTGGAAGCCGGCGCCGACGACCTGTGCCACCTCGTGGATGGTCGCGCCGGTCCAGATGCCGTAATGCGCCGCGTCCATGCCCAGCAGGCTGCCGAGCACCGGCATGGCGATCATCGACAGCGAGCCGAAGACCGTCACGCAGGCGATGGCATAGGCCACGTCCTCATCCGCGCCGCGGGTGACGGTATTCGTCGCGATCACCGCCGAGGCGCCGCAGATCGAGGTGCCGGCGGCGATCAGCTCGGCCAGCCGCCGCTCGACCCCCAGCGCCCGGCCGGCCCATTTCGTGAACAGGAAGGTCGCGGCCAGCGTGACCGAGATCACCGCCAGTCCCGGCAGCCCGACGGCGCGCAGCTGCGCCAGCGTCAGCTGGAAGCCCAGCAGGACGATGGCGAGGCGCAGGATCCGCCGCAGCGAAAAGGTGATCCCCGGCTGCGCCAGTGCCGGCGTGCCGATCAGGTTCCTGACCGCGATGCCCAGCACCATGGCCACCACCAGCGGGCTCAGCGCCGGGATGCCCGACAGGCGCTGCACCGCCATGGCCGCCACCGCAAGGATACAGGTCAGCCCCAGCCCCGGCAGGGTCGCCGCAAGCCCGGCGATGAAACCCGGGGTTCCGCCTTGTGCATGATCCATCTGGGACATGATTCCGCTCCTTTGCCGTTACGGTGGAACATGGTTCCTGCGCAATCATCATTCCATCGCATTATATTTGTCAGATCGTTCGATTTGACTTATGGGTTGGTCATGACGCTTGAACAGCTCCGCATCTTTCTGGCCGTGGCCGAGCGCCAGCATGTCACCCGTGCCGCCGAGGTTCTGGGCCTGACCCAATCCGCGGTCAGCGCCGCGATCTCGGCGCTCGAGGCGCGCCATGGCGTGCGGCTGTTCGACCGCGTCGGCCGGCGCATCGTGCTGACCGATGCCGGCACCGCCTTCATGGCCGAGGCCCGTGCGGTGCTCGACCGGGCCGAGACCGCCGAGATGGTGCTGGAGGATCTGGCGCGCGAACCGCGCGGCCGGCTGCGCCTGCATGCCAGCCAGACCGTCGCCAGCTATTGGCTGCCGCCCCGGCTGGTGGCGCTGCGCGACCTGCATCCGGGCATCGAGCTGCGGCTGACGGTCGGCAATACCACGCAGGTCGCCGATGCCGTGGCCGAGGGCGCGGCCGACATCGGCCTGGTCGAGGGCGAGGTCGCGCATGGCGGTTTGCATCTTCAGGTCGTGGCGCGCGACCGGCTGGTGCTGGTCATGGCGGCGGACCACCCCTGGGCCGGGCTGACCGAAGCGCCGCTGGCGCAGCTTGCCGCCTGCCCATGGGTATTGCGCGAGCCGGGCTCGGGCACGCGCTCGGCTTTCGAGCATTGGCTGGCGGGGCAGGGGCTTGCGGTCGCCGACCTGCCCGAGGCGCTGGACCTGCCCTCGAACGAGGCGGTGCTGAGCGCGGTGGCCGCCAGCCGCCGGCTGGCCGCGCTATCGCATCGCGCGGTCGAGACGGCGGCCGCCGCCGGGCGCATCCGCAGCCTGCCGCTGCCGGGGGCCGAGCGGCCGTTTTCGCTGCTGACCGATCCCCGGCGCCATCGCACCCGCGCCATGCAGGCGCTGATCGGCCTGCTGGTGGGCTGATGCGAAAAGACCTGCGCCTTCGGGAGGGAAGGCGCAGGCCGTCTTCTCGGCGATGCGGGCCGGGAGGTGTCGCGCGACCCGTCCCGCAGCGCGAGGGACTTCTAGCCGTGCTGCGGCACGGTATTCGAGACGGGCGTGTCCTCGTCCAGGATGTCCAGCGTCGGCATGTCCTCGCCGTCCAGCACCCGGCGGGCGCGGTCGCGGTCGATGTCCCCGACCCAAGAGGCGACGACCACGGTGGCCACGCAATTGCCCAGGTAGTTCCCCAGCGCCCGAGCGATGCCCATGAACCAGTCCACCGACAGCACCAGCACCAGGCCGATGGCGGGGATGGCCGGGATCGCGGCCAGCGTCGCGGCCAAGATCACGATGGCCGAGCCGGGAACCCCATGCGCGCCCTTCGAGGTGATCAGCGCCACGCCCAGGATCGCCAGCAGATCGCCCGTCGCCAGCGGCGTGTTCGTCGCCTGGGCGATGAAGACGGCGGCCAGCGTCAGGTAGATCGAAAAGGCGTCCAGGTTGAAGGAATAGCCGGTCGGAACCACCAGGCCCACGGTCGAGTCCTTGATGCCCAGATGCTCCAGCTTGCGCATGGTCTGCGGCAGCACCGAGTCGCTGGAGGCGGTGCCGGCGACGATGCCGATCTCCGTGCGCAGATAGCGCAGCAGCTTGAAGATGCTGAAGCCCGCGACCCGCATCACCAGTCCCAGCACCACGAAGACGAAGATGGCGATGGTGACGTAGAACAGCGCGACCAGCGAACCCAGCTGCGCCAGCGAGCCGACGCCGTATTTGCCGGTGGTGAAGGCGATGGCGCCGAAGACGCCCAGCGGCGCCAGCCGGACGATGAAGGACATGATCTTGAAGGTGGTGTCGCCGACCAGCTCGATCATGCCCAGCAGCGGCGCGGCCCGCGGCCCGACCAGCGACAGCGCGCAGCCGAACAGCACCGAGACCAGCAGCACCTGCAGCACGTCACCCTCGGCGAAGCCGCTGACCATGGTGGTCGGGATCAGCTTCATCAGGAAGGCGATGGTGCCGCCGTCGCTGACCTCATGCGCCCGGTCGACATAGGCCGACAGCGCCGAGGCATCCAGCGTGCTGACGTCGATGTTCATGCCGTGGCCCGGCCCGAACAGATAGGCGATGGCCAGGCCCAGGGCCAGGGCGACGGTGGTGATGACCTCGAAATAGATGATGGCGCGCACGCCGACCTTGCCGACCTTCTTCAGGTCGCCCGCGCCGGCGATGCCATGCACCACGACGCAGAAGACGATGACCGGGATCAGCATCTTGATGAGCTTGATGAAGCCGTCTCCCAGCGGCTTCATCTTGGCGGCGAATTCGGGCGCGAAGAAGCCGGCGGCAATCCCCAGCACCAGCGCCACGCAGACCTGTCCAAACAAGGACCGGGACCAATTCGGCATATGTCGTTCCTCCCTGCGACCGGCGGCGCTTCTTGGGCCGCCCGATACTGGAATTCTTGGTGAAATGTCACCTGTGTGTCTAATATTGATTTATGGGGAATCTATAGGGTGACGATATGAGAATACGCCAATTGCGCTGTTTCGTGGTCATGGCCGAAGAGCTGAACTATACCCGCGCAGCCAAGCGCCTGCATATGTCGCAGCCGCCGCTCAGCACGCAGATTCAGACACTTGAGCGCGAAGTCGGCGCCGAGCTGATCAACCGCACCAGCCGCCGCGTCGCCCTGACCCGGGCCGGAGAGGTGTTCCTGCAACGGGCGCGCACCATCCTGGACCAATACGAGCGCAGCCTGCAAGAGATCCGCGAAATTCAGCAGGGCCAGGACGGGATGCTGGAAATCGGGGCAACCGGATCGATCCTGCGCGGCGGGCTGGCCGAGCTTCTGGCCCGTTTTGCCAAGGCGCACCCGCGAATCACGCTGCGGGTGCACGAGCAGTCGCCAACCGTGCAGATCAGCGAGATCCTCAGCCGCCGCACCGATGTCAGCTTCAACCGCTCGGTGCCGCGCGACCCGGAGCTGGCGCATGAATACGGCTGGCGCGAGGAGATGGTGGCCCTGGTGCGCAGCGACCACCGGCTTGCCGGGCGCACCTGCGTCTCGATCCAGGACCTGCGCGAGGACCAGCATGTGGTGCTGCGCCCCGACAGCTCGGATTTCGCCGCCTATGTGATGGCCTGCATCGTCGCGGCGGGCTATCGGCCGCGGGTGTCGCAGCAGGTGGTCGATGCGCAGTCGATCCCCAGCCTGATCGTCGCGGGCTTCGGCGTCAGCATCGTGCCGGCCGGCATCGCCCGGCTGACCGCGGGTCCGCTGAGCTTTCTGCCGATCCGGCCCGATCCGCCGATCTCGGAGGTCTATATCGTCTATCACCACGACGACCCGGTGCCGGCGCTGCGCATCTTCCTGGACGAGATCCGCCGCAGCCTGGCCCGGGACCGCGGCCGTGACGCCGGGTCGGGCGGGCCGAATACGCTTTGACTTGCGGGCCCGAAAGCGTTAGGCGGGCGGCTTGGCTCCGCGTTCCGGGCCGGCGGGCTGTGGAGGGCCCGGCCGCAAAGGGGAATGGTGCCGTCACCCGGATGCGACCGCATCCCCTTTCTGGCGAAGAACATGAACGACTATGATATTGCCGCGCCTCTGGCCGCGGCGCTGGCGGCCAAGGGCTATGCCAGCCTGACCTCGGTGCAACAGGCGGTGCTGGCGCCCGAGGCGCGGGGACGCGACCTCTTGGTTTCGGCCCAGACCGGTTCGGGCAAGACCGTGGCTTTCGGCCTGACCATGGCCGGCGACATCCTGGACGGCGATGCCCTGCCCGCGGCGGATCGGCCGCTGGCGCTGGCCATCGCGCCGACGCGCGAGCTGGCGCTTCAGGTCGCGCGCGAACTGGCCTGGCTTTACGCCGGCGCTTCGATCGCGACCTGCGTCGGCGGCATGGATTATCGCAACGAGCGCCGGGCGCTGGAGCGCGGCGCGCAGATCGTCGTCGGCACCCCCGGCCGCTTGCGCGACCATATCGAGCGCGGCTCGCTGGACCTGTCGGGCCTGCGCGCCGCCGTGCTGGACGAGGCCGACGAGATGCTGGACCTGGGCTTCCGCGAGGATCTCGAGTTCATCCTGGGCGCGGCGCCGGCGGATCGCCGCACACTGATGTTCTCGGCCACCGTGCCGCCGGCCATCGAGGCGCTGGCCCGCGATTTCCAGCGCGATGCGCTGCGCATCCAGACCCAGGGCGAGGCGCGCCAGCATGGCGACATCGAATACCGCGCCTTTTCGGTCCAGACCCGCGACCGCGAGCACGCGATCTTCAACACGCTGCGTTATTATGAGGCCAGCCGCGCGATCATCTTCTGCAAGACCCGCGCGAACGTGAACCACCTGCTGGCGCGCATGGGCAATCGCGGCTTCAAGGTCGTGGCGCTGTCGGGCGAGCTGAGCCAGCAGGAGCGCAGCCATGCGCTTCAGGCGCTGCGCGACGGCCGCGCCCGGGTCTGCATCGCCACCGACGTGGCGGCGCGCGGCATCGACCTGCCGGGGCTGGAGCTGGTGATCCATGCCGACCTGCCGACCAATCCCGACACGCTGCTGCACCGCTCGGGCCGCACCGGCCGGGCCGGGGCCAAGGGCACTTCGGTGTTGATCGTGCCGTCCTCGGAATACAAGCGGGCGCAGCGGCTCTTGCAGCGCGCCAAGCTGGTGGCGGAATGGGGCAAGGCGCCCTCGGCCGACGAGGTGCAGGCCCAGGACGACCAGCGCATGCTGGAGCATCCCGGCCTGAACGAGGCCCCGGGCGAGGATGCGGCCCTGGCCGGCGCGCTGCTGGAGCGGTTCGGCCCCGAACAGGTCGCGGCCGCCTTCCTGCGGCTGTGGCGCGAAGGCCGCCCGACGCCCGAGGAACTGTCGGACAGCACCGGTCCCGCGCCCACCGCCCCGCGCGAGCGCGGCGAATTCGGCCCCTCGGTCTGGTTCATCCTGTCGGTCGGCCATTCCGGCCGGGCCGAGGCGCGCTGGCTCTTGCCCAAGATCTGCGAGACCGGCGGCATCACCCGCGACGAGATCGGCGCCATCCGGGTCAAGACCGACCAGACCTTCGTGCAGATCGCCGCGGCGGTCGCAGGCCAGTTCGGCGAGCGGGCCGAGCTGGAGCCGGGCCTGACCATGCGCCGCATCGAGGGCGAGCCGGTGTTCGAGCCGGCGGCGCCGCGCGAGCGGAAGCCTCGGCAGGGGTATTTGGAAAACAGAGAAGAGCAGGCGCCGCGCGAGAAGAAGCCGCATCGCGGGCAAGGCGGCGAGCGGGCCGCTTATGCCGAGACGCCCCGGCCGCAGCCGGTGGAACGGCCCGCGCCGAAAAAGCGCCCGGCGCTGCTGGACCCGGCCGATGTGACGCCGTGGCCCGCGGCCGAGGCCGAGCCTGCCGAGGCGCCGGTTCGCAAGGCGCGCTGGAGCGCCGAGAAGAAGCAGACGCAGAAAGGCGTGCCCGCGGCGCCGCGCGCGGCCGGATACCGCTCGCATGGCGGGGCCCCGCGCGAAGAGCGCGACGGCGCCGAGGCCCGGCCGCGGCGCGCGGTCGGCTTCAAGTCGCACAAGGCCGAGGGCAAGCCGTTCCGCGACGGCGCCAAGCCCGGCTTCAAGGCGGCGCCGAAATCCGGCGCCAAGCCCGGGCCCAAGGGCAAGCCGAAGCGCTAACGCGCCGTCGCCAGCGCCAGCCCGTCGACGACGGCGGTAAAGGCCTGGGCGCGCAGCTGGCTTGCGCCCGGGCAGAGCCGCCGGGCCTCGTCCGCGACCAGGCCCATCAGGCTCGAGCCGCCGACCAGCACCACGCTGCCGATCCGGCCGGGCGTGACGCCGGCCAGGCGCAGCGTCTCGGCCGCCGCCTCGGCCAGCGCATGGCGGTTGGCCGACAGTGCCGCCTCCAGCGTCTCGGGCGTGATGGCCCGCGCCAGCCCGGGTTCGATGAAGCCCATGGCGATGCGGGCTTCGGTGCCGGTATTGGCCGCGATCTTGCCGCGCTCGACCGCGAAGGCCAGCTCATGGCCCAGTTCCTCGTCCAGCACCGCGACCAGGCGATCCAGCGCCGGCCGGTCCACCGCCATGCGCACCATCCCGGTCGCCATGCGCCGGGTCTCGGGCGTATAGAGGAAGGGGATGCGGGCCCAGGTCGCCAGATCCACATAGACCGCGTTCGGCACCGGCAACAGGCCCGGGCCCATCTCGCGCCGCAGGCTGCCGCCCTGTCCCAGCGCCGGCATGGCATGGCTCAGCGAGACCTGCTGGTCGAAATCCGTGCCGCCCAGCCGGATGCCGTGATTGGCCAGGATCTGCGCCTTGCCGCCCTGGCTGCGGAACACCGAGAAATCCGAGGTGCCGCCGCCGATGTCGACGATCAGCCCCAGCTCGCCCTCGCGCCCCAGACCATGGCTGGCCAGCGCCGCCGCCTCGGGTTCGGGCAGGAAATCGACCTGCGCGAAGCCGGCGGCCAGATAGCAGCCGCGCAGGTCGGCCTCGGCCCGGGCGTCGCTGGCGGGGTCGGCGTGGAAATGCACCGGCCGGCCCGACAGCGCGCGGGCAAAGCGCAATCCCGTCGCCGCCTCGGACCGTTCGCGCAGCGCGGCCAGGAAGGCCGCGACGATCTCGGCCAGCGTGCGGCGCCGGCCGGCGACCAGCCGCGATTCATGGAAAAGCTCGGTGCCGAGCACGCTTTTCAGCGCCCGCATATAGCGGCCCTCGGCGCCGGCGATCAGCGCCTCGGACGCGGCCTCGCCGATGCGCATGGCGCCGCCGCGCGCCGGGAAGAAGACGGCGGTGGGCAGGGTCTCGGCCCCCGGCTCGATGGCCAGCCGCAGCGGCCGGCCGCCCCGCAGCACGGCGGCGGCCGAGTTCGATGTGCCGAAATCGATGGCCAGCGTCTCTGCCATGGCGTCCCCCGGGATCTGCAAAGGGCGCGCTGGTAGCGGCTTTCCGGCCGGCGTGCAAGCGGGCGCCGGCCCGCCCGCCTCGCCGTCACCCCTGGGTGCTGCGCCAGTGGTCGATGCCGGCCTGGGCCACCGATTGGTCCTGGGACGGGCTGCCCGAGGATACGCCGATGCCGCCGATGACTTGGCCGTCATGTTCCACCGGCAGACCGCCCGCGACCACCATCAGCCGGCCGCCCAGCGCCGAGGAGATCCCCCAGGCCGGGGCGCCCGGCTGGCTGGCGGTGCCGTATTCATGCGTCGGCTTGCGGGCCGCGGCGGCGGTGAAGGCCTTGTCGATGGCGATGGTGGCCGAGGTGATCTTGCCGCCGTCCATGCGCGAAAACGCCAGCAGATGCCCGCTTTCGTCGGTCACGGCGATGCACATCGGCACGCCGATCAGGCGCGAATGCGCCTCGGCGCCCTCGATCAGGCGCCGGGCGTCCTGCTGGTCGAGCCGGGTGATGGTCAGCATGGGTTTCTCCTCCTCGTGAAAATCTCGGTCATTCGGCGGGGGCGGGCCGGGGCGCGCCCGCGGCCGTGGCGGCGCCATAGCCCCGCGGGTCGAGCCGCAGGACCAGCAGACCGACCAGCAGCACCGCGGCCAAGTGCAGCTGCCAGCCGGCGGCGAAGCCGCCGCGCGACTCGTGCAGCAGGGCCAGGAGCCAGGGCGGCACCGCCGCCAGCAGGAAGCCGCCGCCCTGCATCAGCGCGGCCAGCGCGCCGGCGCCGGCCGGGTCGGGCAGGTGGTCCAGCGCCACCAGCATCATCAGCGAAAAGCAGCCGCCCAGGCCCGCGCCCAGCAGGAAGGCGGTCGCCCAGGGCGCGGCCAGCGGCTGCACCGCCAGCAGCCCGAACCCCAGCGCCTGCAGGGCGAGGCAGACCCAAAGCCAGGGCCTGCGGTCGGGGCGGCGCCCGGCCAGCACCGGCATCAGCAGCGCGGCGACCGCCTGGCCCACCGCCAGCACGGCCAGCAGCCCGCCGCTGGCGCCCGCCGACCAGCCAAGCTCGCGGAACGCCGGCGAGAGCCAGGCGACCGAGGACGAATATCCGCCGTTGATCAGGCCGAAACAGGCCATCAGCAGCCAGACCCGGGGCAGGCGCAGCCAGCCGAGCAGCCCCGCCGCCTTCGCGGCACGCGCGGGACGGGTATCGCGCGGCAGCACCCGCGCCACAAGCCAGGCGGTCAGCGCCGCCGGCAGCGCCAGCCAGCCAAGCGCCAGCCGCCAGCTGCCGCTCGCCTCGGCGATCAGCGGCGCGACCTGCGCGCCAAAGGCGCCGCCGCCCATCATCGTCGAGGCGTAAACTCCCATGGCAAGGCTGATGCGGCGCGGAAACTCGCGCTTGATGATGGTCGGGAACACCGCCTGCACAACCGCCGCGCCCAGGCCCAGGAGCAGCGCCGAGCCCAGCATCTGCGCCCCCGAGCCCGCCACCAGCCGCAGGCCCGAGCCCATCGCCAGCACCAGAAGCGCCGCCGCCGTGGCGCGGCGCGCGCCCAGCCGGGCCTGCAAGGCCGGGCCGAAGAAGGCGCCGGCGCCCATCAGCAGCACCGGCAGCAACGTCAGCAGCGCCAAGCCCTGCATGCCAAGACCGGTCGTCGCCGCGACCTGCGGCGACACGGGGCCGAGCCCGGTCAGAAAGGGCCGCAGCGCCAGCCCGACCAGCGCCACCAGCCCCAGAAGCAGGGGTCGGTCGCCGGATCTGGTCTGCTCCATCGCTTGCCTTCCTGGCCCGGGGCCGCCTGTCTCGCGCCCGGTCCCATGCCCGGCACGACGGCAGATTATCCCGGCGGGGTCGCTGCGATAATCAACAATCTCCGAAAGCTGACGCAATTTTTGCTATATAATGGCCTCCGGCCCCTGCAGCCGCGCCATGGCGGCCCTGCGCCGGCACCTCTATACGACGGGCGTGCATTGTGGCTTAACGGGACAATCTCAAATTGCCAGAGGCGCGCAAATGGCATCCGTTCTCATCAACCTCGCAATCTTCGCCGCGCTGATCATGGCGCTGGCCCGCCTGCAGGGCGGGCATCTGTCGCTGTCGGTGCGGGTCTTCATCGGCCTGGTGCTGGGCACCCTGTTCGGCATCGGCCTGCAACTGGCCTATGGCACCGGGTCCGAGGCGTTGCAGACCACGATCAACTGGATCAACATCGTCGGCAACGGCTATGTGCAGCTCTTGCAGATGGTGGTCATGCCGCTGGTCTTTGCCGCCATCCTCAGCGCGGTGGCGCGGCTGCACGACGCCTCGGCCTTGGGCAAGATCTCGGCGCTGACGCTGGGCACGCTCCTGGGCACCACGGCGATCGCGGCCTTCGTGGGCGTGGTCATGTCGCTGACCTTCGGGCTGACGGCCGAGGGGCTGGCGCAGGGCGCGGCGGAAACCGCCCGGCTGACCGCGCTGGAATCGACCTATGCCCCCAAGGTCGCCGACCTGACCGTGCCGCAGCTGATCCTGTCCTTCATTCCGAAAAACCCCTTCGCCGACCTGACCGGGGCCAACCCGACCTCGATCATTTCGGTGGTGATCTTCGCGGCCTTCCTGGGCGTGGCGGCGATCCGGCTGGTCCGGCGCGACGCGGAAAAGGGCCACAGCCTGCTGGCGCTGATCGACATGCTGCAAGCTTGGATCGGCCAGCTCGTGCGGCTGATCATGGGGCTGACGCCCTATGGCGTCATGGCGCTGATGACCAAGATGGCGGCGACCTCGAACGCGGCCGACATCCTGAACCTCGGCAAGTTCGTCATCGCCTCCTATATCGGCCTTGCGATCATGTTCGTGGTGCATGGCGTGCTGCTGACCCTGACCGGCGTGAACCCGCTGACCTTCTTCCGCAAGATCGTCCCGGCGCTGAGCTTCGCCTTCTCCAGCCGTTCGAGCGCCGCGACCATTCCGCTGAATGTCGAGATCCAGACCCGCCGCCTGGGCATCCCGCAGACCATCGCCAGCTTCTCGGCCTCGTTCGGGGCGACCATCGGGCAGAACGGCTGCGCCGGGCTCTATCCGGCGATGCTGGCGGTGATGGTGGCGCCGACGGTCGGCATCAACCCGCTGGACCCGGCCTGGATCGCCACGCTCATCGCCATCGTGACGCTCAGCTCGGCCGGGGTCGCGGGGGTCGGCGGCGGCGCCACCCTGGCGGCGCTGATCGTGCTGCCGGCCATGGGCCTGCCGGTCACGCTGGTCGCGCTGCTGATCTCGGTCGAGCCGCTGATCGACATGGGCCGCACCGCGCTCAACGTCTCGGGCTCGATGACGGCAGGCACGGTGACCTCGCAGATCCTCGGCCAGACCGACCGCAGCGTGCTGCAGAACCCCGAGGCGGGCGAGCTGCAGAACGCCTGAACGAACCGGGGCGCCGCAACGGAACGGCGCCCCGGCTTTCTCTGTTTTCCAAATACCCAGAACCCGGCCGCGCAGCTAGCGCAGGCGCAGCCGCGGCAGCGATGCCGCCGCCGCCATCCAGGCCAGCACCGCGCAAAGCGCGATGGCCGGCACCATGGTCGCGGCGGTATTGTCCAGAAACGGCCCGGTGACGGCGATCATCAGCCCGCCGGTCAGCATCTGCACCGTGCCGCCCAGCGACGAGGCCAGCCCCGCGATCTCGGGATGCGGGTCCAGCGACATCACCATGGCCGTGGGCATCACCAGCCCCAGGCAGGCATTGCCGGCAAACAGCCCCGCGACCACCACCGGCAGCGCGTCGATCCCGGCCAGCACCACGGCCGCAAGCAGCAGCGTCGCCAGCGCGAATCCGGTGATCGCCAGCGAGATCACCCGCTCCATCCCGAAACGCTCGGCCAGCCGCCCGGCGAATTGCGAGGCCGAGAAGAAGCCGATGGCATTGACCGCGAAGGCCAAGGAAAAGCCGGTCGGGCTAAGCCCGTATTGCCGGGTATAGACGAAGCTCGCCGAGGCCAGGAACACGAAGAAGCTGGCCATGCCGAAGCCGCCGATCATCGTCAGCCCCAGGAAACGGCGGTCGCCCAGCAGCCGGCGCGCGCCGGCCAGCATCTCGGCCAGCCGCACCGGGCGGCGCTGCGCGACCGCCAGCGTCTCGGGCAGGGCGAAGACGATCAGCCCCAGGCTGACGGCGGCCGCGACGGCAAGGACTGCGAAGATCTCGCGCCAGCCGCCCCAGGCCATCACCGCCGAGCCGGTCAGCGGCGCCAGCATCGGCGAGACCGAGATCACGATCATGATCGCCGCCATCATCCGCGCCGCGGCGGGTCCGGTCGCCATGTCGCGGATCACCGCGCGCGGCACCGCCATCAGCGTCGCCGCGCCCAGGCCCTGCACGGCGCGGGCCGCGATCAGCCAGCCGATGTCGGGCGCAAGGCTGGCGGCGATGGTCGCGGCCAGGAAGATCGCGACGCCGATCACCAGCGGCGGCTTGCGGCCCAGGGCATCTGACAGCGGGCCATAGATCATCTGCGCGATGCCGAAGACGATGAAATAGGCGGTCAGCGTCAGCGCGGCGCCGGCCTCGCTGGTGCCGAGGTCGCTCGCCACCTCGGGCAGCGCGGGCAGATACATATCGATCGCGAAGGGACCGACGGCGGAAAGCAGGCCAAGCAGCAGGGCCATGCGGAACAGGGGATCACGCATCGGGAAACCTGTAATGTCTCAGGATAGGGGAAAGCGGACGCAGAATCGCGCCAATGGGTCATTCGCCGCCGCCGCGGGTCTGATGCCATGATCGCGCCCCGCCCGCAACCCCGTCCGCGCGGTTGATAAATGTTCATCGGCGCGAATGCGGCTTTCCCAAGGCCGACCGCTCGCCGCACCATGGCCATCTGTCGCCATCTTCTGTCGCGGAGGTCGCGGATGAGACTCTATCACCTGATTTTCATGGCCCAGGTCGCCGGGATGCTCGGACTGGTCGGGGCCGCAGTGTTTTATTGGTAGCGCCGTCAAAGCCATGGCTTGACAGCTTCGCCGGACGTGCAACATTGGCGCCATGAACAAAGTGGCTGATTGGTTGACACACAAAAGCCCGGTCAGTCGGAAAAACGCCGCCGAGACGGTGTTCGAGGATCTGAGAGGCGCCATCCTTGCCGGCCAGCTGCCGGTCGGCACCCGCTTGCCTTCCGAGGCCAAGCTGGCCGAGCGTTATGGCGTCAGCCGCCCGATCATCCGCGAGGCCATGCGGTCCTTGCAGACGCTGGGCCTGACCCGCAGCCGCAGCGGCAGCGGCAGCTTCGTGATCTCGGATCGCCAGGCGCCGGAGCTGGCCTATGGCCATTACTCGGCGCGCGAACTGATCGAGGCCCGGCCCTTCATCGAGATCCCGGCCGCCGGCTGGGCCGCGCTGCGCCGCACGCCCGAGCAGATGGCGCGGCTGATGCAGCTATGCGACAGCATGGAACGCCAGGAGGACGCGCTGAAATGGGTGCGGCTGGACAGCGATTTCCATTTCCTGATCGCCGAGGCGGCGCAGAACGCGGTCTTTGCCCGCATCGTCACCGATTCCCGCGACGCGCTGATGCGGCAGTCCGAGCTGGTGAACCTGATGGCCGACCGCCGGCTGACCTCGAATGACGAACATCGCCGCATCGCGCAGGCGATCTCGGCCGGGTCCGAGGACGAGGCGCGGGCGGCGATGCGCGACCATCTCGACGAGGTCGAGCAGGCGATGACCTGGATCATCGGCCAAGCGCCGCGCGGCGCCTGAGGCCGATCCTTGCGGGAAGCGCCGCCCCGCGGCAACTTTCCTGCGCGCGATGGCGGATTTCGGCATATTTCCAAACCAGGGTGCTTGACCCGGGGCAGGGCTTGGCGCTAATCCGGTAAATCTGTCAGACAGGTTCGCGGGCGGCGCGTCCGCTCCTCGGCAGCCCGCGACCAGCGAGGGGGAAGGACGATGCGCACCCATGCCGAAGGCACGGCGACCATGACCGGCAGCCCGCCGGTGCTGGCGGTGCTGGCGACCGGCGGCACCATTGCCAGCCGCCGCGGTGCCGATGGCGCCGCCCGGCCCAGCCTCAGCGGCCGCGAGTTGCTGGCGCTGGTGCCGCCGATGCAGGTCGAGCTGCGCCCGCGCGAGGTGCTGGCCAAGGATTCCGCCAGCCTGACCCTGGCCGACATGCAGGCGATCAGCGACGCGGTGGGCGCGCAGCTGGCCGACCCGGCCATCGACGGCGTGGTCGTACTGCACGGCACCGACGCGATGGAGGAAACCGCGCTGCTGGTCCAGCTTCAGCACCAGCCCGGCAAGCGGGTGGTGTTCACTGGCGCGCAATTCGCCGCCGATCATCCGCAGTCGGACGGGCCGCGCAACCTGGCCGATGCGCTCGGCGCGGCCATGGCGCCGGGCAGGGGGGTGTCGCTGGTCTTCGGCGGCCGGGTGCTGCCGGCCTGGGGGCTTTACAAGGAAGTGTCGGATTCCCCCGAAGCCTTCGAGCGCGCCGCCGAAGAGGAACCGTCGCTGGACCGCGCCCTGCCGGCGCCGGTCGCGGGCCTGCGCGTCGACATCGTCGCCACCCATCCCGGCAGCGACGGGCTGCATCTGGACGCGAGCCTTGCGGCGGGGGCGCGGGGCATCGTGATCTCGGCCATGGGCTCGGGCAATGCGACGCCGGAACTGGTCGCGGCCATCGTCCGGGCCCGGGCGCAGGGCGTGCCGGTGGTGGTGTCCAGCCGGGTGCCGCGGGGGCTTCTGGCGCCGATCTATGGCGGCGGCGGCGGCGGTCACGACATGCGCCGGGCCGGGGCGATCCATGCCCGCATCCTGCGGCCCGGACAGGCGCGCATCCTGCTGGCGGCGCTGCTTGCCAATGGCTGCCCCGAGGCCGAGATCGCCCGCGCCTTCGAGGCGGCACCCGTCTGAGGCTTGGCGCAGGCCTGGCCATAATGCTAGGGTCATGCGGACCCTCGCATGAATAGCGATTTTGCCATGTCCCTGCCCCCCGCCCGGCTGATGCTGAAGCCGGCCCAATTGCGCCTGATCCAGCAGATCGCCGAGCATGGCCAGTTGCAGCTGGCCGCCGAAACGGTCGGCATGACCCAGCCCGCCGCCTCGCGCATGTTGGCCGAGATCGAGAACCAGGTCGGCGCCCAGCTGTTCCTGCGCCAGCCCAAGGGCATGGAGCCGACCGAGATCGGCCGCGCCGTGCTGCGCCGCGCCCGCGTCATCCTGCGCGAGATGGTCAGCATGGCCGCGGACGTGCGGGCGCTGCGCGAGGGGTTCGGCGGCACGCTGCGCGTCGGCGCGGTGACCGGGCCGGCGGTCGGCTACCTGGTCTCGGCCATTCGCGAGATCAAGCAGAGCGCGCCCGATGCCGACATCACCGTGGACGTGATGCCCTCGCGCGAGCTTCTGGGCCATCTCGCGGCGGGCGAGATGGATTTCGTCCTGGCCCGCATCCTGCCGGAATTCGACAGCCAGGATTTCAACATCCTGCCGATGCGGGATGAAAAGGTGACCTTCCTGACCCGCGCCGGCCATCCGCTGAGCCGCGCGCCCGCCGTCACCCTGACCGAGCTTGCCGGGCAGGAATGGATCATGCAAAGCCGCGGCGCCCCGATCCGCGAGGCGGCGCTGGCGGCCTTTGCCGATGTCGGGCTGGCCGAGCCGAGGAACATCGTCAACAGCCCGTCGCTTCTGCTGACCATCGCTTACCTCGCGCAATGCGACGCCGTGGCGCCGATGTCCGAGGAGGTGGCCGAGCTGTTGATCCGGCCGCCGGTCTCGGCCGGCTTTGCCATGCTGCAGATCCCGCACGAGATCCGCGTCTCGGCCTATTACCTCCTGGACCTGAAGCGCCGGCCGCTGTCGCCCCTGGCGCAGCGGCTGCGCGAAAGGCTGATTGCGCTGTCGCAGAGTCCGGTGCGGGCGGTGTTTTCCTAGGCCCGGCCGGCCACTCCGTGCTGCCAGACCGCATGACGGATGCGCGCCCGCTTGTAGGCGTCGAAGATCGCCATGGCCTGCACGAAGAAGCCGCCGGCGAACTGGCCGACGAAGGACACGTCCGGCGCCGCCGTCTTCAGCGTGAAGCCGCCGAGCAGCAGCATGAAGAACAGGAAGATCAGCCCGCGCAACGGCTCGCGGTTCCAGACCTGGCCCGAGCCGGGCAGCACGATGGCCGAGGCCAGCACCAGATAGGGATTGGGCGGAGGGGTCATGCGCATCTCGCTTGTTCGGAAGGGGCCGCGCCGGCCAGGATGTCGCGGCGCAGCCGGGCCAGCGCCTGCAAGAGCGGCGCCAGGCTGTGCGGCGCCAGCGGCGCGCGGCCCATCTCGGCCTCGCGGAAGATCAGGTAGCGGCCGCGCTCGGCTTCGTCGGCCAGCCAGGTGATGCGCAGCCCGGCGGGCGAGATCACCAGTTCCTTCACGCGCGGATCGTCGAAGATCGCGCGGTGGCGCGACAGCAGCGCCGCCTCGGCCGGGCTCAGCGCGGTCTCGCTGCGCAGCGTCGCGTCATGGGGAAAGCCCTCGGGCAGCAGCGTCTGGTGCGGCAGCTGGTCGAAGGCGGAAAACGGCTCGATCCCGCGCGGCCGGGCCATCATGTGGATGCGCTGCCCGACCGGCAGGGGCCCGGGCTGCGTGACCAGAAGCCACAGCGCCGGCAGCTTGCGGAAGGTCAGCGTGTCGGGCACCGCCTGCAGGTCGGTCTCGGTCCCGGCGATGCGGCCCGAGACCCGGGCGAAGCCGGTGGGCGCCAAGGCCCGCCGCGCCGCCCGCATCTGCGGCAGCACCAGGTCGAAATAGCCGGCGCGGGCGGCCTGGCGCCGGCCCGCGTCGGTGTAAAGCCGCAGGGCCAGCCAGGCCAGCCCCAGGCCAAGGATCGCGGCAGTCCAGGCTGCTGCCGGCATCGTCAATAGCCCTTCGGCTTGGGCCAGGGCATGGTGAACTGCGCGCCCCGGTTCACGAAGCGATAGCGCCAGAAGTGGAACCACAGCGACACGACGATGTAGAAGGCGATCATCGCGACAAGCTGGGTGCCATAGCCCAGGAACACCGCGAAGAAGGCCATGCCGCACAGCGCCAGCAGCGCAAAGGCCGGCAGCGGGTGGAACGGGTGCTCATAGCCGCGCTTGATGGTCTCGAGCGGCCATTTGCGCCGGAACAGGATGATGTTCAGCGGCATGAAGGTGTATTCCAGCAGGCCCGACAGGATCGAGAAGGTGATGACCTGGTCGATCGGCGCGCCCAGGGCGAAGATCAGCGCGATCGGCACCAGGAAGATGATCGAGCGATAGGGCGTGCGGTATTTCGGATGCACCGCGCCGAACCAGCCCGGCAGATAGCGGTCGCGGGCCATGGCGAACCAGGCGCGGCTGGCGTCGTTGATGCAGCCGTTGGCCGAGGCCAGGGTGGCGAACATCGTGCCGATGCCCAGGAACACCATCAGGAAGGTCGAGCCCGAGAGCCGCGCCGCATCGAAGAGCGGCACTCCGGCCTGGCCCAGGTATTCCCAAGGCATCAGCCCCGAGCATACGTACCAGGTCAGCGTTGCGGCGATGGCCAGCGTCATCACCCCGGCCAGCGTGCCGAAGGGCAGCGACCGGGCCGGGCTGCGCACCTCTTCGGCGGCCTGGGTGGTGCCCTCGATCCCGAGGTAATACCACAGGCCGAAATGCATCGCCGCCAGCACACCCAGCCAGCCATAGGGCATGGCCGCCGCGCCGCTCATCAGCTCGGCATGGCGCAGCGGGCTGGTGCCGATCACGCCCGAGGTGGCCAGGAACAGCACGATCACCGCGGTGAAGGCGATGGCGGTGATGACCAGGTTGAAGGTCAGCGTCGCCAGCACCCCGCGATAGTTCAGCCAGGCCAGGAACATGATCGCCAGGATGATGAACGGCCGCTGGTCCAGGCCGGAATGCCCGCTCATCGTCGCCACCGTATCGACCAGGAAGCCGAAGGTGATGGCATTGGCCGCCTCGAGCATCGTATAGGCAAAGACCAGATACAGCCCGACGTTGAAGGCCATCAGCGGCCCGACGATATGCTTGGCCTGGGTGTATTGCCCGCCGGCCGCGGCGACGGTCGATGTCACCTCGCTGTCGATCATGGCCACGCAGGTGTAAAGGATGCCCGCGAACCAGCAGGCCATCAGCGCGGCATAGGCGCCGCCCTTGCCGACCGAGAAGTTCCAGCCCATGTATTCGCCGACCAGAACGATGCCCACCCCCAGCGCCCAGACGTGGGCGGGGCCCAGCACCCGGGCAAGGCCGACGTGTTCGGTTTGTTGTGCCTGCGCCATGTTACCCCCGGTGATGTTGTTCTTCGGTCAGGGCCTCCAGCTCGCCTTCGCGCGAAGAGGTCAGGAACTCTTCGCTGTAGGTGCTGTCGGTCTTGATCCAGTTGAGCACGATGAACAGCCCGAACAGGGCCGAGGCAGCCCAGGCCGCGTATTCCAGATAGTTCCACAGATCCATGTTCGCCCTCACTCGCCGAACTTCTCGGCGATCACGTCGCGGTATTCCTTTTCGGAAAAGCGCAGCAGGATCGCGTAATACCCGACGATGACCACGATCATCACGACCAGCGCGCCGATCGAGAAGCTGTAGTCGAAGCGGGCGGTGATCAGTTCGGCCGCCGAGGCCGGGTCGGCATAGCCGAGCTTCTGCCACTGCTCGACCATGGCCGGGTTCTGGCCCAGTGTTTCCCAGGTCGGGTTTTCGATGGGCTGGGGGTTTTTCGCAGAGCCGGCCAGGCCGAGCCACAGCGGAATGTAAAGGGCGCCGATGGCCATGATCAGCAGCACGATCACGTCGATGATCTGGCCCACCTTGCCCTGGACCGGGGCGACATATCTAGCCATGGCGCAGCGCCCTCTTGGCCTCGCGGGCCTCGTCCAGGAACTGGATATCGAGCCCGTACATGAAGTCGCGGTCCTCGCGGTAATGGCGCAGCATCGCCATGATGGCGGCCGAGTTGAACAGCAGCACCACCGCCCCCGCGATCAGCAGGATGGTCCGCGCCGCGCCCGTGGGCGCCAAGGCCCAGGTTTCCAGCGCCACGAAGATGATGGCGAACCAAAGTCCCAGGATGAATGCCACGGCCACGGCGATGTCGCGCCGGTGCATGGACTCGATCCGTCTTGTCAGATCTGACACGTTCTCTCCTCCCTAGAGGCCCGCTTTTTGGTTGGTCTTTCGGCGCCGGGCCACAACACCAGTGTTTCTGCGGTCGAAAACTTTTTTCTCTCCAAGAAACGTGGGCTGCGGCAATCTGTCAAGTTTCTTCTGCCGCGGAATGCTGATCGATTGCAGAATCGGGCTCGCGGCACCTGCCGGACAGCAAGGCGCCCCGCAGCCGGAACCGGGCGCGGGGCGCGTGTTTCATTGTCATCTCATGGGGTTGTCGTCAGGCCGGGACGCCGGCCCGGGCGCGGCCTAGCGTGCCACGGTTACGGTGCAATGGGCGCGGGCCATGACATCGGCCGCGACCGAGCCCAGCATCAGCCGCGACAGGCCGCGCTTGTCGCCGGTGCCGACGACGATCTGGTCGTAGCCATTGCCCTCGGCATAGGAAACGATGCCGGCCGCGGCCTCGCGGCTGACGATGTCGACGCGCTTCGGATCGGCCACGCCGTTCTCCTGGGCCAGCGCGGTGGCGCGGTCCAGCTTTTCCTCCATCTCCTTGTCGGTCCAGTGATGGATGACCGGGCCGCGCGCCCCGCCATGCGCGATGTTGACCACGCAGATGGTCAACGGCACGCCGAATCGGGCCGCCAGCTGCGCGGCATAGATGACGGCCAAATCGGAATGTTCGGTGCCATCGGTCGGACATAATATCTTCTGGATCATCGGATCTCCTCCCCTCCTGCTATCCACGAGTCGGGACGCTTCCATGAATCATGCCGTTCTGCCAAGGGTTTTCGCGATCCGCGACGAAGCATCGCGGGCGGCGTGATCCGAATCATCCCGCGGTCCGGCGCCTGGAAAAGAGCGCCGGCGCCGGTCAGCCCCAGTAGGCGGCGGCCATGAATTCGCGCTTGTCGCAGCCGCGCGCGAGCAGGCGCTGGCGGGCGGCGCGGGCGGCCTCGGCCGGGCCCGCGAACCAGATATGGCGGTCCGGCGCGCCGTCCAGATCGGCCGCGTCGAGCGCCGCCAGCAGGTCGTCGCAGCGGGTGACGCGCGGGTCCTGGGCCAGGGCGCCCATGTCCTCGGGACGGCAGAACAGGCTGGCGCTGACCCGGCCCGGCGCCTCGGCCAGGATGCGCGCGATGGCCGGCAGCGCGGTCTCGTCGCCGAAAAGCCAGAGCCGCGCCGCGTTCGGGATGCCGCCGCCGCCGGGGCCGATGATTCCGATCTGATCGCCCGGGCGGGCGCGGTCGGCCCAGTCGCAGGTCGGGCTGCCGGCGTGGCGGAAGATGTCGAACTCCAGCCAGTCGCCCTGCTGTGCGGCGGTGGTGTAGACGGCGCGATGCGGCGCGTCGGCGCCCTCGGGCCAGACGGTGCGGCCGTTCGGTGCCACGCGCGGCCATTGCGGCGCGCGCCCCTCGGGCGGCAGCAGCAGGCGGAAATGCAACGCGCCGGTGCCGAATCGCCCGGCTTCCTCGCCCGCCAGCCGCACCCGGATGAAGCCCGGCGTGCGCGAGGCGACGGACACCACCCGCATCAGCACCAGGCCCGGCGCCAGCGCGCCGGCATCGACCCGGTCCCATTCCACCGTGATGCCCAATTCGTCCAGCAGCGTGGCCGCCGTGTCCTGCAAGGTGCCGATCAGCCGCTTTTCCGGTGCGTGCAACTCCAGCCGCGCGCCATGGCCGTCGCTGGACAGGGTCATGGCGCAGCCCCAGACCAGCAGGGTCAGGCTGTCCGGGGTCTCGACCAGTTCCAGCTCCCATGCGGCGGCCCGCGCCTTCAGCGCCGCCGCAACCGCGCCCGAGGCCGGGCCCAGCGTGCCGGTGCTGCGATAGGGTCGGATCGGGAACATGGCGCGTCCTTTCGGCCTGCGGTCGGTCGCCCCGGTATATATCCAAGCGAAACGCTCGGCAATCAGCCCTGCGCCTCGCGGTCCAGCAGCGCCTGCTTGCGGGCGACGCCCCAGCGATAGCCCGACAGCCCGCCGTCGCTGCGGACGACCCGGTGACAGGGGATGGCGACGGCCAGGCGGTTGGCGCCGCAGGCCTGGGCCACGGCGCGGGTGGCGGCGGGGGCGCCGATGCGGGCGGCGATCTCGGCATAGCTGGCGGTGCTGCCCGGCGGGATCTGGCGCAGCGCCTGCCAGACACGTTGCTGAAAGGCGGTGCCGCGAATGTCCAGCGGCAGGTCCAGCCCGATGCCGGGGGCCTCGACGAAACCGACGACCCGGGCGACCACGGCCTCGAACTCGGCGTCGCCGCCGATCAGCTGCGCGGCGGGAAAGCGGTCCTGGAAGTCGCGCAGCAGCGCCTCGGGCGTATCGCCAAGCGCGATGGCGCAGATGCCCTGCCGGCTTTGCGCGACCAGCAGGGCACCAAGCGCGCATTGCGCCAGCGCGAAGCGGATCTCGGCCCCGGCGCCGCCCTTGCGATAGGCCGAGGGCGCCATGCCCAGCAGGGCGCCGGCGGTCTCGTAGAAGCGGCTGTTCGAGTTGAAGCCGGCCTCGTAGAGCGCGCCGGTCACGCTGTCGCCGTCTTCGAGCCGGGCGCGCAGCCGGCCCGCGCGATGGGCGCCGGCATATTCGCGCGGCGTCAGCCCGGTCTGCGCCTTGAACAGCCGATGGAAATGAAACCGGCTGAGCCCGGCGGCCTCGGCCAGTGCGTCCAGCGATGGCGGGGTCTCGGCCGCCTCGATCAGCCGGCAGGCGGCGGTGACCAGCGCGGCATTGGCCTCGGCCAGACCGGCGCCGCGCGGGTTGCAGCGCCGGCAGGGCCGGAAGCCCGCCGCCTCGGCCGCCGCCGGATCGGGAAAGAAGCCGACATTCTCGGGCTTCGCCCGGCGCGCGGGGCAGGAGGGCCGGCAATAGACCCCGGTCGTGCGCACCGCATAGACGAAGCGGCCGTCGGCGCCGGCATCGCGGGCCAGCACCCGCTGCCAGCGCGGATCCTTGGCTGTCGCAAGGGGCTCGTGCTGCATGGTCTGTCCTTTCGTCGCTGATGTCATAGCATCTTTGCACGCGCGGGGCAGCGGGCGCCTCCGGTCGCTTGCGGTCAAACTCCCGGGGTGCGATTTTTGGCGAACCGCGCCGAAAGAATGATTTTTCGCGCCATGCGCTTTGCAGGGAATTCGCGCGAAATTCTTCCTGGAACGATTTGTTGTCGCAAGACATTCACAAATCCATGCGACAGGGCGACGGTGATCGGCGGCCGTCCGCGCCCGCTTTCACCGCATGAAGCGAATTGACAGCGCGCCCCTCCGGGGGCGACAGTTCCTTCGGGGAGAGGCGGAGCGGGCGCGCGAGGAAAAGGGCCCCGTGCCCCTGCCGGCCGAAAGCGGAGACGCCGTAAAGGCACGATTCGGAGGAAGACCATGCAAAAGACCGTATTCTGGCTTGCCGGGCTGATGGCGCTGCCCGTCGCGGCCGAGGCCAAGACCGAGATTTCCTGGTGGCACGCCATGTCCGGCGCCAATGCCGAGGTGGTGGCCAAGATCGCCGGCGACTTCAACGCCAGCCAGTCCGATTACGAGGTCAAACCCGTCTTCAAGGGCACCTATCCGGAGACGCTGAACGCCGGCATCGCCGCCTTCCGCGCCGGCCAGGCCCCGGACATCATCCAGGTCTTCGACGTCGGCACCGGCGTGATGATGGGCGCCGAGGGGGCGATCATGCCGGTCGCGCAGGTGCTGGAAAAGGGCGGCACCAAATTCGACAAGAGCCAGTATCTGCCCGGCATCGTCGGCTATTACTCGACGCCCGAGGGCGAGATGCTGTCCTTCCCCTACAACTCCTCCTCGCCGATCCTGTATTACAACAAGGACATCTTCGCGAAGGCCGGGCTGGACGTGGACAACCCGCCCAAGACCTGGGCCGAGGTCTGGGCCGCCGCGCGCAAGATCAAGGAATCCGGCGCCGCTACCTGCGGCTATACCTCGACCTGGCTGACCTGGATCCATACCGAGAATTTCGCCGCCTGGAACAACGTTAGCTGGGGCACGAACGAGAACGGCCTGGCCGGCACGCCCGAACTGAAGATCGATGGCCCGCTGTTCGTCAAGCATTTCCAGGAGCTGGCGGACCTGTCGAAAGAGGGCGTCTTCGTCTATGGCGGCCGCACCAGCGAGGCCAAGCAGAATTTCACCTCGGGCGAATGCGGCATCCTGACCGAAAGCTCGGGGGGGTTGGGCGACATCGTCAAGTCGGGCATGAACTACGGCATCGGCCAGCTGCCCTATGACGAGACCGCCGAGGGCGCGCCGCAGAACACCACGCCGGGCGGTGCCTCGCTGTGGGTGATGGGCGGCAAGTCGGACGAGACCTACAAGGGCGTCGCCGCCTTCTTCCAATACCTGTCGCAGACCGATGTGCAGCAATATCTGCACGAGCAGTCGGGCTATCTGCCGGTGACGCTGGCGGCCTATGAGGCGACCAAGGCCACGGATTTCTACCAGAAGAATCCGGGGCGCGAGACGCCGATCCTGCAGATGATGGGCAAGGCGCCGACCGAGAATTCCAAGGGCGTGCGGGCGCCGAACCTGCCGCAGCTGCGCGACATCCAGAACGAGGAATACGAAAAGATGCTGTCGGGCCAGCAGGACGCCGCGACGGCGCTGAAGAACGCAGTCACCCGCGGCAATGCCGCGATCAAGGAAGCCGCCGGCGGCTGAGCCATGACGCGGGCCGGGCGCGCCCCTCGCGCCCGCCCATCCCAAAGGGGGACGGATGAGACGCACGGTCTTTCCGCACAAGCTGTTGCCCTGGCTGCTGGTGGCGCCGCAGCTGGCGATCACGCTGATCTTCTTCTACTGGCCGGCCGCGCAGGCCTTTCGCCAGTCGATGCTGAAGGAGGATGCCTTCGGCCTGAAGACCAGCTTCGTGGGCCTGGCGAATTTCCGCAAGGTGCTGGCCGATCCGGCCTATCTGAACGCGCTTCAGGTCACGGTGATCTTCTCGGCGCTGGTGGCGTTCCTGGCCATGGCGATCGCGCTGTTCCTGGCGGTGCAGGCCGAGAAGGTGGTGCGCGGCAAGGGCTTCTATCGCACGCTGATGATCTGGCCCTATGCGGTCGCGCCGGCCATCGCCGGCATGCTGTGGCTGTTCATGTTCAACCCCAGCTTCGGCACGCTGGCCTGGCCGCTGCGGCAGATGGGCATCCGCTGGAATCCGCTGTTGAACGCCGACCACGCCATGATCCTGGTGGTGGCCGCGGCGACATGGAAACAGATAAGCTATAATTTCCTGTTTTTTGTCGCAGGCTTGCAGGCGATTCCTCGATCTCTTCTAGAGGCGGCGGCCATCGACGGCGCCTCGCGCCGGCATGCCTTCTGGACCATCGTCTTTCCGCTGCTGGCGCCGACGACGTTTTTCCTGCTGGTCGTCAACACCGTCTATGCGCTGTTCGACACCTTCGGCATCATCCATGCGGTGACCGGCGGCGGCCCCGGCAAGGCCACGGAAACGCTGGTCTACAAGGTCTATAACGACGGTTTCGTGAACCTGATCATGGGCGATTCCGCCGCGCAATCGGTGATCCTGATGGTGATCGTGATCGCGCTGACCGCCTTCCAGTTCCGGTTCATCGAGCGGAGGGTGCATTATGGCTGAAGCCTCGCCCCTGGCCCCGCGCGGCGCCGGCCGCATGGTGGCGCATTTCTGGATGATCCTCGGTGTGATCGTCGTGGCCTTTCCGGTCTATTACGTCTTCATCGCCTCGACCCACAGCACCCAGACCATCCTGCGCCCGCCGCTGCCGCTGCTGCCCGGACCCGAGGCGGCGGCGAACTACCAGGACGCCTTCACCGGCGGCATCAGCAAGATCGGCGGCGTCAGCCTGTGGCGGCTTCTGGCCAATACCACCATCGTCGCCATGGGCATTGCGCTCGGGAAGATCGCGATCTCGATGGCCTCGGCCTATGCCATCGTCTTCTTCCGCTTTCCGCTGCGCATGGCCTGTTTCTGGCTGATCTTCATCACCCTGATGCTGCCGGTCGAGGTCCGCATCCAGCCCACCTACAAGGTCATGGTCGACCTGGGGCTGATCGACACGTATCCGGGGCTGATCCTGCCCTTGATCGCCTCGGCCACGGCGACGCTGCTGTTCCGGCAGTTCTTCATGACCATACCGGACGAGCTCTTGGAGGCGGCGCGGGTCGATGGCGCCGGGCCTTGGCGGTTCTTCAAGGACATCCTGTGGCCTCTGTCGCTGACCAATGTCGCGGCGATCTTCGTGATCCAGTTCATCTATGGCTGGACGCAATACCTGTGGCCGCTGCTGGTCACCAATTCCAACGAGATGAACACCATCGTCATCGCGCTGAAGAAGATGATCTCCTTTGCCGATGCCGATACGCCCTGGAACCTCGTGATGGTGACCTCGGTGCTGGCGATCCTGCCGCCGATCCTGGTCGTCGTGCTGATGCAGCGCTGGTTCGTCAAGGGCCTGGTCGAGACGGAGAAATAGATGGCCGGCATCATCCTTACCGACGTTCGCAAGAGCTATGCGGGCAACCAGGTCATCCACGGCATCAGCGCGCGGATCGCCGACGGCGAATTCGTGGTCATCGTCGGGCCCTCGGGCTGCGGCAAGTCCACGCTGCTGCGCATGGTCGCGGGGCTCGAGGCGATCACCTCGGGGACCATCGAGATCGGCGGCAAGGTGGTCAACGACCTGGAGCCGCGCGCCCGCGACATTGCCATGGTGTTCCAGAACTATGCGCTCTACCCGCATATGTCGGTGCGCGAGAACATGGCCTACGGCCTCAAGATCGCCAGGATGTCCAGGTCCGAGATCGAATCCCGCGTCGCGAGGGCCGCCGAGATGCTGGAGCTTCAGCCCTATCTGGACCGCAAGCCGCGCGCGCTGTCGGGCGGCCAGCGCCAGCGCGTCGCCATGGGTCGCGCCCTGGTGCGCGAGCCGGCGGCGCTGCTGCTGGACGAGCCGCTGTCGAACCTGGACGCCAAGCTGCGGGTGCAGATGCGCTTGCAGATCAAGGAGATGCACCTGCGCACCGGCCAGACCACGCTTTACGTCACCCATGACCAGGTCGAGGCGATGACGCTGGCCGACCGGCTGATCGTGATGAACAAGGGCGTGGCCGAGCAGATCGCCACGCCGCTCGAGGTCTATGAACGCCCGGCCAGCGAATTCGTCGCCGGCTTCATCGGTTCGCCGGCCATGAACATCCTGTCCGTCGATTCCGAGGCCGGCACGGTCACGCTGCCCGGCGGCACCCGGCTGCCGCTCTCGGGCCTGCCGCGCGCCGGCGCCCTGCGGCTGGGGATCCGGCCCGAGCATCTGCGGCTGGCGCAGCCCGGCGAGGCGGCGATCCCGGTGGTGCTACGCTCGGTCGAGCGGCTGGGCGCCGATGCCTTCGGCTATGGCCTGGTCGAGGACACGGACCTGGCCATGGTCCTGCGCCTGCCCGGCACCAGCCCGGCCGCGCGCGGCGACCGCATCGGCGTGGTGCCGGACATGGCGCATCTGCATTTCTTCGATCCCGAGACCGGCCGCCGCATCGAGGCGTGAGGTTTCCCTCGTCGCGGCGCGATTTCCCCCAGCAATGCGGGATTTCCGTGGCCCGCGCCAAGCGAGGGACAAGGATATGGGCATGACATGCCCGGCGGCGCTGACGCCGGTCCTGGGAATGGGGCTGGCTGCGCCGGCCATGGCCCAAGGCGAGGCGGGCGAGCGCAATATCTGGGCGCCCTTCGAGGCGGCGACGCCCGAGAACCTAGGCCGATTACCGCTGATCGTCGCGCGGCGCCGGCCCCCGGCGCCACAGCCAGCCCAGCCACAGCGCCCAAAGCGCGGCGAGCGCAAACCAAGTCAGCGCATAGCCGAGATGGCTGTTGCGAAAGCTGACCACGGTCAGCCCGCCGATGGGCAGGCGCGCGTCGGCGCGGGCATCGGCGTCGATGAAATAGGGCGCGACCTCGCCCAGACCCAGCGTCTCGGCAATGGCGGCGGTGTCGCGGGAATACCAGCGTCCGGCCTCGGGCCGGTTGCTGCGCAGGAACGCCCCGCCGGGCTGGCTGAGGCGCAAGAGCCCGCTGACGCTGACCGGGCCATGCGGCAGGATGCGGTCGGCCTCGGCGCGCTTGTCCTCGGGGACGAAGCCGCGGTTGACGAGCAGGGTCCAGCCCTCGGGCGTGGTCAGCGGCGTCATCACCCAGAAGCCCGGGCCGCGCGAGGTCACCGCCTTGACCAGCGTGTCGGCCCCCTCGGCATAGCGGCCCCGGGCCGAGACGCGGCGATATTCGTCGGCCGGGGAGAGCCCCGCCCAACCGGCGGGGCCGGGGGCAGGGACGGGGGCGGCGGCCAGCCGCGTCTCGACCCGCGCGATCAGGTCGGTCTTCCAGGCCAGGCGCTGGACCTGCCAGACCCCGAGCGCGCAGAAGCCCAGGAAAATCGCCAGCGCCCCGGTCAGCAGCGCCAGCCGGCGCAGCGTCACGAGCCGAAGCCCTGCATCGCCTCGTGGTCCATCTGCGGCATCATGTTGGTGTTCATGTGATACATGACCCAGATCGAGCCGGCGAGCAGGATCACCACGATGACGATGGTGAAGATGGTGGACATCAGCGTCCAGCCTTCTTCCTGGTTGCCGGTCATGTGCAGGAAATAGACCATGTGGACCAGGATCTGCACCACCGCGAAGGCAATGATGACCAGGGCCGTCACGCCCCGGCTTTCGAAACCGCCGGACATGGCGATGGCGAAGGGGATGGCCGTCAGGATCACCGACAGCACGAAGCCCTTCATGTAGGAGCCGAAGCTGCCATGGTCGTGGTCGTGATGAGAATGGGCGGACATCAGATCATCCCCAGCAGATAGACGAAGGTGAAGACGCCGATCCAGATGACGTCGAGGAAGTGCCAGAACATCGACAGGCAGGCCATGCGGCGCCGGTTCGCCGGGATCAGCCCCTTCTGCATGATCTGCACCATCAGCGTGATGAGCCAGATCGAGCCGAAGGTGACGTGCAGCCCGTGCGTGCCGACCAGCGTGAAGAAGGCCGACAGGAATCCCGAGCGTTGCGGACCCGCGCCCTCGTGCAGCAGATGCGCGAATTCGTAAAGCTCGATCCCCAGGAAGCACAGGCCGAAGAGCAGCGTCACGATGAGCCAGCGCAGCGTGCCGCCCTTGTCGCCCCTGGCCATGGCGAGCATGGCGAAGCCGAAGGTGATCGAGGACAGAAGCAGCATCGCGGTGTTGACCGCGACCAGTTCCAGGTCGAACAGGTCCTTGGGCCCCGGCCCGGCGGCGAAGCTGGTGCCCAGCACGCCGAAGACCGCGAAGAGCACCGCGAACATCAGGCAGTCGCTCATCAGATAGACCCAGAAGCCCAGGCTGGTCGAGGCGCCCTCGGGGTGGTGATGGGGCTCGAGCTCCCAATACTGGCCCATGGTGTCGGTCGTCGTGCTGCTCATGGCTCAGGCCCCCTGCGCAAGCTGGCGCGTCCGGGCATCCTCGGTCGCCTGAACCTCGGAGACCGGGATGTAATAGTCGCGGTTGTAGTTGAAGGTATGCGCGATCGAGACCGCGATGATGCCGAGGAAGCTGACGGCCGCCAGCCACCAGATGTACCAGACCAGCGCCAGGCCGCAGATCGTCGACAGCGCGGCCAGGATCACCCCGGTGCCGGTGCCCTTGGGCATGTGGATGTCCATGAAGCCCGAGGTCGGGCGCGGCACGCCGGCCTCTTTCATCGCCCACCAGCTGTCCAGCCCATGCGAGATCGGGTTGAAGGCGAAATTGTAGTCCGGCGGCGGGGACGAGGTCGCCCATTCCAGCGTGCGGCCGTCCCAGGGATCGCCCGTCACGTCGCGGTAGTCGGCGCGGTTGCGGCGCAGGATCGAGACGCCGAACTGCACGAACATGGCCGCGATGCCGCAGGCGATCAGCACCGCGCCGAAGGCGGCGATGGCGAACCAGATCCGCAGGTCGGGATCGTCGAAGACCCGCAGCCGGCGCGTCACGCCCATCAGCCCCAGCACATAGAGCGGCATGAAGGCGACCCAGAAGCCGACGACCCAGAACCAGAACGAGACCTTGCCCCAGAACACGTCCAGCTTGAAGCCGAAGGCCTTGGGCCACCAGAAGTTGATCGCCGCGAACAGGCCGAACAGCACGCCGCCGATGATGACGTTGTGGAAATGCGCGATCAGGAACAGCGAGTTGTGCAGCACGAAATCGGCCGGCGGCACCGCCAGCAGCACGCCCGTCATGCCGCCCACCACGAAGGTCAGCATGAAGGCCACCGTCCACATCATCGGCAGCTCATAGCGGATGCGGCCGCGATACATGGTGAAGAGCCAGTTGAAGAGCTTGGCCCCGGTCGGGATCGAGATGATCATCGTGGTGATCCCGAAGAACGAGTTCACGGAGGCGCCCGAGCCCATGGTGAAGAAGTGGTGCAGCCAGACCAGATAGGACAGCACCGTGATGCAGACCGTGGCATAGACCATCGAGCTATAGCCGAACAGCCGCTTGCCCGAGAAGGTCGAGGTGACCTCGGAAAACACGCCGAACAGCGGCAGGATCAGGATATAGACCTCGGGGTGGCCCCAGATCCAGATGAGGTTGATATACATCATCGGATTGCCGCCAAGGTCGTTGGTGAAGAAATTGGTGCCGACATAGCGGTCCAGCGTCAGCAGGATCAGCGTCATGGTCAGCACCGGGAACGAGGCGACGATCAGGATGTTGGCGCAGAACGAGGTCCAGGTGAAGATCGGCATGCGCATCATGGTCATGCCCGGCGCCCGCATCTTCAGGATGGTGACCAGCAGGTTGATGCCCGACAGCGTGGTGCCGACGCCCGCCACCTGCAAACCCCAGATATAGTAATCCACCCCGACCCAGGGGCTGTAGCCGATGCCCGACAGCGGCGGGAATGCCAGCCAGCCGGTCTGGGCGTATTCGCCGACGAACAGCGAGACCATGGTGATGATCGCCCCGCCCACCGTCATCCAGAACGAGAAGTTGTTCAGGAACGGAAAGGACACGTCGCGCGCGCCGATCTGCAAGGGCACGACATAGTTCATCAGCCCGGTGATGAAGGGCATGGCCACGAAGAAGATCATGATGACGCCATGCGCCGTGAAGATCTGGTCGTAGTGGTGGCTGTTGAGATAGCCCTCGGAGCCGCCGAAGGCCCAGACCTGCTGCAGCCGCATCATCACCGCATCGGCAAAGCCGCGCACGAACATGATCAGCGCCAGCACCACATACATGATGCCGATCTTCTTGTGGTCGACCGAGGTGAACCACTCGTTCCAGAGATAGCCCCAGAGCCGGTATTTCGTCAGCACCGCCACAAGTGCGATGCCGCCGATGGCGACGGCGACGAAGGTGGCCCAGACGATGGGCTCCTTCGGGACGGCGTCCCAGTTCAGGCGGCCGAAAAGCAAGGTGGTCTCGTTGGAAAACGTAGCCATGGACGGGTCCGATCAGAAATTCCGCGCCTGACCCGGGGCCGGGTCGAGCTGGGTCACGTCATTGTCATGCGAAGGGGCGAGCGCGCTCTGCGGCGGGGTCAGCGCCCGGCCGCGCAGCGGCGTCAGGTCCATCGGCGCCTGCACGACCTGGGCCGTGCGGCCGAACATCAGCGCCGAATCCTCGGGCGTGCAGTAGGAGGCGACCTGGAACGGCTTCCAGCCCAGCACCGGCGCGCGGCTGCCGCGGGCATGTGCGTCATGGCTGGGCGCGGTGTTCATGGTGCCGGCCAGACCGCCGCCGCCCTGCCTGTCGATGGCCATCATCTCGGCCATGCACATCTTGCCCTCGGCCACGCACATATTCACCACGCGCTGGAACAGCGTCGGATCGACATGGGCAAACTGCATCGGCGGCACGTTCTCGCTGGGCGCCTCGAGCTCCAGGTAGCGGGCGCGGTCCAGCGTGCCGCCGCCGGCGCGGGTCCTTTCGACGAAGGCGTCGAAGCCCGCCTCATCCGTGGCGAAGGTCTTGAAATGCATGCCCGAAAAGCCGTGGCCGGAATAATGCGAGGCGATGCCCTTGTATTCGCCGGCATTGTTGAAGACGCCGTGCAGCTTGGTCTGCATCCCCGGCATGGCATAGATCATGCCCGCCATGGCCGGGATGTAGAAGGCGTTCATCACCGAGGTCGAAGTCAGCGTGAATTCGACCGGCCGGTTCACCGGCACGGCCAGCTCGTTCACCGTGGCGATGCCCTGCTCGGGATAGATGAAGAGCCATTTCCAGTCCATCGCCACCACATCGACCCGCAGCGGCTGCATGTCATGCGCGGCAGGCACCTCCTCGCTGATGCGGTCGAGCCGGCGATAGGGGTCCAGAAGATGGGTGCCGACCCAGGTCAGCGCCCCCAGCGAGATGATGATCAAGAGCGGCGCCGCCCAGATCACGAACTCCAGCTTGGTCGAATGGTCCCAATCGGGCGCGTAATCGGCCGCGCGGTTTTTCGCGCGATATTTCAACGCGAACCACACGGTCAGCGCCATCACCGGCACGATGATGATCAGCATCAGGAGCGTCGACATGACCAGAAGGTCGCGCTGCCGTGCCGCAACGTCACCGGCCGGGGCCAGCACCTCGGCCTTGCATGCAGCAAGCGGGATCAGAAGCGAAAGCCCTGCGAGGCGGATGATTTTATCTTTTCTTTTCATTGGACTACCTGCTGTCCGATGGGTGGCGCAAGGCGAGTGAGTCGGGAATGCACCGGGCAAGTGGCGTCTGCCTACCTTGATCTTGGTCAAGGCGACATGCGACGTTTTGCCCTATGCTGTCCGGCCCGCTTCTGATGCAGGGAGAGGGCGGGACGCCGGGTGGCTCAGGCCCAAGCCCGGCCGGAATCTGGATCAGATCGAAATCACCGCCATGTCGAGCACATCTTCTTCGGCCAATGCCGGCCGCCCTGCCGCCCCGGTTTCCAAGCATCAGGGGCATGCGGTTTCGCCCTCTGACATCGCCGTGGGCGTCATCATCGGACGAACCTCCGAGTTCTTCGATTTCTTCGTCTTTGCCATCGCCTCGGTGATCGTGTTCCCGCAGCGGATCTTTCCCTTCACCGATCCGCTGACCGGAACGCTTCTGTCCTTCGCCCTGCTGGCGCTGGCCTTCCTGATGCGGCCGCTGGGCTCGGCGCTGTTCATGGCGCTGGACCGCCGCCATGGCCGCGTCACCAAGCTGACCGTGGCGCTGTTCCTGATGGGCACCGCCACCGTGGCCATGGGTCTGATCCCCAGCTACGAGACCGCGGGCGCCTGGGCCGTCGTCATCCTGGCGGTGCTGCGGATCGGGCAGGGGCTGGCGCTTGGCGGCGCCTGGGACGGCATGCCGTCGCTTCTGGCGCTGACCTCGCCGAAAAGCCGGCGCGGCTTCTACGCCATGATCCCGCAACTGGGCGCGCCGATCGGGCTGATCGTCGCCAGCCTGCTTTTCGCCTATCTCGCCTCGAACCTGTCCGAGGCGGATTTCCTGGACTGGGGCTGGCGCTATCCGTTCTTCGTCGCCTTCTCGGTCAATGTCGTGGCGCTGTTCGCCCGGCTGCGCATCGTCGCGACCGACGAGTTCACCCAGCTGTTCGAATCGCGCGAATTGCAGCCGACCCGGCTGGGCTCGACGCTGGCCGAGGACGGGCCGACGGTGCTTCTGGGCATCTTCGTGCCGCTGGCGAGCTTTGCCATGTTCCACATGGTCACGGTCTATCCGCTGTCCTGGATCTTTCTCTACACCAACGAAACCCTGGTCAGCTTCCTGGTGATCGAGGCCCTGGCCGCCTGCGCCGGCATCGCCGCGATCTTCCTGTCGGGCTTCCTGGCCGACCGCATCGGGCGCCAGCAACTCTTGCTGGTCGGCGCGCTGGCCATCGGCGTCTTTGCGATCATGGCGCCGCTGCTTCTGTCGGCCGGACAGACCGGCGAGACGGTCTACATGATCGTCGGTTTCTTCATCCTGGGGCTCAGCTTCGGGCAGAGCTCGGGCGCGGTCGGCTCGCTGTTCGAGGCGCGCAACCGCTATACCGGCTCGGCCATCGTCTCGGACCTGGCCTGGCTCTTCGGCGCCGGCTTCGCGCCGCTGACCGCGCTGCTGCTCTCGACCTGGCTCGGGCTGCCGGCGGCGGGGCTCTACCTGCTCTCGGGCGCGGTCTGCTCGACCGTGGCGGTGCTGCTGGCCGGCCGCATGGACTTCAAGGGCGACGCCTGATCGACCGGGCGCCCGGGCTCAGTCGCGGGCGCCTTCGTTTTCGGCAATGCGCTCCAGCCAATCGGCGAAGGCCGCCAGGGCCGCGCTGTCCTGGCCCTGCGGGCGGATCAGGCCATAGGGCCAGCGCCCGGGCAGCACCAGCGGGCTGACCTGGCGCAGGCTGCCGGTCCGCAGCGCGGCAGCGGCGAAGATGTCGGGCAGCAGCGCGATGCCCAAGCCCGCCTGCGCCGCCGCGATCACCATGTCGAAATGCTGCAGACGCGGCCCGCGGAGCCGGTCGAAGGCATCGACTCCGGCCAGCGCGAACCAGTCGCTCCACAGCTCCGGCCGCGTCGCCTGCTGGATCAGCGGCCAGCGCATCAGCGCCGCCGGCTCGGGGTCGGCCGGCCCGACCAGCCCGGGCGCCGCCACCACCACCAGGTTTTCCCGCACCAGCGGCATGACCCGCGCGCCGGGGCGGGCGAATTCGGTGCGTTGCAGGGCGGCATCAAAGGGGCTGTCCTCGAAATCCACCGGACCCAGCGCGGCGGTCAGGTCGATCGAGACCTGCGGATGGGCCCGCGCGAAATCCGGCAGGCGCGGGATCAGCCACATGGCGGCGAATGTCGGCAGCGCCGCCAGCCGCAGCACCTCGCCGCCGTCGCCGAAGGACATCACCATCCGGGCCGAGCGTTCCAGCCGGTCGAGGATCTCGCGCGAATCGCGCACCAGCGCCCGGCCGGCGTCCGACAGGATCAGCCGCTGGCGCACGCGGCGGAACAGCCGCACGCCCAGCCGCTCCTCCAGCGTCCGGATGGCGCGGCTGACGGCGCTTTGCGTCAGGTTGAGCGCCTCGGCCGCGCGCGAGGCCGAGCCGGTCTCGGCACAGAAGACCAGCGCGCGCAACTCCTGGACGCTGGGCGTATGGCCGGGGCGGGCGGGTCTGTTCATGCGCGAAACTCATGATGTGCGGACAAGACATCATTAGCACCCCGGCGCGATCCGCGGTAGCAATGTCGCAACATGAGGAGTGTGCCATGGCCGGAAAATCCGCCCCCTTCACCTGGAACGATCCCTTCCTGCTGGAGGACCAGCTCAGCGAGGAAGAGCGCATGATCCGGGACAGCGCCGCCGCCTTTGCGCGGGCGTCGCTGGCCCCGCGCGTCAAGGACGCCTATCTGAACGAGACCACCGACCCCGAGATCTTTCGCGAGATGGGCGCGGCCGGCCTGCTGGGCGTCACCGTGGACGAGGCCTATGGCGGCGTCGGCGCCTCTTACGTCGCCTATGGTCTGGTGGCGCGCGAGATCGAGCGCGTCGATTCGGGCTATCGCAGCATGGCCTCGGTGCAAAGCTCGCTGGTGATGTATCCGATCGAGGCTTACGGCAGCGAGGCGCAGAAGCGCAGATACCTGCCGAAACTGGCCTCGGGCGAATTCATCGGCTGCTTCGGCCTGACCGAGCCCGATGCCGGCTCGGACCCCGCCGGGATGAAGACCCGCGCGAAAAAGGTCGATGGCGGCTATGCGCTGTCGGGCGCCAAGATGTGGATCACCAACGCGCCCATCGCCGATGTCTTCGTGGTCTGGGCCAAGTCCGAGGCGCATGGCGGCAAGGTGCGCGGCTTCGTGCTGGAAAAGGGCATGAAGGGCCTCAGCGCACCCAAGATCGAGGGCAAGCTGTCCTTGCGCGCCTCGGTCACCGGCGAGATCGTCATGGAGGATGTCGAGGTCGGTGAGGACGCGCTGCTGCCCGGCACCGAGGGCATGGGCGGCCCCTTCGGCTGCCTGAACCGCGCCCGCTACGGCATCAGCTGGGGCGCCATGGGCGCGGCCGAGGATTGCTGGTTCCGCGCCCGCCAATACGGGCTCGACCGGCACCAGTTCAACCGGCCGCTGGCCGCGACGCAGCTTTACCAGAAGAAGCTTGCCGACATGCAGACCGAGATCGCGCTGGGATTGCAGGCGTCCTTGCGCGTCGGGCGGCTGTTCGACCAGGGCAGGATGGCGCCCGAGATGGTCTCCATCGTCAAGCGCAACAATTGCGGCAAGGCGCTGGACATCGCCCGCATGGCCCGCGACATGCATGGCGGCAACGGCATTTCCATCGAATATCACGTCATGCGCCATGCCCAGAACCTGGAAACCGTGAACACCTATGAGGGCGCGCATGACGTGCATGCGCTGATCCTCGGCCGCGCCCAGACCGGGATCCAGGCCTTTGGCTGAGGCGCCGCTGAAGGGGCTGCGGGTCGTCGAGCTGGCCCGCATCCTGGCCGGCCCCTGGATCGGCCAGACGCTGGCCGACCTGGGCGCCGAGGTCATCAAGGTCGAGGCGCCCGAGGGAGACGACACCCGCCGCTGGGGCCCGCCCTTCATCGAACGGCCGCGCGCCGACGGCAGTGTGGAAACCGTCGCCGCCTATTTCCACGCCGCGAACCGGGGCAAGACCTCGGTCACCTGCGATTTCAACGACCCGGCCGATCTCGACCGGCTGCGCGGGCTGATCGATCAGGCCGATGTCGTGGTCGAGAACTTCAAGCTGGGCGGCCTGCGCAAGTTCGGCCTCGACTATGCCAGCGTCTCGGCGCGCAATCCGCGGCTGGTCTATGCCTCGATCACCGGCTTCGGCCAGGACGGGCCGCGCGCAGCGCAGCCGGGCTATGACTTCCTGATTCAGGGCCTGTCGGGCATCATGGACCTGACCGGAGAGCCGGGCGGCGAGCCGCAGAAGGTCGGCGTGGCCTGGATCGACATCTTTACCGGGCTTTACGGCGTGATCGCCGTGCAGGCGGCGCTGGCGGAACGCGAACGTTCGGGGCAGGGGCAGCACCTGGACCTGTCGCTTCTGGATTGTGGCGTGGCGGTGCTGGCGAACCAGGCGACGAATTACCTGCTGGGCGGGGCGGTGCCGCATCGCCTGGGCAATGCGCATCCGAACATCGTGCCCTATCAGCTGTTTCCGGCCTCGGACGGGCATCTGATCGTGGCCTGCGGCAATGATCGGCAATTCGCGGCGCTGTGCCGGGTGCTGGATCTGCCCGCGCTGGCGGCGGAGCCGGATTTCGCCACCAACCCGGCCCGGGTCGCGCATCGCGACCGGCTGGTGCCCCTGCTTGCGGCGGCCACGCGCCGCTTTACCCGCGCGACCCTGATCGCGGCGCTGGAGGATGCGGGCGTGCCGGGCGGGCCGGTCAATGACGTGGCCGAGGCGCTGGCCGACCCCCAAGTCGCTGCGCGCGGCCTGCGCATCGCGCCCGAGGGCATCCCGGGGCTGCGCAGCCCGATGCGGTTTTCCCGCAGCCCGCTGGTCGCCGACCGCGCCGCCCCGGCCCTGGGCGAGGGCGAATGGCGCTTCGGCGCGGGCTAGGCTCAGCCCGCGATCCGTCGCGCCACGGCCGCGCCCGCCGCGCCCCAGCGCGCGACCAGCCCGGCCGACCCCTGCGCCTGCCAAAGCCGAAAGGCCTCGGCCGCCGGGATGGTGCCGAACCAGCCGATGCCCTGCGGCGCGGCGGCGGTGCGCAGCACCTCGCGCCGGGCCAGAACCCCGTTCTCGACCACCACTGCGGCGGCGATCTCGGGGCGGGGCGGGGCGTCGGAGGCCGGCAGGTCGTCCGGAAAGCCCAGGCGGGCGCGCCAGAACGGCTGGTCGCGGAAACGCGGCTCGGCGCGCAGGAAATCGCGGCCGATGCGGGCCTGGTGCAGGCTCGTTTCATGCGCGCGCTGCATCAGGAAGCGCCGGCACAACTCGCCATCGTCCGGCCGCGCCGCCAGCGTGCGGCGCACGGCGGCGACCGCCAGCGCGCTGGACACCGCCCAGAACTGGCCGTGGCCCGAGAGCGGATCCATCGCCGCCAGCGCATCCCCGACCGGCAGCAGGGACAGGTCGTCCGGCGGCCGGGGCAGGCGCGGCGCCGCCTCGCGCGCCAGCACCGGGCCGATCAGCGGGGCGCCGGCCAGCGCCGGCTCGGCGGCGGCCATGGCGTCCGACAGGCGTCGACCCGGCCCGCCCGCACCTGCCGCATCCATCAGCGTCTGCATCCAGACCCGGCCGTCGGGCAGCGCCACCCGCCACAGCCAGCCGCCGGCATGGGCGGCCAGCCGGATGCCGGGCGGCAGATCGGCCCGAACCCAACCGGACAGCGCCAGCGTCGCCGGTGCCTTGCCCGGTCCTGCCGGCGCCGCGCGGCCCCGGGCGTCGATGACCAGCGGCGCCCGCAGCCGCCCGTCGCTCAGCGCGACGCCGCCCGGCTCGGGGCGGCCGTTGCCCGCGACCAGCCGGGCGCCCGCCGCCTGGGCGCAGGCCCGCAGATGCGCATCGAGTCCCGCGCGCTCGACCAGCCGCTCGCTGTTGCTTTCGCTGATGCCCGCCCAGTCCACCTGTCGGCGCAGCGGTCCCAGGATGCCGTCGAACCCCGCGAGCAGCCCCCGGCCGTCCAGCCAGCGATGCAGGCGCGGGCTTAGCCCCTCGAGGCGGGGCCGGCTGCGGCCCGGATCGACCAGCAGCACGCTGAGCCCGTCGCGCGCGGCAAGCCAGGCCGAGATCGCCCCGGCCGGGCCGCCGCCCAGCACGATCAGATCGGCGTCATGCGCCATCCGCGCCCCCTTGCTGCCGGTGTTTTCGGCAGTCTGGCCCGCGGGAGCGGCGGCGAACCTGACATTTCCGGCCAAAGCCGGCCGGCGCGACGATCTGTCGCGATTCTGGCCGGGAATGACAAGAATCCGATCCGCCCCGGCGCTTTTCTGGACGCTATCGCAATCGGGGCCCGCGCCCTGACGAGCCAGAGGAGCCGACATGAAGCCACTCACCCGAATCGCGCTGGTCTCGGCCACAGCCCTTGCCGCCGCCGTGCCGGCGCTGGCGGCGACCGGCGAGGAGGTGTTGCAGAACGCCTGCGCCGCCTGCCACGTCAAGCACGAGGACGGAAGCTGGGAACGCATCGACGCCGCGCGCAAGACGCCCGAGGGCTGGGACATGACCGTGACCCGGATGATGCGCAACCACGGCGTCGCGCTGGAGCCCGAGGAGCGCAGTGCCATCGTGCGCTACCTCTCGGACACCCGCGGCCTGTCGCTGGCCGAGACCGAGGGCCGCCGCTATATCCTGGAACGCGAGCCGGTGGCCTTCGACGAGGGTCCGGACGTGCTGATGACCCAGACCTGCGGCCGCTGCCATTCCTATGCCCGCGTGGCGCTGCAACGCCGCACGGCCGAGGACTGGACGCATCTGGTGAACTTCCACCTGGGCCAGTTCCCGACCCTGGAATACCAGGCGCTGGCGCGGGACCGCGACTGGTGGGGCATCGCCCAGGCCGAGATCATGCCCTTCCTGGCCAAGACCTATCCCCTGGGCGAGCCGGTCGCGCCCTTCGCGGGCGACGCCTCGGGCCGCTATGTGCTGGCCGGGCGCCAGCCGGGGCGCGGCGATTATACCGGCGCGCTGGTGGTGACCAAGGCCGGCGAGGATTACGCGGTGACCATGCAGCTGGACTTCGCCGACGGCAGCGAAAGCTACAGCGGCAACGGCCGGATCCTGGGCGAGGGCGAATGGCGCGCGACGCTGAGCGACGGCAAGACCCAGATCCGCCAAGTGTTTTCCTTCCAGAACGGCCGCTTCGACGGGCGCTGGTATCATGCCGACAGCGATGTGATCGGCGGCCGGCTGGCGGCGGTTCGTCCGGATGCCGCGCCGCAGGTGCTGGCCGCCCAGCCCGCCCGGCTGAAGATCGGCGTCCCGACCGAGGTCCGGGTCGCGGGCGCGGGCCTGTCGGAGGCGCTGACCCTGCCCGAAGGCGTGACCGGCCGCGTGCAATCGCTCGAGGACGGCGTCGCGGTGCTGGAACTGACGGCGGCAGGCGCGGCCGGGCCGGTCTCGGTCCAGCTGGGCGGGCAGGCGGTCGCGCTGGTCGCCTATGACCGCCCCGACCGCATCAGCATCTCGCCCGAGATGGCGATGGCGCGCATCGGCGGCAATGGCGGGCCGATCCCCAAGGCGCCGGCGCAGTTCGAGGCCTTGGGCTGGCTTGACGGCGCCGATGGCAAGCCGGCGACCGAGGACGACGTTCCGCTGGGCGCCTTCCCGGCCGCCTGGGCGGTGGACAATTTCGACGAGGAGGCCATTGCGATGCAGGACGCGAAATATTCGGGCTCGATCGACGACACCGGGCTCTTCATGCCGGCCGATGCCGGCCCGAACCCCGAGCGCCCGCGCCAGACCAACAACGCGGGCAACCTCAAGGTGGTCGCCACCGTCACCGAGGGCGACCAGCCGCTGACTGCCGAGGCGCATCTCTACGCCACGGTCCAGCGCTTCGTCGACGCGCCGATCCGGTGACGCCATGGCAGCCCTGACCCTGATCCGCCACAATGCCCACCGTGTCGATGTCGACGGCCATGCCATGCTGATGCATGTGCCGACGACCAGCCTGTTCGAGCTCGACGGCGTGGCGCGCGACGTCTACGACCTGTTCCGCCGTGCGCCTGCCGTCGATCCCGATGTGATGCGCGCCGCACTGGGCGCGCATCACGCCCCGGGCACCCTGGCCGACTGCCTGCAAAGCTTCCTGGCGCTCGACATCCTGCGCGATGCCGATGCGGCGGACACCCCGCGCCCCATCGCGAAGGTCGAGGAGATCCCGCTGTCCACGATCATCCTGAACGTGAACACCGGCTGCAACCTGGCCTGCACCTATTGCTACAAGGAGGACTTGGCCACCCCGGCCAAGGGCCAGAAGATGGGCTTTCAGACGGCGCGCGCCAGTTTCGAGCTGCTGCTGAAACAGGCCCATGCCCGCGACCGGGTGAACGTGGTGTTCTTCGGCGGCGAGCCGCTCTCGAACATGGCGCTGATCCGCGAGGTGGTGGCCTATGCCCTGCCGCGCGCGGCCGAGCTGGGCAAGACGGTCGATTTCTCGCTAACCACCAATGCGACGCTGCTAACGCCGGAACTGGTCGACTGGTTCGACGCGCATCGCTTTGCGCTGACGGTCAGCATGGACGGGCCCAAGGCGCTGCATGACGCGAACCGCAAGACGGTGGGCGGCAAGGGCACCTATGACCTGGTGGCGCGCAATGTGCGCATGCTGCTCGCGCGCTATCGCTCGCGCCCGGTCGGCGTGCGGGTGACGCTGACGCGCGGCGTGACCGACGTCATCGGCATCCACGACCACCTGAAGACCGAGCTGGGCTTTCACGAGGTCGGCTTCGGCCCGGCGACCTCGGGGCCGATCGCGGTGTTCAACCTGGACCAGGAGGCGCTGAAGCGCGCCTTCGAGGACATGAAGACCCTCGGCCGGCGCTATGTCGAGGCCGCCTGCCGGGGCGAGAACATCGGCTTTTCCAACATGCACCAGCTCTTGACCGACATCGCCCAGGGCACAAAGAAGGCGGTGCCCTGCGGCGCGGGGCTGGGCATGCTTGCCGTGGACAAGGAGGGCGAGCTGCACCTCTGCCACCGCTTCGTCGGCTCGAACCAGCCGACCTATGGCAATGTCGAAACCGGCATCGACATCCCCAAGCTCGCCGGCTTCATCGAGACCGCGCAGGACCGCAGCGCCTTCGGCTGCAAGACCTGCCGCATCCGCAGTATCTGCGCCGGCGGCTGCTATCACGAAAGCTATGCCCGGCAAGGCGATCCCTTCGCGCCGGTCTGGCATTACTGCGACCTGATGCGGGACTGGGTGGATTTCGGCATCGAATCCTATGTCCGCATCATGCAGGCCAACCCGTCCTTCTTCCGCAGCCAGTTAGAGCCCCGGATCACCCGGTCCGGCCCAGCAAGGGAGCACCTCCAATGAAACATCTGATCCCCGCCAATGCCAAGGCAAAGGCCTTCGTCGAAGCCGAGGCCCTGGGCCGCGAGGAGGAGGTCGTGGCGATGAATTCGCTGGTCGGCTGCACCACCTCGTTCGATCCGGGCTGGGAGGTGGACGCTTTCGGCGCCGTCTCGAACCTGTGCCAGCCGATGGAGGCCGACCTTTACGGCTGCGCCGATCCCTGCTGGTGGCCGGCGCAGGTGGCCGACACGCTGAACACCTATCCGAACTGGAGCGCCGGCGCCGACGACGTCATGCAGGACTGGCGCAAGCTGCAATCGGTGTTCCCGGAAACGAAAGGCTCGTCCTGATGCGCAAATCCCTGATGCTTGCGGCCGCGCTGGCGCTGGCCGGCCCGGCCGCCGCGCATGACTATATCCTTGCCCCGGCGCGGCCCAACAAGCTGGTCGTGGTCGATACCCAGAAGATGGCGGTCGAGAAGGTGATCGAGATCGACGATGCCGGCCCCACGCCCATGGTGCCGGTGGTCGCGCCGGGCGGCAGGATCGCCTATGCCACGGTGAACAAGACCGAAAGCCTGGTCAAGGTCGACCTCGTGACCGGCGAAACGCTGGGCCGCATCGACCTGTCCACCGCCGAGGAGCGGGTGAAAAGCCTGTTCGGCGCCACGCTTTCCCCCGACGGCAAGACGCTGGCGATCTATGAAAGCCCGGTCAAGCTGGCGCCGACGCATTTCGAGGTCCAGCCCACCCGCATCGCGCTTTACGATGCCGAGACGCTGGCGCTGAAGACCCGCTTCGAGGCGCCGCGCCAGGTCACGCTGCTGGCCTATTCGCTGGACGGCACCAGGCTTTACGGCCTGGGACGCGCCATGCATGTCATCGACGCCGCCACCGGCAAGCCGATCGAGGACAAGCCGATCCAGAGCTGGCAGCCCGAGACCCATGCCCAGCCCGACGTGCTGGCGGTCTGGAGCCAGCACGAAAGCTCGGGCGTGATGGCGGTGCCGTTCTATACCGCGAGGAAGGACATGGATGCGGCCGATCCGCAGGCCTATCGCACCGGCATGCTGACCATGGACCTGGGCAGCGGCGACATGAACATGCGCGAGGTCCGGGTCATGGACGTGTTCTATTTCTCGACCGCGGTGAACCCGGCCAAGGACCGCGCCTTCGGCGCCTATAACGTGCTCGAAAGCTTCGACCTGGTGAACGACACATCGCTCAAGCGCGTGGACCTGCCGCACAGCTATTACTCGGTCAACGTCAGCTCGGACGGCAAGACGGTCTGGCTGGGCGGCGCGCTGGGCGATCTGGCGGCCTATGACGCCGAGACGCTGGAAAAGAAGGGCCAGGTCGATCTGCCGGCGAATGCCTCGATGTCGCTCGCCTCGGTGCGGCTGTTCCAGCGGGACGAATGACATGCTGCGGGTCGGCGTGATCGACAGCGGCCCCGGCCCCGACGATCCGCTGGAGCCGGCCCGCGCCTTCCTGGCAGATGGCTCGGTCGCGCCGGCGCGGCGCGACGGGCTGGGTCATGGCACCGCCGTCGCCGCGATCATCCGCCGCGCCTGCCCGGGCGCGGCGATCCTGCATGCGCAGGTCTTCGACGAACGGCCCGTGACCAGCGCGCTGCGCATCGCCGCCGCGCTGCGCTGGTTTCATGCCATGGGGGCCGAACGGCCCGATGTGATCTGCATGAGCCTGGGCCTGGCCGCCGACCGCGCGCCGCTGCGCGCGGCCTGCGCGGCGCTGCTGGGGCAGGGCGCCGTGCTGGTCGCGGCCCATCCGGCGCGTGGCGCGCCCTGTTTTCCCGCCGCCTATCCGGGCGTGATCGCCGCCACCGGCGACGCGCGCTGCGGCTGGCAGGAACTTTCGCAGCTTGGCCCGGCGCTGTTCGGCGCCTGGTGCAATTCGCCCGAGCATGGCGCCATCGGCATGGGCGGCGCCAGCATCGGCGCGGCCCGCATCGCCGGGCACCTGGCGGCGATCATGGCCGGGGCGGGGCCGCTGGACGGCCCTGCCGCGATGGCGGCGCTTGCGGCCCGCGCCTGCCATCGCGGCCCGGAAAGGAAGCGCGCCGATGGCTAGGCTTGCCGCCAAGGCCGCGCCCCGGCTGGCGCGTCTGATCTTTGGCCCCGAGGCCGGGCCTTGGATCGCGCCGGTCATGGCGCGGGCGCTGCCCTCGGCGGCCTTGGTGCTGGCGGCCTCGCTGGCGGCGGCGGCGCTGGGGCTGGCGATGCCGATGCTGACCCGGCAGGTGATCGACGCCGGCATCATGGCACGCGACATGGGCGCGCTGATCTTCTGGGCCGGGCTGTCCTTTGCGCTGGGGCTGGGCGCGGTGGGCTTCGGGATGATGAACGCCATGCTGCACCTGCGCGCCTCGGCCGGGATGCTGGCCGACCTGCGCGGCCGGCTGTTCGCCGCCGCGCTGGCCCGTGATCCCGAGCGCCCCGACCTGCCGCTGGGCGAGGCGATGGCGCGGCTCGACGGCGATTGCGCCGAAATCCAGAGCTTTGCCTTCGACACGGTGCTGGTCGCGGCCGGCGCGCTGTTCCGGCTGGCCGGCGGCTTTGCGCTGATGCTGGCGCTGGACTGGCGCATGGCGGCGCTGCCGCTGATCGCCGCGCCCTTCGAGCTGTGGTTTTTATCCCGCGCCCGGCCCAGGACGCGCGCCCTGGCCGAGACGGTGCGCGGCCAGCGCGGCGCGCTGTCCTCGCAGATGGCCGAGACGCTGGCGGCGCGGGCGACGCTGCGCGGGCTCGGCGCGCTCGACCAGCGCGAGGCCGGGTTCCGCACTGCCCAAGGACAGCAGATCGGCGGGCTGATGCGGCAGCGGCTGTGGTCCGAAACGGTGGGCGCGGTCAGCCAGACCATCACCGCCCTGATGCGCGGCACCATCCTGCTGGTCGGCGGCTGGCAGGTGGTGCGCGGCGAATGGCAGATCGGCACGCTGGTCGCCTTCCTGGCCTATGCCGGGATGATGTCGGGGCCGTTGCGGAACCTTCTGGGCCTCTATCACGCCCAGGCCCGCGCGCGCGTGGCGGCCGACCGGCTGGGCGCGGTCATCGCCGGCGCCCGCCCGGACGAAGGCGCCGCACCGCCCGACGGGCCGCTGGTCCTGGCCTTCGCGCAGGCCCGCGCCGCCCATGCCGACCACCACCCGGTCAGCGCCATGATCCTGCCCGGCGCGCGGGTGCTGGTCGACGGCCCCTCGGGGATCGGCAAGTCGCGGCTGGTCGCCACCCTGACCCGCGACGCGGCGCTGGCCGAGGGTCGGGCGCTGGTCGGCGGCTGCGACGCGGCCAGCCTGCGCCCGTCGGCGCTGGCCGGGCGCATCCTGCACCTGGCGCAACGCCCGGCGATCCTGCGCGGCACGCTGGCGCAGAACCTGCGGCTGGCCGCGCCCGAGGCTTCGGATGCGGCGCTGTGGCAGGCGCTGGCCGATGCCGACCTGGCGTCCTGGGCGCGGGCCGTGGCCGGGCTCGACACGCCGGTCAGCGAAACCGGCGCCAATCTGTCGGGCGGGTTGCGCCAGCGCATCGCCATCGCCCGCGCGCTGCTGCGCCCGGCCGAGGTGCTGGTCTTCGACGAGGCCTTCTCGGAAATCGACGATGCCGCCTGCCGGCGCATCCTGGCCGCCATCGACCGCCGACCGGTCACGCGCATCTTCATCGCCCACAGCGGCCCGGCGCGCGAGGGCTTCTTCGATCAGCGGATCACGCTGACCTCCTCGGCGCCCATCTTCCTGATCTCGCGCGGCGAAACCCCGTACCAGCGCGAGAATGCCCGCGAAAACGCGGTCTGATCGGAATAGCCCAGCAGCAGCGCGATCTCGCCGAACAGCCGGTCACCCCGCACCAGCAGCGCGAAGCCATGCGCGCGCCGGCATTCCTCGAGGATGGCATGGAAGGGCTGGCCCTCGGCGGCAAGCGCCCGGCGCAGGCCGCGTTCCGACATGCCGAGCAGGGCGGCCACGTCGGCCTGGTTCACCAGCCCGTGCTGCATCTGCGACAGGATCAGCGCGTGGACGCGCTGCGACACCGGGGTCTGGCGACGCAATTCGACCAGGGCCTCGTCCAGGCGTTTCGCGGGCTCCATCGCATCCCCCGGCGGTTCGGCGCGCAGCCGGTGCGACAGCGCGCTGGCGGAAAAGGTGATCCGGTTCTCGTCCTGGCCGAAACGCGGCATCCGGCCCAGGTGCCGGGCCAGCGCGCGCAGGTCGCGGTCGGGCTGGTGTTCGAAGCACAGGTCCTGGATCGCCTCGCGCGGGACGCCGTAGCGGTCGCAGATGCCGCGGATCAGGCCCAGCGTCAGCTCGGCATCGGCGCGGCGCGGCCAGATGCGCGGGTCGAGCACGCGATAGGAGACATGCGCCTCGTCCCCGGTGACCTCCAGCGTGACCGAGCTGTTCGATTGCAGCACCGGAAAGCCGCGCGCGAACAGCCGCAGCGCCTCGCCCAGGGTGCGGCGCGGGGCGATGGCCTCGCCCAGGATGCCGATGCTGGGCAGGCTGATCTGCTGGCCCGAGCGCCAGCAATGCGTCCCGTCGGTGGTGCCGGCGCGTTCCTGTTCCAGGCGGCTGACGAAGGTTTCCAGCGGCATGGGGATTTCGGCCGCCTGGGCGGGGTCGGCCTCGGGCCCCAGAAGCATCGATGCGACGGCTCCGCGAATCCATGACGCTTGCATGGCGTTTCCCGTGGCTGCGCCGGTTGGCCGCTGTTTCGCGCCTTGGCCCGGCTATCCCTGTTGGTTGGGCGAGCTTATCACAAAGCCGCCCCGATCCACAGAAAAGCCTTGCCGCGCCGGGCGAGGGCGGATCGTCGCGAAAAAACAGCAATTCCCAAGGGTTGCCGGGAAACGCGCGGCTCGGGCGGCAGGCAGCGGATTTGACATTTCCGGCCAGATTTTCCGGGCCGGCACGGCGGGACCACCGGGAATCGCCGCTTGCCGGCCGGGGCGGCGCGCCCCATATCTATAGTCGATACAGGTTTTAACGGGGCATTCCATGCTGAGCATCGGCAAGCTGAGCGGCGCGACCGGGGTCAAGGTGCCCACGATCCGCTATTACGAACAGATCGGGCTGCTGCCTCGGGCCGGGCGCAGCACCGGCAACCAGCGGCTCTATGACCGGCCGGCGGTCGAGCGGCTGGCCTTCATCCGCCACGCGCGCGAGCTGGGCTTCTCGCTTGAGGATATCCGCGAATTGCTGGCGCTGGCCGACGATCCCGAAAAGCCCTGCGCCGCCGCCGACCTGATCGCCGGGCGCCAGCTGGCTGCAGTCAATGCCCGGCTGCGCCGGCTCGAGGCGCTGCGCGACGAATTGCAGCGCATGCTGGCGCAATGCAGCAGCGGGCGCATCGCCGATTGCCGGGTGATCGAGGTGCTGGGCAACCATGCGCTCTGCGCCCACGACCATGCCGAGGAGGCCGGGGCCTAGGCGCAGGGCAGGGTGCAGAGCTGTTCCAGGCCGCGCGGCTGGCGGTTGCGGATGGCGATGCTGCCCTGGTGGCGCTCGATGATCTCGCGCGAGATCGCCATGCCCAGGCCCGCGCCGGGGAAGGATTTGCGCCGGGCCTGGTCGACGCGGAAGAAGGGCTCGAAGATCCGCTCGATCAGGTCGGGCGGCACGCCCGGGCCGTCGTCCTCGATGCGGATCACCGCGTTGCGGCCGTCGCGGGCCAGCGCCACGCGGGCGCCGCCGCCATGGGTCGCGGCATTGACGATCAGGTTCCGCAGCGCCCGCTTCAGCGCGATCGGGCCGGCGCTGACCCGAAGCGGGGGCAGGGCGGCGGTCTCGACCGCATGGCCCTGGGCGCGCAGCTCGGCGGCGATGTCCAGAAGCAGAAGGTCCAGGCGCAGGACCTGCACGCCGTCCACGCCGACCTCCTCGCGCACCAGGCGGATGGCGCTGTCGGCGATCATGTCCAGCTCCTCGAGGTCCGAGAGCCATTTCGCCCGCTCGGCCTCGTCCTCGATGAATTCGGCGCGCAGCCGCATGCGGGTCATCGGCGTGCGCAGGTCGTGGCCCGCCGCGGCGACCAGCCGCATGCGGCTTTCCATGGCGCCGCGCAGCTGGCGCGACAGCCGGTTCAGCGCCTTGGCCGCGGCCTGCACCTCGCCCGAGCCGGTCTCGGGGATGGTCTCCAGCGTGCCGTCCGGGCCGACGCGGTCGACGGCATCCTCGATCAGTTGCAGGGGCCGGGTCAGGCGCCGCGCGGCATGGATCGAGATCGCGGCGCTGCCGAGCACGATCAGGGTCAGCCACAGCACCAGCACCTTCCAGCGCCCGGGCGGCGGCGACAGGTCGGGGATCTGCAGGATCAGCCATTGCGCGCCGACCCGGACCGAGGCGGTCAGCGGCTGGCGCGGCCCTTCGCGCGTCACCAGCGCCTGCAGCGGCATGCCGGTGCGCCGCAGCGCGCCTTGCAGGAAGCGGGTCATGTGCGGATCGGCCGTGCCGCCGGCCGGCGCCGCCTGCAGCCGGCCGGGCCGGTCCTGCGCCGGGCCGTGGCCCATCAGCGCGATGGTCATGTGGATCTGGCGCGCCACCGGCTCCATCGTCGCCTGCGGCGCCGGCGGCTGCATGACCCAGGTGGCGGCAAAGCTCGCCAGCACCACCACCGAGACGATGGCGGCGATCAAGAGCGCCACGATCCGGGTCTGGAGCGAGTTCACGGCGCCGCCACCCCTTGGCTGGTGACGGGCACCGCCATCTGGTAGCCGCCGTTCCGGACGGTGCGGAAGATCGGCGCGTCGTGGCGCTCGGCCAGCTTGCGGCGCAGCCGGCTCATCAGCACGTCGATCGAACGGTCCAGCGGATCGCGGTCGCGGCCCTGGGTCAGGTCCAGCAGCTGGTCGCGCGACAAGAGCCGCCCGGGCCGTTCCAGGAAGACCCGCAGCAGGTCGAATTCGGCGCCGGTCAGCTCGATCTCGCTGCCGTCGGCGGCCAGGACGCGGCGCTGGCCGGGATCGACCTCGAAGCCGGCGAAGCGGTAGATGCGGGGTTCGGGCGCCGGCGCCTCGTCGCCGCCGCTGCGGCGCAGGACCGCCTTGATGCGGGCGACCAGCTCGCGCGGGTTGAAGGGCTTGCCCAGGTAGTCGTCGGCGCCGAGCTCCAGCCCGATGATGCGGTCCACGTCCTCCTTGAGCGCGGTCAGCAGGATGATGCGCAGCTCGGGCCGGCGCTCGTGCAGGCTGCGGCAGATGTCGAGGCCCGAGCCGTCGGGCAGCATCACGTCCAGCACGATCAGGTCGGGATTGCCGTCCGTCACCCGCGCCTCGCATTCCCGGCGGTCGGCGGCGGTCGAGACGCGGAAGCCCTGGCCCTCGAGATAGCGGCGCAGCAGGGTGCGGATCTCGGGGTCGTCGTCGACGATCAGGATATGCCTGGACGCGGACATGCGGTTGCCTCCTTCGGGCTGGCGGGTTGCGCGGTGGTTGCCATGGCCCGTCCCCCCGCTAGTCGCGCGACAGGGCCGCGACGGGATCGAGGCGCGAGGCGCTGACGGCGGGCAGATAGCCGAAGACCAGGCCGATGCCGCAGGAACTGGCCAGCGCCAGGACCATGGACATGGCCGAATAGACCAGGCTGAAGTCGCTGCTGAGCCGGTCGAAGACCAGGCCGAACCCCAGCGCGGCCAGGATCCCGGCCAGGCCGCCGATGATGCAGACCAGCACCGCCTCGATCAGGAATTGCGAGCGGATGTCGGCGCGCCGCGCCCCCACCGCCATGCGCAGCCCGATCTCGCCGATGCGCTCGGTGACCGAGACCAGCATGATGTTCATCACCCCGATGCCGCCCACCAGCAGCGAGATCACCGCGATGGCCGAGATCAGCAGCGTCAGCGTCTGCGTCGTCGCGGTGATGGTCTGGCGGATCTCGTCGTTGTTGATGGTGAAGAAATCCTTGGTGCCGTGGCGGCGGGTCAGAAGCTCGGTCACGGATTGCTCGGCCAGGGCCATGTCGACCGCGTCCTGCACGCGCAGGGTCAGGCCGCTGACGCTGGTCGTGCCCAGATAGCGCGCCTGCACCGTGGTATAGGGCGCATAGATCGTCAGATTGCGGCTGCCGCCCGGCCCCTGCTGGCGCACGCTGGCGACGCCGATCACCCGCAGCGGCACCTTGCCGGCCATGAAGACCTGGCCGAGTGCCGTGCCGCCCTCGCCGAACAGGCTGTTGCGGGTGTTCTCGTCGATGACGACATTCTGGCTCATCGCCGCCACGTCGCCGGCATCGAAGGCGCGGCCCTGGGTCAGGGTGATGCCGGCCACGTCGAAATATTGCTCGCCCACGCCGCTGATCTGGGCGGAAAGCTCGGTCGCGCCGTGGCGCAGGGTCTGGCTGGAGCTGACCGTCGGGCTGACCGAGGCCGCCCAAGCCTGCCGCGCCAGCGCCTCGGCATCGGCCATGACCAGCGTCGTCACCCGCCCCGAGCGCATGTCGCCGAAGTCGCGGCCGGGATAGATCTGCAAGGTATTGGTGCCCAGCCCCGAGATGTTCGACAGCACCCGCTGGCGCGAGCCCTCGCCCAGGGCCACGACCGAGACCACCGAGGCGATGCCGATGATGATGCCCAGCATGGTCAGGAAGCTGCGCAGCTTGTGGGCGCGCATCGCCAGAAGCGCCATGCGCAGCGCCTCGGCCAGCCGGCCCAGGATCGGCGCCGCCGCCCGGGCGGGTGCCGGCGCGGCCAGCGCGGCGCCGGCGGGGCGGTTGCCGCGGTCGGCCACGATGCGGCCGTCGGCGATCTCGATCACGCGACGGGCGCGGGCCGCGACCTTGGGGTCGTGGGTGACGATGATGACGGTGCGGCCCTCGGCATTCAGCTCGTCGAGGATCGCCAGCACCTCCTCGCCGCTGCGGCTGTCGAGCGCGCCGGTCGGCTCGTCGGCCAGGATGACGCGGGCGTCGTTGACCAGGGCCCGGGCGATCGACACCCGCTGCTGCTGGCCGCCCGAAAGCTGGCCGGGGCGGTGGTCCAGCCGCTGGCCCATGCCGAGCCGGTCCAGGAGCCCGCGCGCCTTGCGCCGCCGTGCCTCGGCGGACAGGCCGCGATAGATCGCCGGCACCTCGACATTGCCGAGCGCGGTCATTTCCGAAAGCAGGTGGTAGCGCTGGAAGATGAAGCCGAAGAACTCGCGCCTGAGCGAGGCGAGCGCGTTCGGGTCGAGCTGCGCCACCTCATGCCCGTCCAGCCGGTAGCTGCCCGTCGTGGGCCGGTCGAGGCAGCCCAGGATGTTCATCAGCGTCGACTTGCCCGAGCCCGAGGCGCCGGTGATGGCGACGAATTCACCCTGCGCGATCTCCAGGTCGATGTCGCGCAGCACCTGCAGCACGCCCTCGCCCGAGGGATAGTCGCGGCAGATGCCCGCAAGCCGGATCAGCGGCGCCGCCATGGCTCAGCCTCCCAAGGGCGGCGGGCCCATCATCCGGCCGCCGCGCGCCGAACCGCCGCCCGCAGCCGCACCGGCGGCCTGCTCGCTCAGGATGACCTGCTCGCCCTCGGCAAGGCCCGAGACGACCTCGGCCACGACCTTGTCGTTCAACCCGATGCGGACCTCGCGCGTCTGGGGCGCGCCGCCGGCCAGCACCCGCACGGTCTGGGTGCCGTCGCGGCTCGGCGGTCCCAGCGCGGTGGCCGGCACGGTCAGCACGCCCTTCGCCTGGCCCAGCAGGATGCTGACCTGCGCGGTCATGTAGGTGCGCAGCGCGCCGTCCGGGTTCTCGACCGGGATGATGCCGATGTAATAGACCGCGCTGCTGTCGCTGTCGGTGGTGCTGTCGGGATTGACCGCGCTGTCGTTGACGATGCTCTGCGGCGCCGGCGCGATGGAGTCCAGCCGGCCCTCGTAGCTGCGGCCGCTGTCGTCGAGCAGGGTGAAGCGCACGCGCTGGCCGGGCTGGACCTTGCCGATGTCGGCCTCGGAGATCTCGGCATGGACGTTCATGCGGTCGAGCCCGCCCAGGACCGCGATGGTGGGCGAGGATTGCACCGCGTTCACCGTCTGCCCGGCCTGGTTCACGATGGCCAGCACCGTGCCGGCGCTGGGGGCGGTGATGCGGGTATAGCCGAGATTCGCCTCGGCGGTCTCGATGGCGACCTCGGCCTCGGCGATCTGGGCCTCGAGCGCGGCAAGCTGGGCGCGGGCGGCCGCGACCGCCTGCTCGGCGCTGTCGAAATCGCTGCGCGACGCGGCGGCCGAGCGCACCAGGTTCTGCTGCCGTGCCAGCGTCTTTTCGGCCAGCGCCAGCACGGATTGCTTCTCGCTGTGCTGCGCGCGCAGGTTCGCCAGCGCGGCCTCGGCGGTGCGCAGCTGGTTCTGCTGCGTGACCGAGTCGATCTCGGCGATCAGGTCGCCTTTCGCGACCCGGTCGCCCAGTTTCACCGCCAGCCGGGTGATCCGCCCCGAGGCCTGCGCCCCGACCGCGACCAGGTTCGACGGCTTCAGCTTGCCCTCGGCCAGCACCGTGACCTCGACATCGCCGCGCGTGACGGCCGCGGTCAGGTAGCTTTGGCTCTGCGCCTGGCCCTCGCCCCGCCAAACCGCCGCAGCCAGTGCCGCCAGGACAGCGACAAGGATCAGGACGGTCAGGACGGGCTTGCGCATGGCTTCTCCTTGGCGGCGGTCAAGAGGCCGAATCGGGGCAGAGGTCCGGGCGCCGTCGCAACCCGATCTAGGAAGGGCTTGTATCGCAGCGTTGTCTTGCCGATGAACCGGTGTTTCTCCAAGGGCCGAATTTGTAACCGAATGTTGCGGTCCGGAACAGGGAAACACTTCGTTACAAAACTTTCTGCACGACGCCGCGCGATCCGGCCATCATCGGGACAAGGGCGGCCAACCGCCATGCTTGCCAGTGGAAGGGACGATGAATGCAACCCCGACGGCGGCGCCATGACGCTGCTGCGACCCAGCGAATGGCTGCTGCGCCTTGCCTGCGGGGTGATCTGGTATGCACTGTCGCTGGCGCTTTGCGTCGAGATCGGTGCGCTGGTCGGCTGGATCTTCGGTGCCGCGGCCCTTGGCGCCAAGCTGGCGGTGCTGCCGCATGGGCTGTTCTGGCTGTGGCTGCTGGCCGGCGACGGGCCGCGCGGCGGTTGACAAGCGGCTGGACGAATTATATTCGAACGGTCGTATTGAAATTATCGGTGCTGCCCGTGGGACGCAAACGCTCGATCGACCGTGACGAATTGATGCTGGCCATCGAAAGGGTGGCGCGGCGCTGCGGTATCGCGGGGCTCAGCATCGACGCCGTGGCGCGCGAGGCCGGCATCAGCAAGTCGAGCGTGGTCTATGACTTCGACAGCAAGGCCGAACTGCTTGCCGCCTTCACCCGCCACCGCATCTCGCAGCACCGCGCCGATTTCCAGGAGATGCTGGCCCGCCACCAGGACCAGCCCAACGCCCGGCTGCGCGCGGTGATCGAGAAATTCCGCACCGCGCCGACCGAGGAAGAGATCGCCATGGCCATGCTGATTTCCGCCAGCATGGGCGAGAATGCCGAATGCCGCGAGATCATGCGCGAATGCTTGGCCGAGGATGCCGAGCAGATCGCCGCCGAGGCCGGCAACAAGGCCAAGATGCTGCGCGCCCTGCTGACGCTGCACGGCATGGCCTTCCTGGAATTCTTCGGCTTCTACCGCTTCGACGACAAGACCCGCAACGAGATCCTCGATGAACTGATGGCGGTCGCGGAAAGCGACCCCGGCGCCGACGGAGACCCGGACCCCTAAGACCTCCCCCCAGGAAAGACCCCTCTCATGACGAACAGATCTTTTCCCGGCCTCGGCGCCGGGCTGGTGCTTTTTTGCCTGTCGACCGTGCCCGCGCTGGCGCAGCAATTGCCGCCGCCGCAGGTCAGCGTGCAGGTGATGACCCCCGAGGCGCTGCCGGTGGTGAACGAATTGCCCGGCCGCGTCGCCGCCACCCGCACCGCCGAGGTGCGCCCCCGCGTCGGCGGCATCGTGCTGGAGCGGGTCTTTGAACAGGGCGGCAAGGTCGCGGCGGGCGACGTGCTCTATCGCATCGACCCGGCGCCCTTCGACGTGCGCGTCGCCAGCGCCAAGGGGACGCTGGCCCGCGCCGAGGCGACCGAGCTGAACGCCGCCGACCAGGAAAAGCGCGCCCGCGCCCTGCGCGAGCGCAAGGTGACGGCCGGGGTGGACCTGGACAATGCCGCGACCGCGCTGGCCCAGGCCCGGGCCGATGTCACCATCGCCCGCGCCGCCTTGCAGGAGGCCGAGCTGAACCGCAGCTATACCGAGGTCACGGCGCCGATCTCGGGCGTGGTCGGCCGCGCGCTGGTGACCGAGGGCGCGCTGGTCAATGCCCAGACCGACATCATGGCGACGATCCAGCAGCTGGACCCGGTCTATGTCGATTTCACCCAGTCGTCCTCGGAGCTCTTCGCGCTGCGCCGGGCGCTGGCCGCCGGCCAGCTGGCGATGATGTCCGCGGGCGAGGCCCGCGTGCAGCTGATCTTCGACGACGGCAGCGAATACGAACACCCCGGCAAGCTGCTGTTCTCGGAAGCCAGCGTGGACAGCACCACCGGCCAGATCACCCTGCGGGCGGAGTTCCCGAACCCGGACGGCAACCTGCTGCCCGGCCTCTATGTCCGCGTCCGCATCGAACAGGCGGTGCGCGACAACGCCCTGACCGTGCCGCAGATGGCGGTGCAGCGTGACCAGTCGGGCCAGGCCTATGTCTATGCGCTGAAGGGCGACGACACGGTCGAGCGGCGCGACGTGACCCTGGGCCAGACCAGCGACAACCGCTGGCTGGTCGAGGAGGGGCTTGCCCCCGGCGACCGCGTGGTCGTGGCGGGCGCGCAGAAGCTTTATCCCGACGCCAAGGTGGTGCCGCAGCCGGTCGCGGCGGCCAAGCCCGTGCCCGCCGGCGCCGCCGCCGCGGCCGAGGCGCCTGCCGGAATGCCTGCCGCATCGGCCAAGGAATAACCGCATGGCACAATTCTTCATCCGCCGGCCGGTGCTGGCCTGGGTGCTGTCGATCTTCATCGTCATCGCCGGCCTTCTGGCGCTGCCGCAGATCCCTGTCGCGCAATATCCGCAGGTGGCCTGGCCGCAGATCACCGTCTCGACCAGCTATACCGGCTCGTCTCCGGCCGAGATCAACCAGGCCGTCGCCCAGCCCATCGAGGACGAGCTGAACGGCGTCGAGGGCCTGGCCTATTACGAATCCGTCTCGGACAGCTCGGGCTCGATGCAGATCACCGCGACCTTCGAGCCGGGCACCGACGTCGCCCGCGCCCAGGTGGACGTGCAGAACGCCGTCTCGCGCGTCGAGCCGCTGTTGCCGCAAAGCGTGGTCGACCAGGGCGTGCTGATCGAAGAGGCCGGCTCGGGCTTTCTGATGATGGTGGCGCTGACCTCGGACGACGGCTCGATGGACGACATCGCGCTTGGCGACTACATCAACCGCAACGTGGTGGGCGAGATCCGCCGCATCGAGGGCGTCGGCAGCGCCACTGTCTTTGCCCCGGAACGCGCGCTGCGCATCTGGGTCGATCCGGCCAAGATGACCGGCTTGAACCTCAGCTCGGCCGAGATCGTCGCAGCGGTGCGCGCCCAGAACGCCCAGGTCGCGGCCGGCAAGGTCGGCGCCGATCCGAACCCCATCGGCCAGCAGCTGACCGCGACCGTGCTGATCAAGGGCCAGCTCGACAGCGTCGAGGAATTCGGCAAGATCGTGCTGCGCGCCAATCCCGACGGCTCGACCGTGCTTTTGCGCGACGTGGCCCGGCTCGAGGTCGGGGCGGAAAACTACAGCTTCGCCTCCAAGCTGAACGGCAAGCCGGCGGCGGCGCTGGGGATCCAGCTTTCGACCACCGGCAACGCCATGAACACCTCGGAAGCGGTGCATGAGAAGATGCAGGAACTGGCGCGCTTCTTCCCGCAGGGCGTCAGCTACCAGATCCCCTATGACACCACCCCCTTCGTCGAGGCCTCGATCGAAAAGGTGCTGCACACGCTGGTCGAGGCGATGGTGCTGGTCTTCGTGGTGATGTTCCTGTTCCTGCAGAACTTCCGCTACACGATCATCCCGACCATCGTCGTGCCCATCGCGCTGGCGGGCACGGTGGCGGTGATGCTGGTCGCGGGATTTTCCATCAACGTGCTGACCATGTTCGCCATGGTGCTGGCCATCGGCATCCTGGTCGACGACGCCATCGTGGTGATCGAGAACGTCGAGCGCATCATGGCGACCGAGGGCCTGCCCCCGCGCGAGGCGACGCAGAAGGCCATGGGCCAGATCTCGGGCGCCATCGTCGGCATCACGCTGGTGCTGGCGGCGGTCTTCGTGCCGATGGCCTTCTTCCCCGGCTCCTCGGGCATCATCTACCGGCAGTTCGCGCTGACCATGGTGGTGTCGATCCTGTTCTCGGCCTTCCTGGCGCTGACGCTGACCCCGGCGCTTTGCGCGACCTTCCTGAAGCCGATCCACGGCCATCACGAGAAGAAGGGCTTCTTCGGCTGGTTCAACCGCCGCTTCGACGCCCTTACCGAACGCTATAGCCGCGGCGTCGGGCTGGTCACGCGCCGGCGCGCGGTGATGATGCTGTTCTATGTCGGGCTGGTCGCGGCCACCGCCATGGGCTTCCTGCGCCTGCCCTCCAGCTTCCTGCCGAACGAGGACCAGGGCTTCATCATCACCGACATCCAGACCCCGGCCACCGCCAGCTCGAACCGCACCGACGAGGTGCTGGCGACGGCGACCGGCATCTTCGGCGGCATGGAGCCGGTCGAGAACGTGGTCTCGATCCGCGGCTTCAGCTTCTCGGGACGCGGGCCGAACGCCGGGCTGATGTTCGTCACCTTCAAGGACTGGGCCGAACGCGACCAGTCGGCGCAGGACATCGCCAATGCCGCGAACATGCAGCTGTTCGGCCAGCAGGACGCGCAGGCCTTCGCGCTGTCGCCGCCGCCGATCCCCGGCTTCGGCACCACCGGCGGCTTCAGCTTCCGGCTGCAGGACCGCGGCGGGCAGGGGCAAGAGGCGCTGCTGGCCGCCGCCCAGCAGATCATGGCCAAGGCGCAGGAGGGCGGCGTCGTCACCGGGCTGCGCATCGAGGGCCTGCCCTCGGCCGCGCAGGTCTTCGTCACCATCGACCGCGAAAAGGCCAATGCCTTCGGCGTGACCTTCGCCGATATCTCGGCCACGATCTCGCAATACCTCGGCTCGGCCTATATCAACGACTTCCCCAATGCCGGGAAGATGCAGCGCGTGGTCATGCAGGCCGAGGATGACAGCCGCATGCAGGCCGAGGACATCCTGAAGCTGACCGTGCGCAACGCCAACGGCGGTATGGTGCCGTTTTCCTCCTTCGCCAGCGTCAACTGGGAGCAGGGGCCGTCGCAGGTCGTGGGCTATAATGGCTATCCCTCGATCCGCATCGCCGGGCAGGCGGCGCCGGGCTACAGCTCGGGCGCGGCCATGGACGAGATGGCGCGGCTGGCGGGCGAGCTGCCGCAGGGCTTCGGCTATGAATGGACCGGGCAATCGCTCGAGGAAATCCAGGCCGGCAGCCAGGCGACGCTGCTTTACGCGATGAGCATCCTGTTCGTGTTCCTGCTGCTGTCGGGGCTTTACGAAAGCTGGTCGATCCCCTTGTCGGTGATGCTGGTGGTGCCGCTGGGCGTGCTGGGCTGCGTCGCCGCGGTCATGCTGCGCGACATGCCGAACGACATCTACTTCAAGGTGGGCCTGATCGCCATCATCGGGCTTTCGGCCAAGAACGCCATCCTGATCGTCGAATTCGCCAAGGATCTGCGCGAGCAGGGCCAAAGCCTGATCGAGGCGGCGGTGACGGCGGCGAAGCTGCGCTTCCGGCCGATCCTGATGACCTCGCTGGCGTTCACGCTGGGCGTGGTGCCGCTGGCCATCGCCACCGGCCCCTCGGCCGCCAGCCAGAACGCCATCGGCACCGGGGTGATCGGCGGCATGGTCGCGGCAACGGTGCTGGCGATCTTCTTCGTGCCGGTGTTCTTCGTCTTCGTGCTGGGCCTGTTCAGCCGCCTTGCCGGCGGACGGGCGCAGGACCACGAAACCCATACGGCAACCCGCAAGGCGGGCTGAGCTCCGGCCCCGCCGCGCTGCGGGCGACCTTCGGGCCGCCCGCAGCCGTTTCCCATTGGCGGCGCCTCTCGGGCCGCGACAGACAGAGAGAACCGATGACCCAGACCCTTTCGCTTTCCCGCCGCGGCATCCTGGCCGGGCTGGCCTCGACCCTGGCGCTGGCCGCCTGCGCGCAGGTCAGCTACACCGCGCCCAAAGCCGAGCTGGCCAATGCCTTCGCCGGCAATTCGCCCGCCCGCCGCGCCGGCGCCAATGCCTGGTGGGCCGCCTTCCGCGACAAGCAGCTGGACGCGCTGATCGCGGCGGGGCTGAAGCGCAACCTCGACGTGCTGACCGCCGTCGCCACCATCCGCGAGGCGCAGGCCAACGCCCGGCTGGTCGGCGCGGGCGACCTGCCGCAGGTCGATGCCTCGGGCGCGGCCGGCCGCAGCCGCAGCGAAACCGCCGGCGTCGGCGAAAGCAGCTCGGCCACGCTGGGCGTATCCTGGCTGGTCGATCTCTTCGGCCAGAACCGCGCGGCGCGGGCCGGCGCCTCGGCGCAGCTCGACGCCGCCTATCTCTCGGCCGAGGTTTCGCGCCTGACGGTGGCCAGCGCCATTGCCCAGGCCTATGTCGATGCGCGCTATTACCAGCAGGCGCTGGCGCTGACCCGGCAGAGCCTCGACAGCCGCAAGCGTTCGCTGTCCATGACCCGCACCCAGGACGAATTCGGCAGCGCCACCCGGCTGGAGGTCCTGCAGGCCGAGCAGCTGGTGACGCAGGCCGAGGCCGCCTTGCCGGCGCTCGAGGTCGGCTTCGACCAATCGGTGAACCGGCTCGCCACCCTGACCGCCGGGCGCAGCGCCGACATTGCCGCGCAGCTGCGCCGGGGCGGCGGCCAGCCGCGCGCCGCCTACAAGGCCAGCGTCGGCGTGCCGGCCGAGGTGATCCGCGTCCGCCCCGACGTGCGCGTGGCCGAGCGCAACCTGGCCGCCGCCGTCGCCGGCGTGGGCGAGGCGCAGGCGGCCTTCTATCCCAAGCTGACGCTCTCGGGCTCGGTCACGCCGGCGAACATCAGCGGCGGCGGCAGTTCCAAGACCTGGAGCTTCGGCCCGCAGATCACCCTGCCGCTGTTCAACGCCGCGAACCAGGCCAACCTGTCGGCGGCGCAGGCTCGGGCCGAGCAGTCGCGGCTGGCCTGGCAGGCCTCGGTCCTGAATGCGGTCGAGGAGGTCGAGAACGCGCTGGCCGGCTACAACCGCGACGCCCGCGCCGTCGCCGCGCAATCGCGGCTGGTCGAGAACGCACGCGAGACGGTGAACCTTACCCGCAGCTCCTGGGACCTGGGCGAATCCGATTTCTTCCCGGTGCTCGACGCCGAGCGCAGCCTGCTGTCGGCCCGCCAGGAACTGGCCGCGGCGCTGCGCGACCAGGCGGTGAACTACATCAAGCTCAGCGCCGCCGCGGCGGGCGGCGTCGGCATCCCGGCGGTCTGAAGCGGGCTGGCGAAGGCGGGCATCGGCGCGCCCGCCGCCGGCGCCTTTTCCGCCAGCGGTCCGAACCCCCGAGGCTGCCGCCGTGCAGGACCTGCTGGCCCGCGCCGATGGCGTGGTCGATCCGCTGGAACGGCTGCAAACGCTCGGCCCCGTTGACGAAACCCGTGGCGGGGCCGCATGGTTTGTGGCAAAGGCCATGGCTCGGGACAGGCATCCGCAGGGGGCAAGGGTGGAGCAATCGACAGCCGGCGACAGCGAACGCTACATCGCCAAGGGCATCGCGCATCTGAAACTGGCCGCGCCGGTCGAGGCACCGGTAAGCGTCGCCTTCGTGCTGATGCCGCGCTTCACCATGCTGGCCTTTACCTCGGCCATCGAGCCTCTGCGGGTCGCGAACCAGCTCACGGAAAAGCTGCTGTTCAAATGGCATGTGCTCAGCGACACCGGCCAGCCCATCGCCTGCTCGAACGGCGTGCCGCTGGTGCCCGATGCCGCCTTGGCCCAGGCGCCGGCCAGCGATTATGTCCTGGTCTGCGGCGGGGTCGAGCCCGACGCCGGCTGCAGCCCGGAACTGACCGACTGGCTGCGCAAGCAATGGCGCCACGGCCGTACCGTCGGCGGGCTTTGCACCGGCGCCTATGCCCTGGCCCGCGCCGGCATCCTGAACGGGCGCCGCTTCACCCTGCATTGGGAAAACATCCCGAACTTCAGCGAAAAGCACCCCGACCTTTCGCCCGAGCGGCGGATCTTCTGCATCGACGAGCGCATCGTGACCAGCGCCGGCGGCGTCGCCTCGACCGAACTGGCGCTGAAGCTGATCGAGGATTACTATGGCAGCGAGCTGATGCAGGCCGTCATGGATATGTGCCTGCTGGGCCAGATCCGGCGCGGCGAGGAAGAGCAGCTGAGCTCGCTTTCCGTGCGCCTGGGCACCCGCAACGACCACCTGATCCGCGCCGTCGCCTATATCGAGGCCCATGTCGAGGATGAGGTGGATCTGGCCGAATGCGCCGCCTATCTCGGCATCTCGCGCCGGCAGCTCGAACGGCTGTTCCAGCGCTATCTCGACACCACGCCGCTGCAATATCTCAACAAGGTGCGGCTGCAGCACGCGCGTTCGCTGCTGACGGAAACCAACCTTGGCGTGATGGAGGTGGCGGTGGCCTGCGGCTTCGGCTCGGCTTCGTATTTCTCCAAGGTGTTCCGCGGGCATTACGGCGTCTCGCCGCACAAGTTCTCGCTGACGCGCAAGCGGCTGGCGGGCTGAACCGGACCGCGCCTTGCGCGTTGTGCCTGGCCCAAGGCATCAGGAGGCAGGCATGGCGGGACGCATTCGCATCGGCATCGGCGGCTGGACCTATGAGCCCTGGCGCGGCAGCTTCTACCCGCCCGGCCTGGCGCAGCGGCGCGAGCTGGAACATGCCAGCCGCCATCTGAGCTCGATCGAGGTCAACGGCACCTATTACGGCAGCCAGAAGCCCGACAGCTTTCGCAAGTGGCATGACGAGACGCCGGAGGATTTCGTCTTTGCCCTGAAGGGGCCGCGCTTTGCCACCAACCGCCGGGTGCTGGCCGAGGCGGGCGACAGCGTCGCGCGCTTCATGGACAGCGGCGTCCTGTTGCTGGGCGACAAGCTGGGGCCGATCAACTGGCAGTTCATGCCGACGAAGAAATTCGACCCCGAGGATTTCGCCGCCTTCCTGGACCTGCTGCCGCCCGAGGCCGAGGGCCGGCGCCTGCGCCATGTCGTCGAACTGCGCCACGCCAGTTTCCGCGATCCCGCGCTGCTGGAGCTGGCACGCAGCCGAGGCATTGGCGTGGTGGTCGCGGCCGACAGCCCGCATCCGCAAATCGCCGACCCGACCGCCGATTTCGTCTATGCCCGGATCATGGGCACGCGCGAGGACGAGCCGCTGGGCTATGCCGGGGCCGAGCTGGATCTGTGGGCCGAGCGCGCGCGGACCTGGGCCGGCGGCGGGCTGCCCAAGGGGCTGGATTATGTCGGCAAACCGGCCAAGGCCAAGGCGCGCGACGTGTTCCTCTATGTCATCAGCGGATACAAGGAACGCAATCCGCAGGCCGCCATGGCGCTGACCGAGCGTCTTTCCCATCCTTGAAACGACCAGAGATTTCTCTCGTAAGGTCACGAAAAACATCAATATGGTTGTGGGTCAGACTTTGCGCTGAACCCCGTTAAGCGCCTGCGCAAAACGCCGCAGCGGGCTCATAGCTTTTTGCTTGACTCTCGCCGCCGTGATGTGTGAGCATTTGCTCATCGTATTAGCAAATGCTGATCCGCAGGGAGGATAGACGAATGAGCATGATGCTGCGCGGCCTGATGGGGGCCTGCGCCATGACGGCGCTGGCCGTTCCGGCCATGGCCGAGACGCTGACCATCGCCACCGTGAACAACGGCGACATGATCCGCATGCAGAAGATGACCAAGCCCTTCACGGATGCGAACCCGGACATCCAGCTGGAATGGGTCACGCTGGAAGAAAACGTGCTGCGCCAGCGCGTCACCACCGACATCGCGACCAAGGGCGGGCAATACGACATCGTGACGGTCGGCAACTACGAGGTGCCGATCTGGGCCAAGCAGGGCTGGCTGACCCCGCTCGAGGACATGGGCGCCGATTACGATCCCGACGACATCCTGCCGCCGATCCGCGAGGGGCTGTCGCTGGACGGCAAGCTTTACGCCGCGCCCTTCTACGGCGAATCGGCGATGATCATGTATCGCAAGGACCTGATGGAGAAGGCCGGGCTGGAAATGCCCGAGCGCCCGACCTGGGACTTCGTCTATGACGCCGCCCGCAAGATGACCGACAAATCGGCCGAGGTCTATGGCATCTGCCTGCGCGGCAAGGCCGGCTGGGGCGAGAACATGGCCTTCCTGACCTCGATGGCGGCGAGCTATGGCGCGCCCTGGTTCGACATGGAATGGAAGCCGCAGTTCTCGGGCGAGGCTTGGAAGAAGGCGCTGACCGATTACGTCGCCATCATGACCGAGGCCGGCCCGCCCGGCGCCTCGTCGAACGGCTTCAACGAGAACCTGGCGCTGTTCCAGACCGGCAAATGCGGCATGTGGATCGACGCCACCGTGGCCGCCAGCTTCGTCTCGAACCCCAAGGAATCGACCGTGGCCGACAAGGTCGGCTATGCGCTGGCGCCCGAGGGCGAGAAGCCGCAGATGTGGCTCTGGGCCTGGACCCTGGCCGTGCCGTCCTCGACCGACGCGCCGGACGCGGCGAAGAAATTCGTCGCCTGGGCAACCTCGAAAGCCTATACCGAGCAGGTGGCGGCGGCCGAGGGCTGGGCCAACGTGCCGCCCGGCACCCGCACCTCGCTTTACGAGAACGCGGAATACCAGAAGGCCGCGCCCTTCGCCAAGCCGACGCTGGACAGCATCATGTCGGCCGACCTGAAGAACCCGACCACGGTCGAGGTGCCCTATATCGGCACGCAATGGGTCGGCATCCCCGAGTTCCAGGCGCTCGGCACCGCCGTGGGCCAGCAGTTCTCGGCCGCGCTGGCGGGCCAGGCGAGCGTCGACCAGGCGCTGCAGATGGCCCAGCAGATCGCCGAGCGCGAGATGGCCAAGGCCGGCTATCCGAAATAAGCGCACCCCGGCCGGGGGCGGTGCGCCGCCCCCGGGCCCAAGCCTTCCCGTTTTCATGACCCGATCTTCATCGCCCGCGTAGGGAGGCGCGCCGATGGCTACCCAACATCAAAGAACACTCGCGCGCTTCATGGTCGCGCCCTCAGTCCTGCTGCTCTTGGGCTGGATGATCGTGCCCCTGGCGATGACGCTGTGGTTCAGCTTCCAAAGCTACAACCTGCTGTCGCCCGGGATGGAGCAGTTCATCGGCTTCACTAACTACAAGTATTTCCTGTCCGACCCGGCCTTCTGGCAGGCGATGGCGAACACGCTGCTGATCGTCGGCGGCGTGCTGGTCATCACCGTCGGCGGCGGCATCCTGCTTGCCTTGCTGCTGGACCAGCCGATCCGAGGCCAAGGCGTGGTGCGCATCCTGATGATCGCGCCCTTCTTCATCATGCCGACCGTTTCGGCGCTGGTGTGGAAGAATATGTTCATGAACCCGGTCAACGGGCTTTTCGCCTGGATGGCCAAGGCGATAGGCGCGCAACCGATAGATTTTCTGGCGCAGTATCCGCTGATGTCGATCATCCTGATCGTCGCCTGGCAATGGCTGCCCTTTGCCACGCTGATCCTGCTGACCGCGATGCAGTCGCTCGACAGCGAGCAGATGGAGGCGGCCGAGATGGACGGCGCCGGCGCCTGGGCCAAGTTCACCCATCTGGTGCTGCCGCACCTGTCGCGCGCCATCACCGTGGTGATCCTGATCGAGACCATCTTCCTGCTTTCGGTCTTTGCCGAGATCCTCGTCACCACCAATGGCGGGCCGGGCTATGCCTCGACCAACCTGACCTACCTCGTCTATTCGCAGGCGCTGCTGCAATACGACGTGGGGGGCGCCTCCGCCGGCGGCATCATCGCCGTCATCATGGCCAATATCGTTGCGATCTTCCTGATGCGGATGATCGGCAAGACGCTGGAGTGATCCCATGGCCCGTCGCGTTTCCGAATCCCGCCGCTGGACCTTTACCATCCTGGCATGGCTTGTCGCGCTGGCGATCTTCTTCCCGATCCTCTGGACCATCCTGACCAGCTTCAAGTCCGAGGCCGATGCCATCGCCAGCCCGCCGAAGTTCCTGTTCTTCGACTGGACGACCGAGAACTATGCCGAGGTGCAGTCCCGCTCGCCCTATTTCCGGCATTTCCTGAACTCGGTCATCATCTCGGTCGGCTCGACGCTGCTCGGCCTTCTGATCGCCATTCCGGCCGCCTGGTCGATGGCCTTCCAGCCGGCCAAGCGGACCAAGGATCTGCTGATGTGGATGCTGTCCACCAAGATGATGCCGGCCGCGGGCGTGCTGATCCCGATGTATCTGCTGTTTCGCAGCTGGGGGCTTCTGGACACCCGCATCGGCATCACGGTCGTGCTGATGCTGATCAACCTGCCGATCATCACCTGGATGCTCTATACCTATTTCCGCGAGATCCCGGGCGAGATCCTGGAGGCCGCGCGCATGGATGGCGCCAGCCTGTCCAAGGAGATCATCCACGTCCTGACCCCCATGGCCGTGCCCGGCATCGCCTCGACCCTGCTGCTGAACGTCATCCTGGCCTGGAACGAGGCGTTCTGGACCCTGAACCTGACCACCAGCAAGGCGGCGCCGCTGACGACCTTCATCGCCAGCTATTCCAGCCCCGAGGGGCTGTTCTACGCGAAACTCTCGGCGGCGAGCACCATGGCCATCGCCCCGATCCTGATCCTGGGCTGGTTCAGCCAGAAACAACTCGTGCGCGGCCTGACCTTCGGCGCGGTGAAGTGAGGTAACACGATGGGAAGCATTACGCTCAAGCAGGTCCGCAAGGCTTTCGGCGATGTCGAGGTCATTCCGGGCGTCGACCTGCAAATCAACGACGGCGAATTCGTGGTCTTCGTCGGCCCCTCGGGCTGCGGCAAGTCCACGCTGCTGCGGCTGATCGCCGGGCTCGAGGACGTGAGTTCGGGGCAGATCCTGATCGACGGTCAGGAGATGACCCAGGCGCCGCCCTCGCGGCGCAAGCTGGCGATGGTGTTCCAGAGCTATGCGCTTTACCCGCATATGTCGGTCAGGAAGAACATCGCCTTTCCGCTGAAGATGGCCGGCATGGACGCGGCCCAGCAAGAGGCGCGGGTGAAGCATGCCGCCGGCATCCTGAACCTGACCGACTACCTGGACCGTCGCCCCGGCCAGCTTTCGGGCGGGCAGCGCCAGCGCGTCGCCATCGGCCGCGCCATCGTGCGCGAGCCATCGGCCTTTCTTTTCGACGAGCCGCTGTCGAACCTCGACGCCGCGCTGCGCGTGAACATGCGGGTGGAAATCTCGGAACTGCACAAGAAACTTGCGACGACCATGGTCTATGTCACCCATGACCAGGTCGAGGCGATGACCATGGCCGACAAGATCGTCGTGCTGCGCGCCGGCCGGGTGGAACAGGTAGGCTCGCCGCTGGAACTGTACCGCACGCCCGCGAACCGCTTCGTGGCGGGCTTCATCGGCAGCCCGAACATGAACTTCATCGAGGGCGAGCCGGCGGCGCGCCTGGGCGCCCATGCCATCGGCGTCCGCCCCGAGCATTTCGCCATGTCCACGACCGAGGGGCTGCTGGCCGGCACCGTGGGCGTGGCCGAGCATCTGGGCTCGGACACCTTCCTGCACATCGACCTGGACAACGGGCCGCATATCGTCGCCCGGGCGGCGGGGGAGTTTCCCGTCCACCACGGCGACCGCATCTTCCTGACCCCGCAAGAGGGGCGGGTCTATCGCTTCGACCAGAACGGCCTGGCGCTGTGAGGGACAAGATGGACAGGCTTTGCAACCAGACGCTTGCGCAACTCGCCCAGCCCGGCCCCGGCTATGACCGCGCCGGCCTGCGCCCCGGCATCCTGCATTTCGGCGTCGGCAACTTCTTCCGCGCGCATCAGGCGTTCTATCTCGACCGGCTGATGAACATGGGGCTGGCGCAGGATTTCGCCATCATCGGCGCCGGGGTCATGCCGGGCGACGCCAGGATGCGCGACACGCTGGCGGCGCAGGATCACCTTTACACGCTGGTCGAGCAATCGGCCGAGCGCTCTGACGCCCGCGTGCTGGGGCCGATCGTCGATTACATCGCGCCGGGCGATCATGCGCGCGTCATCGCCGCCCTGGCCGATCCGGCGATCCGCATCGTCGGGCTGACCATTACCGAGGGCGGCTATTTCATCGACGCCGCCACCGGCCATTTCGACCCCGCGCATCCCGCCATTGCCGCCGATGCGGCAGCACCCGAGGCGCCGAAGACCGTCTTCGGCCTGATCGTCGCGGGGCTGAAGGCCCGCCGCGCGGCCGGGCATCCGGCCTTTACCGTGATGTGCTGCGACAACATCCCGCATAATGGCGACGTCACCCGCGAGGCGGTGGTGGAGACCGCGCGGCTCTCGGACCCCGAACTGGCCGAGTGGACCCTGGCCCATGTCGCCTTTCCCAACGCCATGGTGGACCGCATCACCCCCGCGACCAGCGACCGCGAACGCCGCATGGTGCGCGAGGATTTCGGCATTCCCGACGCGGCGCCGGTCTTCTGCGAGGATTTCATCCAATGGGTGCTGGAGGACAATTTCCCCGCCGGCCGCCCGCCGCTGGAGCAGGCCGGCGTCGAGTTCGTCGCCGATGTGACGCCCTGGGAGCTGATGAAGATCCGCATCCTGAACGGCGGCCATGCGGTGATCGCCTATCCGGCCGGGCTTCTCGACATCCATTTCGTGCATGAGGCGATGCAGGACGCCCAGGTCCGCGCCTTCCTGGAAAAGATCGAGGCCGACGAGATCATCCCCGCCGTGCCGCCGGTCCCAGGCACCGACCTGCAAGCCTATTTCGCCAAGGTGGCCGAGCGCTGCGCCAATCCCAAGATCGGCGACACGGTGCGCCGGCTCTGCCTCGACGGCTCGAACCGGCAGCCGAAGTTCATCGTGCCGACCATCGCCCACCGGCTGGAGCGCGGCCTGCCGGTCGAGGGGCTGGCGCTGGAATCGGCGCTGTGGTGTCGCTATTGCGCCGGCACGACCGACAGCGGCGCGGTGATCGAACCGAACGACCCGAACTGGGACAGCCTTTTGCCCAAGGCGCAGGCGGCGCGGACCGACCCAGCGGCCTGGCTCGGCATGGCCGAGATCTATGGCGCCACCGGGCAGGACCCGCGCTTTGCCGAACCCTTCGGGCGCTGGCTGGCGATGCTGTGGGACAAGGGCACGCGGGCCACGCTCGACGCCTATCTCGGGGCGTGAGCGGTGGCGCGGGGGCTGATCTTCGACTGCGACGGCGTGCTCGTGGACAGCGAGCCGCTGGCCGTGGCCGAGCTCGAGACCCTGCTGCACGGCCTGGGCGTGCCGATCGACAGCGCGCGGATCTATGACGAATTCCTCGGCCGCTCGATCCTGACCATCGTCGAGGCGGCCCGGGATCACGGCGTCGACATGGCGCCGGCGCTGCCGGGCTTTTCGCAGGCGCTGTTTCGCCGCTTTCGCCGCGACCTGCGCCCGGTCGAGGGGATGCCTCAGGTGCTGGCCGGGATCGCCGGGCCGCGTGCCGTGGCCTCGTCCAGCGCACCCGACCGGCTGGCGCTGTCGCTGGCGCTGACTGGGCTCGCGCCGGCCTTCGGCCCGCATGTCTATTCCTCGACCATGGTCGCGCGGGGCAAGCCGGCGCCCGACCTGTTCCTGCTGGCTGCCGAGCGGCTGGGCCTGGCGCCCGGCGATTGCGTGGTGATCGAGGACAGCCCGGCCGGGCTGCGGGCCGCCCGCGCCGCCGGCATGCGCGCCATCGGCTTTCTGGGCGGCAGCCATGCCGGCGCCGCGCGTCTGCGCGACAAGCTGGCGGCCGAGGCGCCAGATGCGCTGATTGACCATGCCCGCGATTTGCCCAACACTCTGGCCGAACTGCGCTAGGGGAGGACGGCCTTGCTGATCGCGGCGGTGGATGTGGGCTCGGCCCGCGCGCGGGCGGGGCTGTTCTCGGCCGAGGGGCGGCTTCTGGCCCGCGCCAGCCGGGGCTTCGCCGCCATCGCCGGCCCGGACCGGCAGGCCGGCCACGATTTCGCCGAGATCTGGCGCGCCGTGGCCGAAGCCCTGGCCGAGGCGCGCCGCCAGGCCGGCGCCAGCCCGGGCCAGATCCGCGCGCTGGCCTTCGACGCCACCTGCTCGCTGGTGGTCGAGGCGCCGGGTTTCGCCCCCGATGTCATCGCCTGGCACGACCACCGCGCCATTGCCGAGGCGCGCGCGCTGGACGCGACGGGCCATGAGATCGTGCGCCGCGCCGGCGGCGCCGTCTCGCCCGAGATGCAGACGCCGAAGCTGATGTGGCTTGCCCGGCACCGGCCCGAGGCCTGGGCCCGGCTGACCGGCATCCGCGACCTGTGCGACCAGTTGGCCTTTCGCGCCACCGGCATCGAGGCGCGCTCGCATTGCGCGGCGGTGGCGAAATGGCCCTGGCTGCCCGACCGGGGCGGCTGGCAGACCGACCTGATGGCCCGCGCCGGCATCGCGGGCTTTCCGCGCCCCGGCGCGGTGCTGCCGGCCGGCACGCCGATCGGGCCCCTGTCGGCGGCGGGCGCGGCGGAACTGGGGCTCGACCGCGACACCATGGTCGCGGCCGGGCTGATCGACGCCTTTGCCGGTGCGCTCGGCGCGGCGCCCGACATGCCGGCGCTGATCGCCGGCACCTCGAATTGCGTGATGGCGACCGGGCTCGGGCCGGCGCCCGCGCTCTGGGGGCCCTATCCCGGCGCCATCCTGCCCGACGAGACGGTCAGCGAGGGCGGCCAGTCCGCGACCGGCGCGGCGCTGGAGCAGATCCGCCGGCTTTACCCGCAGCCGCAGAGCCATGACGAGATTCTGGCCCGTATCGCGCGGGCGCCGGACGAGCCGGGGCAGGGGGTGCATGTGCTGCCGGACTTCAAGGGCAGCCGCACGCCCTTTGCCGATCCGCTGATGCGCGGCACCATCCACGGGCTTGCGCTCGACGGCAGCATCGCGGCGCTGGACGGGCTCTATTGGCGCGCGGCGGTGGGGATCGCGCTGGGAACGCGGCAGGTCATCGCCCATATGGGCCTTGCGCCGCAGCGGCTGGCCATGGCCGGTGGCCAGGCGCGGGCGTCCGCCATGCGCCAGCTCTATGCCGATGCCACCGGGGCCGAGATCCACTGGCAGCCCGAGGACGCCGTGCTGCGCGGCACCGCCATCGCCGCCGCGGCGCCGCTGGCCGGGGGCCTGCGCGCCGCCCGCGCCCGCTTTGCCCGCCCGGTCGAGGTCACCCGCCCCGACCCTGCCGCCCGGGCTCGGCGCGAGGCCGACTGGCGCATCTTCCAGCGCCTGCAAGAACAGCGCGCCGAGATCGCGGCGCTGCTGCCGGCTCAGTCCTGAAGCAGCCCGGCCGCGGTCGCGGCATCGGTGATCAGCCCGCTGATCAGCCCGCCCTGCAAGGCGCCCCGGATCGCCGGCAGCTTGTCGAGCCCATGCGCCGCGCCGATGACCAGCGTATTGTCCCGGGGCGGGATCGGGGCCGAGGCGACGCGGTCGTTGCTGAGCCCCTCGATCAGCCGGCCCTGGGCGTCATAGGCCCAGCCGGTGATCTCGCCCACCGCGCCGGCCGCGACCAGGGCGTCGAGGTCCGGTTGCGACAGGAACCCGTCCAGCATCAGGGGCGCGGCCGCCCCCACGGTGCCGATGCCCAGGAAAGCCACGGCGGCATCCGAGGACATGCGGATCAGCCGCTGGATGCTGGGCTGGCCGTTCACCGCCTGCCGCTCGTGCACGGTGGGCGCGATCACCGGCAGCGGCATCGGGAAGCTGCGCGCCGTCACCAGGTCCGACAGGGTGAACAGCACGTTGTAATAGGCGGTCGAGCCGTCCGGGGCGATATTGCCGGTCAGCGACACGATGCGGTGCTGCGGGCAGTCGATATGCGGCAGCTGCGCGATAGCGGCCCGCAGGGTGCGGCCGGTGCCGATCGCCATGGTCATCGGCTCGGGCCGGCGCAGCCATTGCTCGATGGTGTCGGCCAGCATCAGCGCCACCCCGGCCTCGGGCGCGTCCGCGGGCGCCACCTCGCAAAAGGCCAGTCGCCAGCGCCGGCGCAGCGCCTCGGCCAGGTCCATGCAATGGGCAAAGGGGTGGTCGATGCGGATCTTGACGATGCCTTCGGCCATGGCCTGCGCCACCAGCCGCTGCGCGGTCTGGCGCGACACGCCCATGACGGCGGCGATCTCGTCCTGGGTCTTGCCGGCGACATGGGAAAGCCACGCCGCCTTGGCGGCCTGCTCCAGTTTCCGGCCCTGGTTCGACATCGCTTCGCCTTCCGCCCTGCGGGTGCTTCCCCTCGCCGGCCATGTCTAGCTTGGCCGGGCGCCGCCTGTCCAGCCGCCCCTCTGCTCGCATTTCTGTGAAAATTTTACATAAAGGCGTCCGCTGCCGTCAAATAATTTACAAAATTCCCTTTAATAAAAAATGGTTTACTAAAATTGCAATCTCGGATTAACATTCGGCATGTTCGGAGTGTCGAGGCCCGGCACAGGCGCCAGAGGAGGGTGCCGCCGCGCCGCCGCCAGCCGCATCGCCAGGAGAGGAGCCCGTCATGTCTGTTGAAAATGTTGCGAAACACCCCATCCCCGCCGGTTTCGAGGATGCCCATCTTCTGCCCGACGGCTACGCGCGGCTGTATGCCGAATCGATTTCCGACCCGGATGGGTTCTGGCGCCGTGAGGGCCAGCGGCTGGACTGGATCCAGCCCTATACCAAGGTGAAGAACACCGATTTCACCATGGGCAACGTCTCGATCAAGTGGTTCGAGGACGGGGTGCTGAACGCCTCGGTCAACTGCATCGACCGCCACCTGCCGACCCGCGCCAACCAGACCGCGATCATCTTCGAGCCCGACGATCCGGGCGCGCCGGCGCGCCACATCACCTATGCCGAACTGTCGGAAAAGGTGAACCGCTTCGCCAATGTGCTGCTGAGCCAGGGCGTGATGCGCGGCGACCGGGTGGTGATCTATCTGCCGATGATCCCCGAGGCCGCCTATGCCATGCTGGCCTGCGCCCGCATCGGCGCCATCCATTCCATCGTCTTCGCCGGCTTCTCGCCCGACGCGCTGGCCAACCGCATCAACGATTCGGGCGCCAAGCTGGTCATCACCGCCGACACCGCGCCGCGCGGCGGCCGGCGCACGGCGCTGAAGTCGAACACCGACGCGGCGCTTCTGCATTGCTCGGACCGGGTGCGCTGCCTGGTCGTCAAGCATACCGGCGACCAGACCACCTGGATCGACGGCCGCGACGTGGACGTGCTGCGCCTGATGCAGGAGGTCAGCCCCGACTGCCCGCCGCGCCCGATGAATGCCGAGGATCCGCTGTTCATCCTTTACACCTCGGGCTCGACCGGCAAGCCCAAGGGCGTGGTGCATACCACCGGCGGCTACCTGGTCTTTGCCGCGATGACGCATCAATATGTCTTCGACTACAAGGACGGCGACGTGTTCTGGTGCACGGCGGACGTGGGCTGGGTCACCGGCCACAGCTATATCGTCTATGGCCCGCTGGCGAACGGCGCCACCACCGTCATGTTCGAGGGCGTGCCGAACTATCCCGACGCCGGCCGCTTCTGGGCGGTCTGCGAAAAGCACAAGGTGAATCAGTTCTACACCGCGCCGACCGCCATCCGCTCGCTAATGGGCCAGGGCCCGGAATGGGTCGAGAAATACGACCTGTCCAGCCTGCGCGTCCTGGGCTCGGTCGGCGAGCCGATCAACCCCGAGGCCTGGAACTGGTATGACAAGCATGTCGGCAAGGGCCGCTGCCCGATCGTCGACACCTGGTGGCAGACCGAGACCGGCGGCCACATGATCACCTCGATCCCCGGCGCCATCGAGACCAAGGCCGGCGCGGCGACGCTGCCCTTCTTCGGCGTCAAGCCCGAGGTGCTGGACGCCGCGACCGGCGCGGTGCAGGAGGGCGACCCGGCCGAGGGCGTGCTTTGCATCGCCGACAGCTGGCCCGGGCAGATGCGCACGCTGTGGGGCGACCACCAGCGCTTCGAGGAGGCCTATTTCCAGCAATATCCGGGCTATTACTTCACCGGCGACGGCTGCCGGCGCGATGAGGACGGCTATTACTGGATCACCGGCCGCGTCGATGACGTCATCAACGTCTCGGGGCACCGCATGGGCACGGCCGAGGTGGAATCGGCGCTGGTCGCCCATGCCAAGGTCGCCGAGGCCGCGGTGGTCGGCTATCCGCACAGCCTGAAGGGGCAGGGCATCTATGCCTATGTCACGCTGATGAACGGCATCGAGCCCAGCGACGAGCTGCGCAAGGAGCTGGAGACCTGGGTCCGCACCGAGATCGGCCCCATCGCCAAGCCCGACCTGATCCAATGGGCGCCGGGCCTGCCCAAGACCCGCTCGGGCAAGATCATGCGCCGCATCCTGCGCAAGATCGCCGAGGACGATTTCGGCGCCTTGGGCGACATCTCGACGCTGGCCGATCCGGGCGTGGTGGACGAGCTGATCGAGAACCGGATGAACCGCAGCTGACGCGGGGCCCGGCGCGCGCCAGCGCCGGACCTTCGCCTTTCCGACCCCGCGGGCGGCACGCTGCCCGCGGACCGGTCGCGGCTTGGCTGCCGATGGCAGGCCCGCGCCGCGATCCCATGCAATGAGGGACCAGCTCATCCGGCCGAGGAGGACCGCCCGGACGACCTGACCGCAGCCCGTGCAGGAGGAACACGACGGACATGGAACAGAACCTCGCAGACCGGATCGCCGCCGATCCGAACTATCAGCAGCTGAAATCAAGCAGATCCCGCTTCGGCTGGATCCTGACCCTGGCCATGCTGGTGGTCTATTACGGCTACATCACGCTGATCGCCTTCGACAAGGAGGCGCTGGCCGCGCGCATCGGCGACGGCGTGATGACCTGGGGCATCCCCATCGGCTTCGGCGTCATCATCTTCACCATCGTCGTGACCGGCATCTATGTGCGCCGCGCCAACAGCGAATTCGACGACCTCAACGAAAAGATCAAGCGGGAGGCGCTGAAATGAGCCGCATCACCCAAGGCTTCGCGGCCGCGGCCGCGCTGGCGCTGACCCCGGGCCTTGCGCTGGCCGACGCCATCCAGGGCGGCGGCGAGAAGCAGGCGACCAACTGGACCGCGATCATCATGTTCGCGGGCTTCGTGGTGCTGACGCTGTTCATCACCAAATGGGCCGCGGCGAAAACCAAGTCGGCGGCGGATTTCTATACCGCCGGCGGCGGCATCTCGGGCTTCCAGAACGGGCTCGCCATCGCGGGCGACTATATGTCCGCCGCCTCGTTCCTGGGGATTTCGGCCGCGGTGATGACCTCGGGCTATGACGGGCTGATCTATTCCATCGGCTTCCTGGTCGGCTGGCCGATCCTGACCTTCCTGATGGCGGAACGCCTGCGCAACCTCGGCAAGTTCACATTCGCCGACGTGGCGGCCTTCCGCTTCGCCCAGACGCCGGTGCGGATCTTTGCCGCCTCGGGTACGCTGGTCGTGGTCGCCTTCTACCTGATCGCGCAGATGGTCGGCGCCGGCTCGCTGATCGAGCTGCTCTTCGGTCTGGACTACTGGATCGCGGTGGTGATCGTCGGCGCGCTGATGATGATCTATGTGCTGTTCGGCGGCATGACCGCGACGACCTGGGTGCAGATCATCAAGGCCTGCCTGCTCTTGGGCGGCGCGTCCTTCATGGCCTTCATGGTGATGTGGAAATACGGCTTCTCGCCCGAGGCCATGTTCGCCGATGCCGTGCGCGTCAAAGCCGATCTCGCCACCGCCGCCGGCAAGACCCCCGAGGAAGCCGCCACCGCCGGCCAGTCGATCATGGGTCCGGGCACCTTCATCAAGGACCCGATCTCGGCCATCAGCTTCGGCATGGCGCTGATGTTCGGCACCGCCGGCCTGCCGCATATCCTGATGCGCTTCTTCACCGTTCCCAGCGCCAAGGAAGCGCGCAAGTCGGTGATGTGGGCGACCGGCTGGATCGGCTACTTCTATCTGCTGACCTTCATCATCGGCTTCGGCGCCATCACCTTCGTGCTGACCAACCCGGGCTTCCTGGGCGCGGACGGCAAGCTGCTGGGTGGCAACAACATGGCGGCCGTGCATCTGGCCCATGCGGTCGGCGGCAACGTCTTCCTGGGCTTCATCTCGGCCGTGGCCTTTGCCACCATCCTGGCGGTGGTCGCCGGCCTGACGCTCTCGGGCGCCTCGGCGGTCAGCCATGACCTCTATGCGACCGTGATCAAGAAGGGCAACCCCGAGCCGGGCAGCGAGCTGCGCGTGTCGCGCATGACCACCATCGCGCTTGGCATCGTCGCGGTGGTGCTGGGCATCGCCTTCAAGAACCAGAACATCGCCTTCATGGTGTCGCTGGCCTTCGCCGTCGCCGCCTCGGCCAACTTCCCGGTGCTGTTCATGTCAGTGCTGTGGAAGGATTGCACCACGCGCGGCGCGGTGATCGGCGGCTTCCTGGGGCTGGTGTCCTCGGTGGTGCTGACGGTGCTGTCGCCCTCGGTCTGGGAAGCGACGCTGGGCAATCCCGAAGGCTCGGCGCCCTTCCCCTATACCTCGCCGGCGCTGTTCTCGATGACGCTGGCCTTCGTGGGGATCTGGCTGTTCTCGAAGCTGGACAACAGCCGTCGGGCGCAGATCGACCGCGCGGGCTTCCTGGCCCAGCAGGTGCGCTCGGAAACCGGGATCGGCGCGTCCGAAGCCTCGTCGCACTAAGCAAGACCGGCCGGGGCGCGCGCCCCGGCCTTCTGCCTTGCCGCAGCATCGCGAGGACGGGATGACGGCTGACCCGCACAGGCCTTCGGTTCTGATCGTCGAGGACGAGGACAGCATCGCGCTGGCCATCGAATTCGTGCTGGCCCGCCAGGGCTATGCCCATCGCCGGGTCGCCCGGGGCCGCGATGCCCTGGCCAGCATCCGCGAGGCCCGTCCCGACCTGGTGCTGCTGGACATCATGCTGCCCGACATCTCGGGCTACGAAATCATCGAGACCCTGCGCGCCGATCCCGCCCTGCGCGGCATGCGCGTGCTGATGATGACCGCGCGCGGTTCGGTGGTCGAACGCCGCAAGGGCCTGGAACTGGGCGCCGACGGCTTCATCGCCAAACCCTTCGAGCTGAACGAATTGCGCGCCGAGATCGCGCGGCTGCTGGACGCGGGCTAATGCGGGTGATGGTCGCGCGTGCTCAGATGCGCGATGCCGGCGGCGGCCAGGGCCAAGAGCGCCAGCGCGAACAGCGGAATGCCCACGGCGCTGGCCGCCCAGATCGTCAGCCCGGCGGCGAGGATCACGGCAAGCATCAGGATCAGGAAATGCGGCAGCGGCATGACATCCTCCGTTCCCTTTCAATATGGGCCGCCGGCGCGGCGGCGAAAAGCCCCGGGGCGGAAAATCGGCGATAATCCGGCGCCGGGCCATGCGGCGCTGGCCAATGTTCGCTGAATGTTCTAGAGTGGGGGCATGACCCTGCCGCCCCGCAACCCCGACGAGATCCTGCGCGCCCGCGGTGCCGACTCGCGCCCCGCCGGCCGGTTCGAGCCCTATCAGTCCGAGCGCGAGCATGACGGCTGGGACATCCCCGAGGACCAGGACCTGCTGCGGACCGAGATCGCGATGGAGCGGGCGCGCTCGGTCATCACCCGCAATGTCTCGCCCGACGTGTCCTTCGACCGCTCGGTCAATCCCTATCGCGGCTGCGAGCATGGCTGCATCTATTGCTTCGCCCGGCCTAGCCACGCCTATCTGGGCCTGTCGCCGGGCCTGGATTTCGAAACCCGCATCACCGCCAAGCCCAATGCCGCCGAGGTGCTGGCGGCGCAGATCGCGAAGCCCGGCTACCGGGTGGCGCCGCTGGCTTTCGGCACCAACACCGATCCCTATCAGCCGGCCGAGGCGGGCCTTGGCATCATGCGTGCCTGCCTGCAGGTGCTGCATGACTGGAACCACCCGCTGAGCCTGGTCACGCGCGGCGCCACGGTGATGCGCGACGTGGACCTGCTGGGGGCGATGGCCGCCCGGGGGCAGGCGACGGCCGGGGTCTCGATCACCACGCTCGATGCCGCGTTGGCGCGGCAGATGGAGCCGCGCGCGCCGGCGCCGGCGACCCGGCTGCGCATGATCCGGGTGCTGGCCGATGCTGGCGTGCCGGTGCGGGTGATGGTGGCGCCGATGATCCCGGTGCTGACCGCGCATGAGCTGGAATCGATCATGCAGGCGGCGCGGGATGCCGGCGCGACGGCCGCCAGCATGATCCCGGTGCGCCTGCCGCTGGAGGTGGCGCCGCTGTTCCGCGACTGGCTGGAACGCCACCACCCGGGCAAGGCGGCGCATGTCATGGCCCGCATCCAGGCCATGCGCGGCGGGCGCGACAACGATCCGCGCTTCGGCTCGCGCATGCGCGGCGAGGGGGTCGAGGCGGAACTCCTGCACCAGCGCTTCCGCCTGGCCCGCAAGCGGCTGGGCCTGACGCGCGAAGCCGAGGCGCTGGATTGCAGCCGCTTCGGCCCGCCGCCGCGGGCGGGCGACCAGCTGTCGCTGTTCTGACTACTCTCCCGGCCCCATGACCTGCGCGATCCGGGCCGAGATCGCGTCCGGCGTCGGTCGCGGCCCGCGCGGCGCGCCGACCAGCGCATCGCGCATCGCCGCCAGATGCGCCGGCGTGGTGCCGCAGCAGCCGCCGATGATGCGGATGCCGAGATCGCGGGCCAGCACGGCGAATTCCGCCATCACCTCGGGCGTGGCGTCATAGACCAGCCCGCCGTCCTGATAGCGCGGCACGCCGGCATTCGGCTTGGCGATCAGCGGTCGTTCGTTCCCCGAGGCCGCGAAGCCGGCGATGGCGTGCAGCAGCTCGGCCGGGCCGGTGCCGCAATTGGCGCCGAAGGCCAGCGGCGGATGCGGCAATCGCTCGATCAGCGCGGCAAGCTGCGGCGGGCTGACGCCCATGATGCTGCGCCCGCCCGGCTCGAAGCTCATCATGCCGCACCAGGGCATGCCCACGGCCTGGGCGGCGCGGGCGGCGGCGCGCATCTCCTCGGCGGCGCTGATGGTCTCGATCCACAGCACGTCGGCGCCGCCGTCCTTCAGCCCCTGGGCCTGGTCGGTGAACATGGCGGTGGCCTCGGCCTCGGTCAGCCGGCCCATCGGCGCCATGATCTCGCCGATCGGACCCATCGAGCCGGCGACGACCACGGCGCGGCGCGCCTCGGCCGCGGCCTCGCGCGCCAGCCGCGCGGCGGCGCGGTTCAGGGTCGCGACGCGGTCGGCGGCGCCGGCCAGCCGCAACCGGCTGGCATTGGCGCCGAAGCTGTTGGTCAGGATGATGTCGGCGCCCGAGGCGATCATCCGGCGGTGCAGCTCGCGCACCTTGTCGGGCTGGCTCTCGCACCACAGGTCCGGCGCCAGTCCCGGCGCCAGCCCCATGTTGTAGAGATTGGTCCCGGTGGCGCCGTCGGCCAGAAGCCAGGGGCGTTCGCCAAGCGCGCGCGAAAGCTGGTCAGGCATGGTCTTTCCCGTCTGGAGAGGGCCCGGCTTGCCGGCAGGATCGGGGAATCATAGCCGATCCTGCGCGGAAGTCATTGAAACATTGGGCACCCGCTCAGCGCGAGCGGATCATGCCCATGATCTCCTTGGTGCGCTCGACGATGGGCTCGGCGATGGCCTGCGCCTGGCCGGCGCCGCGGCCCAGGATGCGGTCGATCTCGGCCGGGTCGGCCATGAAATCGGTCATGCGCCGGGTGATCGGCGCCAAGGCCTCGACCGCCACCTCGGCCAGCGCCGGCTTGAAGACGCCGAAGCCCTGGCCCTCGAATCGGGACAGCACCTGGTCGCCGGTCTCGCCGGAAAGCGCGGCATAGATATTGACGAGGTTCTTCGCCTCGGGCCGGTCCTTCAGGCCCTCCATCGTGCCGGGCAGCGGGTCGGCGTCGGTGCGGGCCTTGCGGATCTTCTGCGCGATGGCGTCGGCATCGTCGGTCAGGTTGATGCGCGTCGCGTCCGAGGGGTCGGATTTGGACATTTTCTTCGATCCGTCGCGCAGGGACATGACCCGGGTCGCCGTGCCCTCGATCAGCGGCTCGGTGATCGGGAAGAACTCCTGGCCGTAGTCGTGGTTGAACTTCGCCGCGATGTCGCGGGTCAGCTCCAGGTGCTGCTTCTGGTCCTCGCCCACCGGCACGGCGGTGGCGTGATAGGCCAGGATGTCGGCCGCCATCAGCGAGGGATAGGCCAGCAGGCCCAGCGACGAATTCTCGCTGTTCTTGCCGGCCTTGTCCTTGAACTGGGTCATGCGATACATCCAGCCCACGCGCGCCACGGTATTGAAAAGCCAGGCCAATTCGGCATGCTGCGGCACCTGGCTCTGGTTGAACAGGATGGACACCTCGGGATCCACGCCCGAGGCCAGGAAGGCCGCCGCGACCTCGCGGGTGTTGTGCTTGAGCTTCTCGGGGTCTTGCCAGACGGTGATCGCGTGCAGGTCCACGACGCAATAGATCGTCTCGGCCCCCTTGCCCTGATACTCCGCAAAGCGTTTCAGCGCGCCGAGATAGTTCCCCAGCGTCAGCCCGCCCGAGGGCTGGATGCCGGAGAAGATGCGCTTGGTGAAGCTCGTGGTCATGGCACTACCTGCTTGGAAAATCCCGGTGGCTGGCTTACCCCTTGGCCCGGTCGGGCGCAACTGCCCGCAGGAAACGGGGCGCGCAACTGCCCTGCCAGAGAAGGAAGCAAGATGCGCCCCGGTTACGATGAATCGCCGCTGAACCCCGTGCCCGCCGTGGTCTGGATGATCGCCCTGCCGATGATCGCCTGCGAGGCGGTGTTCGGGCTGGGCCGGATGGGCTTTCTGGGCGGCGGGCAGGGCGGCGGCATGGCCATGCGCCAGATCGCGGTCGAGCGCACCGCCTATATCCCCGATTTCGTGCTGCGGCTGTGGCAGATGAAGGTCTTCCTGCTGGACCAGAGCTGGCGCGTGCTGACCTATCCCTTCGTCCACCTGTCGATCACCCATGCGCTGTTCGTGATCGTCTTCACGCTGGCCCTGGGCAACCTGATCGCGCATCAGTTCCGGCCCTGGGCGGTGATCGCGCTGTTCTTCGGCTCGGCCATCGGCGGGGCGCTGGTCTATACGCTGTGCGCGGGGCTCTTGCCGCAGTTCCGGTTCCAGCCGCTGATCGGCGGCTATCCGGCGGTCTATGGCTTCGTCGGCGCCTTCACCTTCCTGCTCTGGACCCGGCTCGGCCAGGAAAATGCCAACCGGCTGCGCGCCTTCACGCTGATCGGCATGCTGCTGGCCTTCCAGCTGGTGTTCGGCATCCTGTTCCAGGACGGCAGCCTGACCTGGATCGCCGAGGTGGCGGGTTTCGCCACCGGCTTCATCCTGTCCTTCGTGCTGGTGCCCGGCGGGATCGCCCGGGTGGTCCGCCAGATCCGTCAGCGCTGACGCCGGAAGCCCGCGCTGAGATCCGACAGGCGCACGGCGCCGCAGACCACCGCCGCGAGGCCGTAGGCTGCCATGCCGCCAAGGACCAGCGCGGCCAGCGCCAGGTAGCGGGTGCCGGGCGTGATCAGCGCCTGGTCCAGCGCCGCCATCAGCCCCCACAGCACCACGCCCATCACCGCCGAGGCCAGCGCGATGCGCGGCAGGCGGTGGCGCAGGCGGTCGTCAAGCTCGGCCGCCTCGCCAAAGGCGCGGGTGCCGTGCCAAAGCTGCGCCGCCATGGTCCAGCCGGCGATGGTCGTGCCCCAGGCGGCGGCCGAAAAGCCGATCAGCGGCGCCAGCCCCAGCGCCAGCACGGCATTGACCACCATCGACCAGACGGCAAAGCGGAACGGCTTCCTGGTGTCCTCGCGCGCGAAATACAGCGGCTGCAGCACCTTTTGCAGCACGAAGGCCGGCAGGCCCAGGCCATAGATCGCCAGCGCCTGCGCCGTCGGGCCGACGTCCGAGGCCAGGAACTTGCCCCGCCCGAACAGGACCGAGATCAGCGGTCCGGCCGCCACCACCAGCGCCACCGCCGCCGGCACGGTCAGGAACAGCGCGAATTCGGCGGCGCGGTTATAGGCGTGCCGGCCGCCGCCGGTATCGCCCGCCTTCAGCCGGCGCGAGATGTCGGGCAGCAGCACGATGCCGATGGCGATGCCGACGACACCCAAGGGCAGCTGATACAGCCGGTCGGCATAGGTCAGCCAGGCCACCGCGCCGTCGAAGAACGAGCCGACCTGCTGGCCGACCATCAGGTTGATCTGCACCACGCCGCCGGCCAGCACCGCAGGCCCCGCCACGGCGATCAGCCGCTTCATGTCGGGCGAGAGCCGGGGCAGGCGCAGCCGCAGCGGAAAGCCCATGCGCTTGGCCGCCCACCAGACGGTCAGGAATTGCGCGACGCCCGAGACCGGCGTGGACCAGGCCATCGCACCGCCCATGTCCCAGCCATAGCGATGTGCCAGCAGCATGGCGGCGATCAGGATGAAGTTCATCAGCACCGGCGCCGCCGCCGCCGCGACGAAGCGCCCGCCCGCGTTCAGCAGCCCCGAGAGCAGCGCCGTCAGCGAGATGAACAGGATATAGGGAAAGCAGATCCGGCCATACATCACCGCAAGGTCGAAGCGCGGGTCGCCGTAGAACCCGGCCGCCATGGCGAAGACCAGCCAGGGCATGGCGAAATGCGCGATGACCGAGACGACCAGCACCACGGTGAACAGGCCCGAGAACGCCTCTTCGGCAAAGGCGCGGGCGTCCTCTTCCCCCTCCAGGCGCTTGGCGAACATCGGCACGAAAGCGGTGTTGAAGGCGCCCTCGCCGAAGAAGCGGCGGAACATATTGGGCAGGCGGAAGGCGACGTTATAGGCCTCGGCCACCGGGCCGGCGCCCAGATAGGCCGCCATCATCACGTCGCGGACAAAGCCCACGACGCGGCTGGCCAGCGTCCATGCCCCCACCGACAGGAAGCCCCGGATCAGTCTTATCGGTTGCATCGATGTCCCTTCAGAACGTCCCGCCAAGCGGGCGCTCGGCCTTTTCCGCGCGCTCGGTCCCGTCCTTGAGGGCCTGGCGCAGCTTCTTTTCCAGCGTGTCGCGGCGACCCTGCTGGTGCAGCTTCAGCCCGAACATATCCTTGACATAGAAGGTGTCGACGACCTGGGCGCCGAAAGTGGCGATGACCGCGCTGGCGATCTGGATGTGGTTCTCGGCCAGCGTCCGGGTCAGGTCGTAAAGCAGGCCGGGGCGGTCGCGGGTGTCGACCTCGATCACGGTGTAGACGTCCGAGGCCTCGTTGTCGAAGGTGATATGGGTCGGGAAGCGGAAGGCCGCCTCGCGCTTTTTCGGCTTGTCGCGGCCGGCCAGCGCCTCGCGCGCGACGATCTCGCCCTTCAGCGTGCGCTCGATCATCTTGCGCAGGCGCGGCAGGCGGTCGGCGGCATAGGGATGGCCGTCGGCGTCCTGCAGCCAGAAGACCGCGGTCGCGAACCCGTCCTTGGTGGTATAGGTGCGCGCATCGACGATATTGGCGCCGACCAGCGCCAGGGCCCCCGCCATGCGGGAAAAGATGCCGGGATGGTCGGCCAGCACGAAGGCCGCGCGGGTCGCGTCGCGGTCGGTGTCGGGGTGAAGGTCGATGCGGATCTCGTCATCGCCGACGCCCGCCAGCAGATGGGCAAAGACCGATTGCGTCTCGGTCGGCAGGCCGGGCCAATAGGCGTCGTAATGGCGCGCGAGTTCGGCCTTGATCGCCTTCGGCTCCCAGGATTTCGCGGCCAGCAGGTGGCGCAGCGAGCGTTTCGCCTCGCCGGTGCGCTTGTCTCGGTTCAGCTCCTCGAGCCCGTTTTGCAGCGCGAGCGCCGTCTCGCCGTGCAGCTTGCGCAGCAGCATGGCTTTCCAGTTGTTCCAGGTGCCGGGCCCGACCCCGCGAATGTCGCAGACCGTCAGCACCAGCAGCATGTCCAGCCGCTTGACCGTCTTCACCGCCTTGGCAAAGTCGCGCAGCGTGCGCGGATCGGCGATGTCGCGCTTTTGCGCCACGTCCGACATCAGCAGGTGGTTGCGGATCAGCCATTCGATGGTCTCGATCTCGTCCGCCGGCAGGCCGAACCGGGTGCAGATCCGCCGCGCCAGCCGCGCGCCCAGGATCGAGTGATCCTCGGTCCGGCCCTTGCCGATGTCGTGCAGCAGCACGGCCAGGTAGATCACCCGGCGGTTGACCTTGCCCTTCATGATCTTGCTGACCACGGGCAGATCCTCGACATCGTCGCCGCGCTCGATGGCGGCCAGCGCCGCGACGCATTGGATCAGGTGCTCGTCGACCGTGTAATGGTGATAGACGTTGAACTGCATCATCGCCACGACCGGGGCGAATTCCGGGATGAAGGCAGCCAGAACGCCAAGCTCGTTCATCCGCCGCAGCGACCGTTCCGGGTTGCCGTGCTTCAGCAGCAGATCCAGGAAGATCCGCACCGCCTCGGGGTCCGAGCGCACGCGGTCGTCGATCAGATCGAGGTTCGCCGCCACCGCACGCATCGCCTCGGGGTGGATCAGGATGCCGGTGCGCAGGGCCTCCTCGAACAGGCGCAGGATGTTCAGCGGATCGGACAGGAACTGCTTTTCATCGACGAAGTTCAGCCGGCCGCGGTCCAGCCGGAACCCGGGCCGGATGCGGCGGCGGCGCTGGAACAGCAGGTTCATGATCGGCGCGCGGTAGAGGTGGCGCGCCTCGAGCGCGACCAGGAACACCCGCGTCAGCTCGCCCACCTTGGTCGCATGCAGGAAATAGTCCTGCATGAAGATCTCGACCGCGCGGCGGCCGCCGAGGTCGCGATAGCCCATGCGCGTCGCCACCTCGACCTGCATGTCGAAGGTCAGCTGGTCCTGCGGCCGGCCGGCGATCAGGTGCAGGTGGCAGCGCACCGCCCAGAGGAAATCCTCGGCCTGCCAGAAGGTCAGGTGCTCTTCCTTGGTGAAGAAGCCAAGCGCGATCAGCTCGACGGCGCGATCGACGCGGTGGATGTATTTCGCGATCCAGTAGAGGGTCTGCAGGTCGCGCAACCCGCCCTTGCCCTCCTTGACGTTCGGTTCCAGCACATAGCGCTGGCCGCCCTGGCGGCGGTGGCGCTCGGCGCGCTCGGCGAGCTTGGCCTCGATGAACTGCGGCACGCTCTTGTCGAAGAGCTCGCTCCACAGCCGGTCGCGCAGCGTCTCGGCGGTGGCGGCATGGCCGCAGATCAGCCGGTGCTCCAGAAGGCTGGTGCGGATCGTCATGTCGCCGGCGCCAAGCCGGATGCAATCATCGACCGAGCGGGTGGCTTGCCCGACCTTCAGCTTCAGGTCCCACAGCATGTAGAGCATGGATTCGACCACGCTCTCGACCCAGCCCGAGATCTTCCAGGGGGTCAGGAACAGCAGGTCGACGTCGGATTGCGGCGCCATCTCGGCGCGGCCGTAGCCGCCGATGGCCAGCACCGACAGCCGCTCGGCATCGGTCGGGTCGGCCAGCGGGTGCAGGATGGTGGTGGCGACGTGGTGGATGGCGATGACGGTCGCGTCGGTCAGGCTGGCGATGGCGCGCACCGTCTCGCGCGCGGCGCGCGGATGCGACATGAAGCCGGCGGCGATGTCGGCCATGGCGGCGGTGCGGGCCTGGGTCAGCAGGGCGACGGCGCGGGCGCGGATCTCGCGCGGGTCGCCCGCGCCTTGCAGGGCGGCGGTCAGCGCCGGCAGGAAGGTCTCGGGCGCGAAGAGGGAATGCGCCCCGGGCAGGGCCGGGGCGCTTTGCGGCAGGGTCTCGGTCTTGCCTGCGCTCAAGGTCAGAACCCGAAGCCGCCGAAGCTGCGCGGGGCCGGGTCCAGCACCACCAGCTGGTTGCCGCGCACCGTGGCCACGGCCAGCGCGCGCTCGTTGGTGCCGTCGCGGCGCAGGCGGAAGGCGCCCTGGACCCCGGCGAAGCCCGAGTTCTGGGTCAGACCGGCGGTGGTCAGCGCATTGCGCTTGCCGGCGCGGACCAGGGCGGCGATGGCCGCGACCCCGTCATAGCCCAGCGAGCCCAGCTCATGCGGCGTCTCGCCATGGGCGGCGCGATAGCGCTGGTCGAACTGCGCCTTCATCGTCGTGTCGGGAATGGCGAACCAGCCGCCCTGCACGCCGCGCAATTGCAGCCGGGACGAGGGCTGGTCCCAGCGCGTCAGCCCCATCATCTGCACCGCGGCCGAGGTCACGCCGGCATCGGCCAGCCTGTCGGTCAGATAGGGCAGCACCGCGCCCTGGTTGGCGGTCAGGAAGACCGCATCGACATTGCCCGACAGCGCCGCCGCGGTGACGTTCGGAATGATGCCGTCGATGCCCTGTTTCGACACCGGATGCACGGCGCTGCCAGCAAGGCTGGCGCCATTGCGCTGGATGGCGCGCTCGATGGCGCGGGCGCCGACCTGGCCTGCCGCGTCGTCCTCGGCCACCATCAGGATGCGGCGCTTGCCGTTCCGGACGCCGTATTTCACCAGCCGGTCGGCGACGTTGTCGAAGGTATTGCCCAGCACGAAGACATTGCCGCCGGCGATGTCGGTGTTGTTCGAGAAGGACAGCACGTTGATGCCCCGGGGCGCCATGGCATTGCCGACCGCATTGGCGCTGTCGGCGAAAAGCGGGCCGAGGATGATCTTGGCGCCTTCGCTCACCGCCTGGTTGGCCGAGGCGACGGCGGCGCCCGGCTCGGAGCCGGCATTGTAGACGCGCAGGTCGATGGTGGCGCCGCGCGCATCGGCCGCGGCCATCCTGGCGGAATTCGTCAGCGAGCGCGCCAGCCAGTCCAGGTCGGCATTGCCGCCCGGCACCAGCAGCGCCACCGGCACCGGCTGCGACGGGTCGATGGCCTGGCCGGTCTGCGGACCCGAGGCCCCCGTCCCGACGGGCTCGCAGGCGGCAAGCGTCATGGCGGCAAGCACGGCTGCGATGCGCGCGGCCGGGCGGCGCAGATCGAAGGCGCCGCGGATCGTTTTCAGGACGGTCATGGCGTGATTCCCTGTTGGATCGAGGCTGGGGGTTTGATGGGGGCAGGTTATTGGCATATTCCGGACAAGGCAACTTGCCCCATGCGGGCGGCCCGTTTGTCGGGCAGAGAGAAAGGATCCGCGATGGAGAATGGCGCCAGCACAACCGGGACGGGCGCGCGGGCAGTCTCGCTCTCGATTTCGGCCAGCGCGCCCGAGCCCGGGCTCTACCTGGTGGCGACGCCGATCGGCGCGGCGCGCGACATCACGCTGCGGGCGCTCGACGTGCTGAACACGGCCGAGGTGCTGGCGGCCGAGGACACCCGCAACCTGCGCCACCTGATGGACATCCATGGCATCGCGCTGCGCGGCCGGCGGCTGATCGCCTATCACGACCATAACGCCGACCGGGCGCGGCCCGCGGTGTTGGCGGCGCTGGAGCAGGGCAAGTCGGTGGCCTATGCCTCGGACGCCGGCACGCCGCTGGTTGCCGACCCGGGCTATCGGCTGGCACGCGACGCGGCCGAGGCCGGCCATGCGGTGCGGGCGCTGCCCGGCCCCTCGGCGGCGCTGGCGGCGCTCTCGGTCTCGGGCCTGCCCAGCGACCGGTTCCTTTTCGTCGGGTTTCCGCCGGCAGCGGCCGGGGCACGGCGCAAATGGATCGAGAGCTGGCGCGCGGTCGAGGCCACGGTCATCGCCTTCGAAAGCCCGAGGCGCGTTAAGCAATTGTTGGAGAATGTCTGCGATGCTGAGGCGAATCGGGCTACGGTGATCTGCAGGGAACTGACCAAGAAATTCGAAGAGGTGATGCGCGGGACGGCGGCGGAACTGGCGGAACGGATACCGGAGGAAGGCTTGCGCGGCGAAATCGTCGTGCTGTTCGGCCATCCGCAGCCCCTCGCGCCCAGCGAGGATAATCTGCGCGATGCGCTTGCCAGCCTGCCCGAGGACATGCCGGTCAAGGCCGCCGCGACCGAGATCGCCACGAGATTCGGCCTGCCGCGCCGCGATGTCTATGCGCTGGCCGTCCAGATGAGGAAGGAACGGGAATGAAGCATGAAAGGGACTTCACGCCGGCATCTGCCCTGGATGCCCGGGCCTGGCGCGGCATGGCCGCCTGTTCGGGCGGCCGGATGGCCGAGGGTTCGGTCGCGCGGGAATACGTCATGCGCGGCTATGAACTTGTTGCCGAGCGCTGGCGCGGCCAGGGCGGCGAGATCGACCTGATCCTGTGCAAGGCCGGCGAATATGTCTTCGTCGAGGTCAAGAAGGCGAGCTTTCACCATTGGGCGGCCGAACGGATCGGGCGCCGGCAGATCATGCGCATCTGCAATGCCGCATTGGAATTCTGCGGCCGCCTCTCGACCGGCCTGCTGACCCCGATGCGCTTCGACGCCGCGCTGGTCGACCAGTTCGGACGGGTGCAGATTCACGAGAATGCCTTCGGCGGGAACTGACTCCACCGCTTGCAATGGCCGGGTGGCCGGGTCAGAACTCCGCAGGAACAGGCGGGAGATGATCGCATGAGTCTTTACGTGGCGCTGCAGATGGACCCGATCGAGCATGTCTCGATCAACGGGGACAGCACCTTCCGGCTGGGGCTCGAGGCCGAGGCGCGCGGCCATCGGTTGTTCCAGTATACCGCCGACCGGCTGAGCTATGTCGAAGGTCGCATCGTCGCCCGGGGCAGGCCTGTCACCCTGCGCCGCGAACAGGGCAATCACGTCGATTTCGGCGACTGGGCGGATGTCGACCTGGGCGATTTCGACGTCGTCTGGCTGCGTCAGGATCCGCCTTTCGACATGGGCTACATCACCACCACCCATCTGCTGGATCGCGTGCATCCGGACACCTTCGTGGTGAACGATCCGTTCTGGGTCCGCAACAGCCCCGAGAAGCTGCTGGTTCTGGATTTTCCCGAACTGACGCCGCCGACCCTGATTACCCGTGACCTGGCGCAGATCCGGGACTTCCGGCGGCGGCATGGCGATTTCATCCTGAAGCCGCTTTACGGCAATGGCGGCGTCGGCATCTTCCACATGCGGCCGGACGATCCAAACCTGTCCTCCCTGGTCGAGACCTTTCTTGCCAGCAGCCGCGAGCCGATCATCGCGCAGAAATATCTGCCCGCCGTGGTCAAGGGCGACAAGCGCATCATCCTTGTCGACGGCGATCCGGTCGGTGCCATCAACCGGGTGCCCGCCGCCGGCGAGGTCCGCTCGAACATGCATGTCGGCGGCAACCCGGAGAAGATCGGCCTGACCGCACGCGAACACGAGATCTGCGCGGTCATCGGCCCGGTCCTGCGCGAAAAGGGGCTGCTTTTCACGGGTATCGACGTCATCGACGGCTGGCTTACCGAAATCAACGTGACCTCGCCCACCGGCATTCAGGAACTGGAGCGGTTCGACGGCATCAATGCCGCCGCGCTGATCTGGGAAGCCATCGAGCGCAGGTTGGCTGCCCGAGGACAGGTGCCTGAAGGGGGACGGCCGGAATGATTCGGATGCCGTTTTCGTAACCCAAGCAACGCGAATTGCTTCAGCGCGGATGCATATTTCCAAGCGGAGGTTTGAAGCAATCCGCTCGGAGGGCCAAACTCGTCGCTGGGGTTCGACTTGTTGATTTCAAGGGTATAACATGACAGTTGTATCCAGGGCGACGGCGGAGAGGAAGGGGTGCACCTCTCATGGCGCCCGGCGAAGCGGCGCCGGTCCTCGAAGCGGCTGAACATGATTTCGATCCGGTTGCGGTGTTTGTCGCGCCGTTGTCGTATCAAGCGGCTTCCGCGAGACTTCAGGCCGGAGTGCATGGACGTGTCTCTTTGCCTTTCGACGTTCCCGGAACCAGTCTGCGTCGTATCCGCGTTTGCGATCATCCATTCGGCTGCGGGCAGGGTGCTCGGCACGGCCGCGGCTCAATATCGTCGCTGTCTGGCCCGCCGTCATGAAGGACTTCGGCGGACGGCCCTTGCCGTCCGTGCTGGCGTGCAAGCTGGTGTTCAAGCCAATCGGCCTCCGGAAACACCTCGAACGGCGCCCGATCAGATGCCGGCGCTTGTCGCTGCCGCCGCTTTTGTGCTCGCAGCCGCGCGATGCGTTTTCAGGGACTTGCGCAGGCTTGCTCGGATGCATGGCGTTCGCCTGCTCACATCGATCATCAATGGATTTTCCCGGCTCTGGTAGAGAGCATTCAGCATGCTTCCGGGCTGTTCCTTCGAAGGGGCGGGATGCTGGAGGCCGCGCGATGAATGCTCGGGGTTATGAGAAGCCACCGATGGATCTGGCGTTTTCGGCCGAGCAAAAACTGGGCCCTCTCCGTTTCGATGAAGCCGAAGGTCATCGCGTTTCCCTCGAGAGGAAGGCCATGGCTTTCTTAGCATATCGCGCCCCTGCCTCAGCTCCGCATTTTCCCGACGCGATCGCATGCAGATCGCTCGATGCCTCTCCTTGCTCGTCAGCGTCCCGCTCGCGCCCGGACCACCGCGTCAGCGTCGAGAGCCTGACCCAAGATCCCGGCAATCTGGCGCAGAAACTCTGGCGCCGGTCGCTCGCTCGTTCCATGGAACACTTCGAGTTTCCCAGTTGGTGCTCTCTACTTTCCCAGGGCAAGCCCCTCAAGCAGATCGATAACCGGAAACCAGCGAATCAGCGGCCGGCGAGGCAACGGCATTGCGGCCGGGTGGAATGACCGCGTCAGGCTTACGCATCCGGATCCGCTTGTGACCGGCGGATGCAAAGCATGGCAAGCCTGAACCTAGAGCCGCGAGGCAGGGCCCCGCTACTGGGGCTGTGATTCGAAGCGCCCTGCCAGCCATCCCGTAACGCTCAGTCGGGGCGGCCGAAGGGCAGGCGATAGGACAGCGCTTCGGCCAGGTGCGGCTGGCGGATCGCCGGCGAATCGTCGAGGTCGGCAATGGTGCGGGCGCTGCGCAGGATGCGGTGGTAGCCGCGCGGGGTCAGCCCCAGCTTTTCGGCCGCGAGCGCGAGCAGCGACCGGCACTCGCCATCGAGCGGTGCGATCTCCTCGAGCAGCCGGCCCGAGGCGTCGGCATTGACCCGCGCCCGCGGATGCTCGGCAAAGCGCCGGGCCTGGATGCCGCGAGCCGCCGCCACCCGCTCGGCGACCGTGGCCGAGCTTTCGCCGGTCGCGGGCAGGCCCAGGTCGGCGATCGAGACCTGCGGCACCTCGAATCGCAGATCGAAGCGGTCCATCATCGGCCCCGAGATCCGCCCCAGGTAATCCGCCCCGCAGCGCGGTGCCTTGCTGCAGGTCTGGCCGGCATCGGCGATCTCGCCGCAGCGGCAGGGGTTGGCGGCCGCGACCAGCAGGAAGCGCGCCGGGTAGCGGATATGGGCATTGGCGCGCGAGACATGGATCTCTCCGGTTTCGATCGGCTCGCGCAGGGCGTCGATGACCCGGCGCTCGAATTCCGGCAATTCGTCCAGGAACAGCACGCCGTTATGGGCGATGCTGGCCTGGCCGGGCCGGGCGCCGCGGCCGCCGCCCACCATGGCCGCCATCGATGCGGTGTGATGCGGCTGGCAGAAGGGCGCGCTGCGCGAGATGCCGCCCTGGGCCAGCTGGCCGGCGACGGAATGGATGACCGAGGTCTCCAGTGCCTCCTGCGGGGTCAGCGGCGGCAGGATGCCGGGCAGCCGGGTCGCCAGCATCGACTTGCTGGCGCCAGGGGGACCGACCATCAGCAGATGGTGGCGGCCGGCGGCGGCGATCTCGATGGCGCGGCGGGCGCGTTCCTGGCCGATCACCTCGGACAGGTCGGCGGCGCGCGCGGGCTCGGCCAGTTCGCCCGGCTGGGCGCGGGGCAGGGGCGCGCGGTCGGTCAGGTGGTCCACCGCCTCGCGCAGCGTGCGCGGCGCAAGCACGGGGACGGCGGCGACCCAGGCCGCCTCGGGGCCGCAGGCGCGCGGCACGATCAGCGCCCGGCCATCCTCGGCCGCGGCCATGGCGGCGGGCAGGGCGCCCGTCACCGGCGAAAGCCGGCCGTCCAGCGCCAGCTCGCCCAAGGACACCACGCGCTCCAGCGCCTCGGCCGGGACGACCTCCAGCGCGGCCAGCACCGCCAGCGCAATGGGCAGGTCGAAATGCGAGCCCTCTTTCGGCAGGTCGGCCGGCGACAGGTTCACCGTCACCCGCCGCGCCGGCATGGCGATGGACAGCGCGCCGAAGGCGGCCTTGACCCGCTCGCGCGCCTCGCTGACCGATTTGTCGGGCAGGCCGACGATGGCGAACCCCGGCAGCCCGGCCGAGACCGAGCATTGCACCTCGACCAGCCGCGCCTCGACCCCGTCGAAGGCCACGGTATAGGCAATCGCCACCATTTTCGTCCCCACGTCACCCCAGCCCGGATTAACCCGGCAGGGCTTAAAGATTGGTTAACGGGCGCGGCTCGCTTGTTCCGGCCCGCGCTTCGGCCTATGTCCTTGCCAAGCGTCACGGCAAAGGAAGCGACCATGCAGGGCAGCCGCATATTGCTGATCGTCGGCGGGGGAATCGCCGCCTTCAAGATCCCCGAGCTGATCCGCATGATCCGGCGCGAGGGCGGCGCGGTGGTGCCGGTGCTGACCAAGGCCGGGGCCGAGTTCGTAACGCCGCTGACGCTGTCGTCGCTGGCGGAATCGCCGTGCCACACCGCGCTTTTCGACCTGACCCGCGAATCCGAGATGGGCCATATCCAGCTGTCGCGCGCCGCCGACCTGGTCGTGGTGGCGCCGGCGACCGCGGACCTGCTGGCGAAGATGGCGGCGGGGCTCGCGGGCGACCTGGCTTCGACCCTGCTGCTGGCGACCGACAAGCCGGTGCTGGTGGCGCCGGCGATGAACGTGCGCATGTGGCAGCATCCGGCGACGCAGCGCAACCTCGATACGCTGGAGAACGACGGCATCCGGCTCATTGGTCCGGACGAGGGCGACATGGCCTGCGGCGAATACGGCCCCGGCCGCATGGCCGAGCCCGAGGCGATCCTCGCGGCGATCCGCAGCGCGCTTGGCCATGACCGGCCGCTGCGCCTGCCGCCCGAGGCGGTGGTGTCGCTGCCGCAGCGGGTGCTGACCGGGCGGCATGTCATCGTGACCTCGGGCCCGACGCATGAGCCGATCGACCCGGTGCGCTATATCGCCAACCGCTCGAGCGGTGCCCAGGGCACGGCGATTGCCGCGGCGCTGCGCGACCTGGGCGCGCGGGTGAGCTTCGTCACCGGCCCGGCCGAGGTGCCGCCGCCGGAGGGCGTCGAGGTGATCGCCGTCGAGACCGCACGCGAGATGCGCGAGGCGGTCGAGGATGCGCTGCCCGCCGATGCCGCCGTGATGGCCGCCGCCGTTGCCGACTGGCATGTCGCCAATGCCCGCAACGGCAAGATCAAGAAGGACGGCTCGGGCCAGTTGCCCGAGCTGCAATTCGCCGAGAACCCGGACATCCTGGCCTGGATCAGCCAGCTGCGCCAGGGCCGGCCCGAGCTGGTCGTGGGCTTTGCCGCCGAGACCGACGATGTGCTGGCCAACGCCACCGCCAAGCTGATGCGCAAGGGCTGCGACTGGATCGTGGCGAATGACGTGAGCCCCTCGACCGGCATCATGGGCGGGGCCGAGAATGCGGTGACGCTGATCTCGGCCGCCGGGACGGAAAGCTGGCCGCGGCTTGGCAAGGACGAGGTGGCGCGCCGGCTGGCCGCGCGGCTGGCCGATGCCTTGAACCATGCGGGCGACACCTTGCCGGGGGATCGGGCATGAACAGGGTCTATCTGGACTGGAACGCCACCGCCCCGCTGCGCCCCGAGGCGCGCGCGGCGATGCTGGAGGCGAGCGAGATCGTCGGCAACCCCTCCTCGGTCCATGCCGAGGGGCGGGCGGCGAAATCGGCGCTGGAGCGCGCGCGCGAGGAGATCGCCACGGCACTGGGGGCCGAGGGCGCGGATGTCATCTTCACCTCGGGCGCGACGGAAAGCGCGGCCTTGATCCTGGGCGGGCGCGACCTGGCCTGCGCCGGGGTCGAGCATGCGGCCGTGCTGGCCTGGTGCCGCGAGGTCTTGCAGGTCGATGCGGCGGGCGCCGTCGCGGTGCCCGACCCGGCCGGGGCCACGCTGCAGCTCGCCAATGCCGAGACCGGGGTGATCCAGGACCTGCCCGAGGGGCTGGCGGTCAGCGACATGACTCAGGCCTTCGGGAAAGTTCCCTTTGCCTTCAACTGGCTGGGCATTCAGGCGGGCTTCGTCTCGGCCCATAAGCTGGGCGGGCCGCGCGGCATCGGCGCGCTGGTCGTGCGGCGCGGCACCGAGATCGAGGCGCGGATCAAGGGCGGCGGCCAGGAACAGGGCCGCCGCGCCGGGACCGAGAACCTGATCGGCATTCTGGGCTTTGCAGCGGCCGCAAAGGCGGCGCAGAATGATCTGGATCAAGGAATCGGGGAAAAAATCGGCGAAATCCGCGATTCACTGATGGGTGCTCTGGAATCCCGGACAGAAATGGTTACATTTCCGGGGCGCGAATCCCGCCGCCTGCCGAATACATTGTCGATCCTGACGCCGGGATGGCGCGGAGAGACGCAGGTGATGCAGATGGACCTCGCCGGATTTGCCGTTTCGGCAGGCTCGGCCTGTTCCTCGGGCAAGGTCCGGCCAAGCTCCGTCCTGACGGCCATGGGAATCGCGCCGGAATGGGCGGGCGATGCGATCCGCGTCTCGATCGGTCCGACAACGGACCCTCGGGACGTTCAGCGTTTCGCGGATGCCTGGCTGGCGGCGCACGACCGCTGGCGGCAAAGGAATGATCAGCGGGAGACCGCGGGAAGGGTGTGAGATGTCTGTTGAGACCGGCGAGGCCATCGAAGTCCGCGAGGGCGTAGACCGCGAGACCGTCGAGACCGTCCAGAACATGGGGTCTTACAAATACGGCTGGGACACCGAGATCGAGATGGACTATGCCCCCAAGGGCATCAACGAGGACATCGTCCGGCTGATCTCGGAAAAGAACGCCGAGCCGGAGTGGATGCTGGAATGGCGCCTGGCCGCCTTTCGCCGCTGGCAGACCATGGTCGAGCCGAAATGGGCGATGCTGAATTATCCGGTGATCGACTATCAGGACCAGTATTACTATGCCCGCCCGAAAAGCATGGCGGTGAAGCCCAAGTCGCTGGACGAGGTCGACCCGAAGCTGCTGGCCACCTATGAAAAGCTGGGCATCCCGCTGAAGGAACAGATGATCCTGGCGGGCGTCGAGGGCGCCGACGAGGCCCCGGCCGAGGGCCGCCGCGTCGCGGTCGACGCGGTCTTCGACAGCGTCAGCGTCGGCACCACCTTCAAGGACGAGCTGGCCAAGGCCGGCGTCATCTTCTGCTCGATCAGCGAGGCGATCCGCGAGCATCCCGAGCTGGTGAAGAAATACCTCGGCTCGGTCGTGCCGCAATCGGACAATTTCTTCGCCACGCTGAACTCGGCGGTCTTCTCGGACGGCAGCTTCGTCTATGTGCCGCCGGGCACGCGCTGCCCGATGGAGCTTTCGACCTATTTCCGCATCAATGCCGAAAATACCGGCCAGTTCGAGCGCACGCTGATCATCGCCGACAAGGGCGCCTATGTCAGCTATCTGGAAGGCTGCACCGCGCCCAAGCGCGACGTGGCGCAGCTGCACGCGGCGGTTGTGGAAATCGTCATCCTCGAGGATGCCGAGGTGAAATATTCCACCGTGCAGAACTGGTTCCCCGGCGACGAGGAAGGCAAGGGCGGCATCTACAACTTCGTCACCAAGCGCGCCGATTGCCGCGAGGCCCGCGCCAAGGTGATGTGGACGCAGGTGGAAACCGGCAGCGCGATCACCTGGAAATACCCCTCCTGCATCCTGCGCGGCGAGGAAAGCCAGGGCGAGTTCTATTCCATCGCCATCGCCAACAACATGCAGCAGGCGGATACCGGGACCAAGATGATCCATCTTGGCAAGAACACCCGCTCGCGCATTGTTTCCAAAGGAATTTCTGCCGGAAAGGCGCAGAACACCTATCGCGGCCTGGTGTCGATGCACCCGCGCGCCACCAACAGCCGCAACTATACGCAATGCGACAGCCTGTTGATCGGCGATCAATGCGGCGCCCATACCGTCCCCTATATCGAGGTGAAGAATACCTCGTCCCGGGTGGAGCACGAGGCGACGACTTCGAAGGTGGACGACGACCAGCTGTTCTATTGCCGCGCCCGCGGCATCGACGAGGAGGCCGCCGTGGCGCTGGTGGTGAACGGCTTCTGCCGCGAGGTCTTGCAGGCCCTGCCGATGGAATTCGCCATGGAGGCGCAATCGCTGGTGGCGATCAGCCTCGAAGGCTCGGTCGGATGACCGGCCGCCGCCGCGACATGAACACAAGGGCGCCCGCCGCGCGCGCCGCCACGACCGTTTGAGGGAATAAAAATGCTGGAAATCAAGAACCTGCACGTCAAACTTGAAGACGAGGACAAGCAGATCCTGAACGGCGTCGACCTGACCGTGCCGGCGGGCGAGGTCCATGCGATCATGGGCCCGAACGGTTCGGGCAAGTCGACCCTGTCCTATGTGCTGTCGGGCCGCGACGGCTATCAGGTGACCGAGGGCGAGGCGAGCCTCGACGGCCACGACCTCTTGGACATGGAGCCCGAGGAGCGCGCGAGCGCCGGCCTGTTCCTGGCCTTCCAGTATCCGGTCGAGATCCCCGGCGTCGGCAACCTGACCTTCCTGCGCACGGCGCTGAATGCGCAGCGCAAGGCGCGCGACGAGGAAGAGCTCAGCTCGGCCGAGTTCCTGAAGCTGGTGCGCGAAAAGGCCAAGACGCTGAAGATCGACGGCGAGATGCTGAAGCGCCCGGTGAACGTCGGCTTCTCGGGCGGCGAGAAGAAGCGCAACGAGATCCTGCAGATGGCCATGCTGGAGCCGCGCATGTGCATCCTGGACGAGACCGATTCGGGCCTGGACGTGGACGCCATGCGGCTGGTTGCCGAGGGCGTGAACGCGCTGCGCTCGCCCGAGCGCAGCTTCCTGGTCATCACCCATTACCAGCGCCTGCTGGACCATATCAAACCGGACGTGGTCCACATCATGTCGGCCGGCCGCATCGTCAAGACCGGCGGCCCCGAGCTGGCGCTGGAGGTCGAGCAGAACGGCTATGGCGACCTGCTGGCGGAGGTCGGCTGATGGCGGACACGGCTGTTCTGTCGGCCCAGACCCCGGCGGTCGAGGGCAAGGCACGGCCCGGCGCCTCGGCGCTGTCGGCCCGGCTTGAGGCGCTGGACCTGCCGCAGGGCGGGTTCACCGCAGCCGCGCGCCGGGATGCGGCCGAGCGGCTCGCTTCCATGGGCCTGCCCGGCGCCCGCGACGAATACTGGCGCTATACCGACCCCGCGCCCTTCAACGCCCCGCGCCCCGAGCCGCTGGCGGTGCCGGCGCGCGATGCCTCGCTGTTCAGCGACATCGACCGGCTGACGCTGGTTTTCGTCGACGGCGTCTTCGATGCCGCCGCCTCGGACGATCTGTCGGCCGAGGGCTTGCAGATCGAAAGCCTCGCCGCTGCCGACAGGGGTGCCGACCATTGGGCGGCCGGGCTTTACGGCACGCTGGAGGCCGCCGGCCAGGTCCCGGTCAAGCGGCCCTTCGCGGTGCTGAACACGCTCGCCGCCCGCGACGGGCTGTTGATCCGTGTCACCGGCCCGGTCTCGCGCCCGCTGCATGTGCTTTACCGCCGCCAGGACGCGGCGGCGGACGTGGTGCTCCACCATGTCGTCAAGCTCGAACCCGGCGCCGAGCTGACGCTGCTGGAAACCGGCGGCATCGGCGCCCGCTCGAACACGATGCTCGAGGTGGATCTGGCCGAGGGCGCGCGCTTCCACCACATCTCCAGCAAGCGCGCCGATGACGCCAAGCTGGGCATCGGCCATATTTTCGCCCGCGTGGGCGAGGGCGCGCTGTTCAAGTCCTTCGCGCTGTCGGTCAACGGCCGGATGATGCGCAACGAGGGCGTGATCGAGATCGCCGGCGACGATGCCGTGGCCCATATCGCCGCCGCCGTTCTGGGCGATGGCGACGAGGGTGCCTTCCACCACGACGACACCGTCTTCATCACCCATGCCGCCGAACGCTGCGAAAGCCGCCAGGTGTTCAAGAAGGTGCTGAAGAACGGCGCGCATGGCATTTTCCAGGGCAAGATCCTGGTCAAGCCCGGCGCACAGAAGACCGACGGCTACCAGATCAGCCAAGGGCTTCTGCTGGACGAGGGCAGCCAGTTCCTCGCCAAGCCCGAGCTGGAAATCTATGCCGACGACGTGAAGTGCTCGCATGGCTCGACCACCGGTGCGCTGGACGAGACGGCGATGTTCTACCTGCGCTCGCGCGGCGTGCCCAGGGAACAGGCCATCGTGCTGCTGGTCCTGTCCTTCCTGGCCGATGCGCTGGCCGAGATCGAGAATGACGGGTTGCGCGACGCCATCCTGGTCCGGCTGGACGAATGGCTGACCAGCCGCGCCCGGGGGTGACGGCCAAGGTGGCGCAGGCCGGGATCGTCCCCAGGATCGTGCAAAGCTGGTGGGCGCCCGGTCGGGTCGTCGCCGGCCTGCGCGGCCTGCCCGAGCGCGGCCTGATCGCCGTGCTGATGGCGGCGATGCTGGTGTTCCTGATCGCCCAGGCGCCCGGGCACCAGCGGGCGGCGCAGCTCGACCCCTCGGTGCCGTTTCAGGCCCGGATGGGCGGGGCGCTGCTGGCGGTGATGTTCATGATGCCGCTGCTGGCCTATGCGCTGGCGGCGCTGGTCTCGGCCCTGTCGCGTCTGGCGGGGCGGCCCGTCGCGCCCGGCGATTCCCGGCTGGCGCTGTTCTGGGCGCTGCTCGCGGCGGCGCCGGCCATGCTGCTGGCCGGCCTGACCGAGGGGCTGGTCGGCCCCGGCGCGGCGCTGAGCCTGACCCGGGGGCTGGCAGGCCTGGGCTTTCTGGTGATATGGGGCGCGGGACTGCGCGCATTGGCGGGGAACGGATGACTTCGGGCGATCTTGGCGATCTGGTGGTGCTGACCCTGCGCAGGCCCGAGGCGGCGCTGCAGGTGCTGCGCCGGCTGGCGCTGCCCATGTCGGCGCGCTGGACGCTGCTGCTGCTGGCGGTGACGCTGTCCACGCTGCTCGCCTGCCTGTCGCTGATGCTGTTCCCGGTCGAGTTCGACAATGCGCTGTCGCGCCTGCTGTCGCATCCGCTGACGCTGGCCGGGGTGCAGTTCGGCGCCATGGTCGTCTCGGCGCTGATGATGGCACAGGTCGGCCGCTGGTTCGGCGGCCAGGGCGATTTCGCCGATGCGCTGCTGGTCGTGGCCTGGGTCGAACTGCTGCTGGTCGGGTTGCAGGCGGTGCAACTGGTAATGACGCTGCTGTTCCCGGCCACGGCGGCGCTGCTTTCGATCCTGGCCTTCGGGCTGTTCCTCTATCTTGCCGTGACCATGACCAAGGCACTGCACGGCTTCACCAGCACCGCCAAGGTGGTGGTGGGCCTGGTCGGCAGCCTGTTCGTCCTGGGCTTCGTGCTGTCGCTTTTCGCGGCGGCCTTCGGCATCGTCCCCGAGGTGACTCCATGAGCTTCGACATCGACACGGTCCGGGCCGATTTCCCGATCCTGTCCACGCAGGTCAACGGCCGCCCGCTGGTCTATCTGGACAATGGCGCCAGCGCGCAGAAGCCGCGCCAGGTGATCGACGCCATGACCCGCGCCTATGAGGGAGAATATGCCAATGTCCACCGGGGCTTGCATTATCTCTCGAACCTCGCGACCGAGAATTACGAGCGGGTGCGCAGCATCATCGCCCGTTTCCTGCATGCGCCACACGAGGATGAGGTGATCTTCACCTCGGGCGCGACCGAGGGCATCAACCTGGTCTCCTATGGCTGGGCCGCGCCGCGGCTGCAGGCCGGCGACGAGATCCTGCTGTCGGTGCTGGAGCATCACGCCAATATCGTGCCCTGGCATTTCCTGCGCGAGCGCCAGGGCGTGCAGTTGAAATGGGTCGAGCCCGAGCCCGACGGCAGCCTGCCGGCCGAGAAGGTGCTGGCCGCCGTGGGGCCCAGGACGAAGCTGATCGCCGTCACCCATATGTCGAACGTGACCGGCACCGTGGTCGATGTCGGCGCCATCGCGCGCGGAACCTCGGTGCCGGTGCTGGCCGATGGCAGCCAGGCCTCGGTGCACATGCCGGTGGACGTGGGCGCGCTCGGCGTCGATTTCTACTGCATCACCGGGCACAAGCTCTATGGCCCCTCGGGCTCGGGCGCGATCTGGATCCGCCGCGAACGCCAGGCCGAGATGCGGCCCTTCATGGGCGGCGGCGACATGATCCGCACCGTGACCCGCGACACGGTCGATTACGCCGATCCGCCGCTGCGCTTCGAGGCCGGCACCCCCGGCATCGTCAACCAGATCGGGTTGGGCGCGGCGCTGGAATATCTGATGGGCCTCGGGATGGAGAACATCGCCGCGCATGAGCGGGACTTGCGCGACTATGCCCGCGAGCGGCTGCGCAGCCTGAACTGGCTGGCCATGCAGGGCGATGCGCCGGACAAGGGCGCGATCTTTTCGCTGACCATGCAGGGCGCGCATGCGCATGACATCTCGACGATCCTCGACAAGCGCGGCATCGCCGTCCGGGCCGGGACGCATTGCGCCATGCCGCTTCTGGACTTCTTCGGCGTCTCGGCCACGGCGCGGGCGAGCTTTGCCATGTACAACACCCGGGCCGAGGTCGATGCGCTGGTGGACGGTTTGGGCTTCTGTCACGAGCTTTTCGCCTGAACCCCATTGCAGAGCCGCGCGTTTGCGGCTAATCAACACGGGCTCGCGGTCCCATAGCTCAGCTGGATAGAGCGCTACCCTCCGAAGGTAGAGGCCACACGTTCGAATCGTGTTGGGACCGCCATTTTCCTTGTAAGACACTGAAATCCGGGCATCCTGCCTTGCCTTCTGGCGCGCGGGGCAAAAGATGGCAAGCCCCGCTCGTGGCAGGAGCGGGGCTTGATCCGGCCGCCGATCGCAGGGAGGAACGATCCGCGGCCCCTGGGTGACTGATGCTTGATCCGTCTCCGCTGGCTCATCTGGGCACGGCGCGGGCAAAGCGGAATGGGTGGGATTACCTATGACGCAGCGTCAATCGCGCGAATTTCGCTCCGCGACTACAATCGGCGCATGAAAAGCCCGGCCATCGCGGGGCGCCGGCCGGGTCCATCGGGTCGGAAAGGTTCAGGCCAGTTCCAGGTTCAGGGCCTTTTCGAAGGCGCCGCGATACAGCTGCGACAGTTCCGCCAACGGGGCGCTGTCTCCGCCCAGCGTCACCCGATCGCCGCCGAAGCGACCGACGCGCGCCAGGGGCACGCCAGCCGCCTGGGCAGCCTCGGCCAGCTTGGCGGCATTCTCGGCGGTGCAGGCAACCAGGTAGCGGGCCTGATCCTCGCCGAAGAGTTGGCCGATCTCGGCGGCATCCAGCGTCACGCCCAGCCCGGCCGCCTCGGCCAGTTCAAAGGCCGCCAGCGCCAGCCCGCCATCCGACAGGTCGGTCGCGGCGCTGAACAGCTTGCCATGGGCGCGGATGAATTCGCCATGCTTGCGCTCGGCCGCCAGATCGACGGGCGGGGCATCGCCCGCCTCGATGCCGAAGGCCTCGGCCGCCAGCGCCGACTGGCCCAGGTGGCCGGCCGTCTCGCCCAGGACCAGCGCCAGGTCGCCCTCGGCGGGCAGACCGGCGATCAGATCGTCCAGATTGGCGATCAGCCCGACGCCGCCGATGGTCGGGGTCGGCAAGATGCCCTTGCCGTCGGTTTCGTTGTAAAGCGAGACGTTGCCCGAAACGATGGGGAAATCCAGCGCCGCGCAGGCCTCGCCGATGCCCTTGATGGCGCCGACGAGCTGGCCCATGATCTCGGGCTTCTCGGGATTGCCGAAGTTCAGGTTGTCGGTCGTGGCCAGGGGCAGCGCGCCGCAGGCCGAGAGGTTGCGATAGGCCTCGGCCACCGCCTGCTTGCCGCCCTCATGGGGGTTCGCCTTGACATAGCGCGGGGTCACGTCGCTGGTGAAGGCCAGCGCCTTGCCGCTGCCATGCACCCGCACCACGCCGGCGCCCAGGCCCGGGCGGCGCACGGTGTCGGCGCCGACCTGGGTGTCGTATTGCTCCCAGACCCAGGCCTTGTGGGCATGGCTGGGCGAGCCGATCAGCGCCCGCAGCGCCGCGATGGGCTGGATCGCCGGCAGCGAAGGCATTGGCGCCGCCGCCGGGGTCGGCACCCAGGGCCGGTCATATTCCGGCGCGCTGGACGACAGTTTCGACAGCGGCAGGTCGGCCTTGACCTCGTTGCCATGGACGATCAGGAAGCGGTCTTCGGCGATGGTTTCGCCGACGATGGCGAAATCCAGGTCCCATTTCTCGAAGATCGCCCGTGCCTCGGCCTCCTTTTCGGGCTTCAGCACCATGAGCATGCGCTCCTGGCTCTCGGACAGCATCATCTCGTAAGCCGTCATCGCGGTTTCGCGTTGCGGCACGGCGTCCAGCACCAGCTTGATGCCCAGGCCGCCCTTGTCGCCCATCTCGACGGCCGAGCAGGTCAGCCCCGCCGCGCCCATGTCCTGGATCGAGATCACGCTGTCGGTCTGCATCAGCTCCAGGCAGGCCTCCAGCAGGCATTTCTCGGTGAAGGGGTCGCCGACCTGCACCGTGGGGCGCTTTTCCTCGATGGTGTCGTCGAACTCGGCACTGGCCATGGTGGCGCCGCCGACGCCGTCGCGGCCGGTCTTGGCGCCCAGATAGACCACCGGCATGCCGACGCCCGAGGCGGCGGAATAAAAGATCTTGTCGGCATCGGCGAGACCGGCCGCAAAGGCATTGACCAGGCAATTGCCGTCATAAGAGGCATGGAAGCGCACCTCGCCGCCCACGTTCGGCACGCCGAAGGCATTGCCATAGGCGCCGATGCCCTCGACCACGCCCTTGACCAGATGCGCGGTCTTGGGATGCTCGGGCCGGCCGAAGCTCAGCGAATCCATGGCGGCGATGGGCCGGGCGCCCATGGTGAAGACATCGCGCAGGATGCCGCCGACGCCGGTCGCGGCGCCCTGATGCGGCTCGATATAGCTCGGATGATTGTGGCTCTCCATCTTGAAGACCACGGCCTGGCCGTCGCCGATGTCCACCACGCCCGCATTCTCGCCCGGGCCGCAGATCACCTGCGGGCCGGTGGTGGGCAGGGTGCGCAGCCACTTCTTCGACGACTTGTAGGAGCAATGCTCGTTCCACATGGCCGAAAAGATGCCGAGCTCGGTGAACGTCGGCTCGCGGCCGATGATCTCGAGGATGCGCTGGTATTCGTCGGGCTTGAGGCCATGCGCGGCGATCAATTCCTGGGTGATCTGCGGTTCTAGCATGCTGGCGCCCCCTTTGCCCGGTTTTCCGGGCCTTTTAAGCGGCGCGCGGCCATTAGGAAAGGCCCTGCGCGCAGCCGATACGACGAAGAACCGGCCGGGCTTTCTCTGTTTTCCAAATACCCCGCCGACCGCGATGCCCGCCGCCGGGGCAGAAGCAAAAAAAAGCCGGGCATGAAGCCCGGCTCAAGTCCAACAGGGAGGTTGAAGGTGATGAGAGTTTCCTCAAGATCACCGCCTTCGAGAGTGGAAATATGTGCAGAGTGCGAACGGTTCAAGGCGCAAATGCCCTTGGCCGCACATGGCCGATATGCATTCTGCGAATATCTCGGGCAGGGCGCTTGCAGCACCGCCCGTCCGGCGGTCACTTGTCGGACGGATGCACCGCCTCTTCCTCGCTCTGCTGCTTGCGGATCGCCTGGATCTCTTCCAGCACGAAATCGCGGAAGGCGGTGACGCGGCGCGAGGTGCGCAATTCCTCGGGGAAGGCCAGGAAGACCGGCACCTCGCCGGATTCGATCGCCGGCAAGACCCTGACCAGGTTCGGGAAATCCGGCGTCAGATAGTCCGGCAGCACGCCGATGCCGACATGGTTCAGCACGCCCTGCAGCACGCCGAAGTAATTGTTCACCATCAGCGTCGAGGTCATGTTCAGCCCCAGCAGCATCTGCGACAGCACCGCGCCCGAGCTTACCTGCGGCGTCTGCGGGTTCTGACAGATCAGCCGGTGCGGGACCAGATCCTCCATGGTTTGCGGCACGCCGGCCTTGGCCAGGTATTCCCGTGTGGCATAAAGCCGCATGCGGATGTTCAGCAGCCGGCGCCGGATCAGGTCCTGCTGGTTCGGCTCCTTCATGCGGATCGCCACGTCGGCCTCGCGCATGGGCAGGTCCAGCACCCGCTCTTCCAGCATCAGGTCGATCTTCAGGTCCGGGTAGCGCTCATAGAGCTTGGCCAGCCGCGGCACCAGCCAGAGCGTGCCAAAGCCGGTGGTGGTGGTCACCTTGAGCTCGCCGAAGACGTTCTCCTCGCTGTCGCGGATCCGGGCGGCGGTGGTGTCGAGCTTGCGCACCATCGAGGAGGTGGCCTCGAACAGCAATTCGCCCTGCTCGGTCAGGATCAGGCCGCGGGCATGACGGTGAAACAGCGTGGTCGCCAGCGAATCCTCCAGCGCGCGGATCTGGCGGCTGACGGCGGATTGCGACAGATGCAAAACATCGCCCGCATGGGTCAAACTCCCAGCGTCCGCGACGGCGTGAAATATTCTTAATTTATCCCAATCCATAACAGTGCTTTCTTGCGGCATCAGCCATGCAATCCGTGCAACCCTTATCACAGAAGATAGGGTGAACAACCCTGCAAAACGCCAACAAATCCGTTAATCCGGCAGTATGGGTGACCCATTATGGCACGGCACTGCCTATCCCTGCGTCCGGCGCCGGATCGGCGGGCAGAATGCCGCCGCAAAACCCCGATTCGGGCCGGTCCCGGTCACGTCGTCTTGAGCGGCGGAGGAAATGCCGCACCTGACATAAATCATGGCAATCCGCCGCCGCGCAGCCTAAACAAGGCGCGTCGCGAGCAAGGGGAGACGAGCCATGGCGGTAGGGGTATTCGATTCGGGTCTGGGCGGGCTGACCGTGCTGGGCGCCGTCGCCGCCCGCCTGCCGGAACTGCCGCTGGTCTATCTGGGCGACAACAAGCACACCCCTTACGGCGTGCGCGATGCCGAGGACATCTTCAACCTGACCTGCGCCGGCGTCGAGCGGCTGTGGGCCGAGGGTTGCGACCTGGTGATCCTGGCCTGCAACACCGCCTCGGCCGCGGCCCTGAAGCGCATGCAAGAGAAATGGCTGCCCGAGGACAAGCGCGTGCTGGGCGTCTTCGTGCCGATGATCGAGGCGCTGACCGAGCGCCGCTGGGGCGACAATTCGCCGCCGCGCGAGGTCGCGGTCAAGCATGTGGCGCTGTTCGCCACCCCCGCCACCGTCGCCAGCCGCGCCTTCCAGCGCGAACTGGCCTTCCGCGCCATCGGCGTCGATGTCGAGGCCCAGCCCTGCGGCGGCGTGGTCGATGCCATCGAGATGGGCGACGAGATCCTGGCCGAGGCGCTGGTGACCAGCCATGTCGAGGCGCTGCTGCGCCGCATGCCGCATCCCGAGGCGGCGATCCTGGGCTGCACGCATTACCCCTTGGTCCAAGCGGCCTTCCAGAAGGCGCTGGGGCCGGATGTGACGGTCTATTCGCAACCGAACCTGGTGGCCGAAAGCCTGGATGACTATCTGAAACGCCATCCGCAGATGCTGGGCGCGGGCACGGTTTCGCGCTTCCTGACCACCGGCGACCCCGAGCGTGTCTCGGGCAAGGCCACGCAGTTCCTCCGCCATCCGATCAGGTTCGAAAGCGCCTGAACATGGAAAGCCACGATAATGAAATCGCTCAAGAAAAAGCGTAGAATCCAGGTCCTGATCGCCGCCGCCGTCGCGCTGCTGCTGGCCGTCGCGCTGATCGGCTATGGCTTCCGCGACGGCATCAACCTTTACCGCTCGCCCAGTCAGATGGCCGAGAGCCCGCCCTCGGCCGGCGAGGTGTTCCGCCTGGGCGGGCTGGTCGAGGAGGGCACGCTGATCCGCGGCGCCGGCGAGACCGTCAGCTTCAGCGTCACCGACGGCGGCGCCTCGATCCCGGTGCGCTTTGCCGGCGTGCTGCCCGACCTGTTCGCCGAGGGCCAGGGCATGATCGGCACCGGCCGCATGGAGGGCGACACCTTTGTCGCGACCGAGATCCTGGCCAAGCACGATGAAAGCTACATGCCGCGCGAGGTCATCGACTCGCTCAAGGAGCAGGGCGTCTACGAGGATCCGAACTCCTGACCGCCCCGATGCAACGCGCGCCTGGTTAACGAAAGGTTAACCGCGTCACCGCAGCCTTGGTCCGCTTCAGGCAAGGGGGCTGTGGATGAAGACGGTCGAGGAAATCGCGGCGGAAATCGTTGCGCGTGAGGGGGGCTACGTCAACGACCCCGACGATCCGGGCGGGGCGACGAATTACGGCGTGACGCTGGCGACGCTGCAGCGGCTGGGGATCGACAGGACCGGCGACGGCAGGGTGGACGTGGCCGACGTCAAGGCGCTGACCCGCGCCGATGCGGCGCGCATCTATGTCGAGCATTACTTCCGCAGGCCGCGGCTGGCGGAACTGCCGGCTTCGGTGCAGGCCTCGGTCTTCGATATGTATGTCAATGCCGGCACCAATGCGGTCAAGATCCTGCAAAGGCTGGTGACGCGGATGGGCTTTCCGGCCACGGACGACGGCATGATCGGGCCGGCGACGATCCGCGCCGCGACCCAGGCCGACCTGGCGGCGCCGGGCTATTTCGCCGACGCCTATGGCATCGCGCGGCGCAATTATTACTACGCGCTTGGCGATGCGCGCCCGGCCAGCCGCAAATACGCCCGCACCAGGGCGGGCGGCAAGGGCGGCTGGATCACCCGGGCCGAGGAGTTCATCTCGGCCAAGTATCACCTGACGGCGGCCGAGCATCGGGCGAGGGTGGCGAAATGGGGGTGATGGACCGTTTCCTAGGCGCCGGCACCGCCGTCACCACGGTCGCCAATGCCGCGACCGGCGTGGCCGAGGTGTTCCGCGAGAACGCGACAAGGCGCATGGAACTGGACGAGGAGGCCTATGCCCGCGCCATCGCCCAGCTGACCGGCGAATTCGCCGCCCAGCCGCGCGGCTGGTTCGACGGGCTGATGAACGGGCTGAACCGGATGCCGCGGCCGCTGCTGACCTTGGGCACCATCGGGCTTTTCGTCTATGCCATGGCCGAGCCGGTGGGCTTCGGGTTGCGCATGCAGAACCTGAACCTGGTGCCCGAACCGCTGTGGTGGCTTCTGGGGGCCATCATCAGCTTCTATTTCGGCGCGCGCGAGGCGCATTACTTCCGCACCCGCCCGACGATCCGCAGCGCCGCGCCGACGACGCTGGCCGGCCTGCCCGAGGGCGACGCCTTCGAGGACAACCCGGCGCTGCGCGACTGGGCGGCGGGGCAGGCCGAGCATTAGCGGCGCAGCGCTAGCATCTCTGTGACAATCTGACGGGCGCGGGGGGCTGGCTTGCCGCCCGCGCCCCGGCTATTCTTCCGGCCAGCCACCCGGAGGAAGCCCATGATCGCCGAAATCGGCCATTTCGCCCTGATCCTCGCCTTTGGCGTGGCGATCTTCCAGATGATCGTGCCCATGGTCGGCGCCGCGCGGGGCTGGAGCGGCTGGATCGACAGCGCCCGGCCCGCCGCGCTGGCGCAATTCGGACTGATCGCGATTTCCTTCGTGGCGCTGACGCTGGCCTTCGTCAGCTCGGATTTCTCGGTCCTGCTGGTCTATGAGAATTCGCATACCGCCAAGCCCATGCTCTACAAGATCAGCGGCGTCTGGGGCAATCACGAGGGCTCCATGCTGCTCTGGGTGCTGATCCTGTCGCTGTTCGGTGCCGCCGCCGCCACCTTCGACGCGAACCTGCCGCCCCGGTTGCGGGCGCGGGTGCTGTCGGTGCAGGCCGCGATCGGCGTGGCCTTCCTGGGCTTCATCCTGTTCACCTCGAACCCGTTCCTGCGCATAGAGGCGCCGCCCTTCAACGGCCGCGACTTGAACCCGCTGCTGCAGGACCCCGGCCTCGCCTTCCACCCGCCCTTCCTCTATCTCGGCTATGTCGGGCTTTCGATGGCCTTCAGCTTTGCCGTCGCCGCCCTGATCGAGGGAAGGGTCGATGCCGCCTGGGCGCGCTGGGTCCGGCCCTGGACGCTGGCGGCCTGGATCTTTTTGACCATCGGCATCGCGCTGGGGTCGTGGTGGGCCTATTACGAGCTTGGCTGGGGCGGCTTCTGGTTCTGGGACCCGGTCGAGAATGCCAGCTTCATGCCCTGGCTGATCGCGGCTGCCCTGCTGCATTCCGCCATCGTCGTCGAAAAGCGCGAGGTGCTGAAAAGCTGGACCATCCTGCTGGCGATCATGGCCTTCGGCTTTTCGCTGATCGGCACCTTCATCGTGCGCTCGGGCGTCATCACCTCGGTCCACAGCTTCGCCAGCGACCCCGAGCGCGGCGTGTTCATCCTGGCGATCCTGGGGCTGTTCGTCGGCGGGGCGCTGACGCTTTACACCTTCCGCGCGCCGGCGATGCAGGCCAAGGGCGTCTTCGCCCCGGTCTCGCGCGAAGGCGCCTTGGTGCTCAACAACATCCTGCTGGCGGTTGCAGCCTTCGTGGTCTTCATCGGCACGGTCTGGCCGCTGGTGGCCGAGATGGCCTGGGACAAGAAGCTTTCGGTCGGCGCGCCCTTCTTCGAAAAGGCCTTCACGCCCTTCATGGTGGCGCTGGCGATCGTCCTGCCCCTGGGCGCGATCCTGCCGTGGAAGCGCGGCAAGCTGAAACGGACGCTGATGCCGCTGCGCGGTGCGCTGGCCTTCGCGGCGGCCGTGGCGGCGCTGGTCTTTGCCGTCTCGACCGGGCATTCGGCGCTGGCGGTGATCGGCGCCGGCCTGGGCGCCTGGCTTTTGGGCGGCGCGGCGGTGGACCTGTGGCTGCGCACCGGCAATTCGGGGCTTTCGCGGCTTTCGCGGCTGCCGCGTGCCGATTGGGGCAAGGCCGTGGCCCATGGCGGGCTGGGCGTGACCTTCATCGGCATCAGCCTGCTGATGGCCTGGCAGGTCGAGGATATCCGCGTGGCGCAGGTCGGCCAGCCCTTCACCGTCGCCGGTTACGAGATCACCCTGGAAAAGGTCGAGGAACAGCCCGGCCCGAACTACGACGCCACCATCGCCACCATGCGCGTCAGCAAGAACGGCCGGCAGGTCGCGCTGCTGCACCCGGAAAAGCGGGTCTATCCGGTGCAGGCCATGCCGACGACCGAGGCGGCGATCCAGAACGGCCTGTTCCGCGACCTCTATCTGGTCATCGGCGATCCGCAGCAGGGCGGCGGCTGGGCGGTGCGCAGCTATGTGAAGCCCTTCGCCAGCTGGATCTGGCTCGGCTGCGCGCTGATGGCGCTTGGCGGGCTGGTCAGCCTGTCGGACCGGCGCTATCGCGTCGCCGCCGGCGCCCGGCGCGGCATCGTCGCCCAACCGGCGGAGTGAGCATGCGCGCGCTGATCCTGGCCCTGTCGCTGCTGATCGCCCTGCCGGCCCTGGCCGTGCAGCCCGACGAGGTGCTCACCGATCCCGCGCTGGAGGCCCGCGCCCGCGAGATCTCCAAGGTGCTGCGCTGCCCGGTCTGCCAGGGCGAGACCATCGACGAATCGAATGCCCCGATCAGCCGCGACCTGCGGCTCTACCTGCGCGAGCGGCTGGTCGCCGGCGACAGCGACGATGCGGCGGTCGCGGCGGTGGTGGACCGTTTCGGCGAATATGTCCTGTTCCAGCCGCCGGCGCGGGGCGTGAACTGGCTGCTCTATCTCGCCGGGCCGGTGATGGCGGCCTTCGCGCTGCTCCTGGGCTGGCGCTTCATCCGCTCGCGCCGCCCGGCCGAGGAGCGCGCCGAGACGCTCAGCGCCGAGGAAAAGGCCCGGCTCGACCAGATCATGCGCGACTGACGCGAGGTCCGGGCTTTTCGCCGCTGCCCGTCTTGGGCAGGATGGCGGGCAAAAGCAGGGGGGACCGCATGAGCTTTCAGACCATCGCCGTGACGCATCAGGACGGCATTGCCCGGCTGGCCCTGAACCGGCCCGAGGTGATGAACGCACTGAACCGCGTGATGCGGGCCGAGATCGTGGCGGCGCTGACCGACCTGCCGCAGGGCACCCGCTGCGTGGTGCTGACCGGGACGGGGCGGGCTTTCTGCTCGGGCCAGGACCTGACCGACGCCACCGGCGGCTTCGACGTGGAAACCATCCTGCGCCAGGAATACGAGCCGATGCTCGCCGCGATCCGCGAGGCGCCGGTGCCGGTGATCGCGGCGGTGAACGGCACCGCGGCCGGGGCGGGGGCGAACCTGGCGCTGGCTGCCGATGTGGTCATTGCCTGCGAAAGCGCCAGCTTCGTGCAGGCCTTCAGCCGCATCGGGCTGATCCCCGACGCCGGCGGCACCTATATCGTGCCGCGCGCCGTGGGCCAGGCGCGGGCGATGGGCATGATGCTGTTCGCCGACCGCATCCCGGCCGCGACGGCCGCCGACTGGGGCCTGATCTGGGAAGCCGTGCCGGACGCCGAATTCGACGCGGTCATCGCCGCCCGGGCCCGCACGCTGGCCGAGGGGCCGACCGCCGCCTTCATGGCGATCCGTGCCGCGCTGCGCGCCTCGGCGGGCAACGACATGGCGGCGCAGCTTGGCGTCGAGGCGCGGTTGCAGGGCAAGATGGCCCGCACCGCCGATTTCGCCGAGGGCGTCTCGGCCTTCCTGGAAAAGCGCGCGCCGCGGTTTCGCGGCCGCTAGCCGATCCGCATGAAGCGCGGGTTGGCGTCGCGGTTGTCGAAGAACGGCACCGACTCGGGCGCGCGCAGCGGCCCGCCGCCGGCCCGGGCGATGATGCCCGCAAGCTCGGCCAGCACCACCTCGGTGATGAAGGGCAGGTCCAGCGCCCGCGCCTCGGCCAGGGGCACCCAATGCAGATGCGACAATTCGTCGCAGGCGCCGGCGAAGTCGTGGCGGTCGCCATGCAGGTGCTCGGCATCCAGCAGCAGGAAGCGGGCATCGAATCGCCGCGGCCGGCCCGGCGGCGTGATGGCGCGGAACAGATAGATCAGCGCCGAGGCATCGGGGGCAAGCCCGGCGCCGGCGTAATGGTCCCAGCCCTCGGGCGCGGCGCCGGGCTGGCCGGTCAAGAGCCCGGTCTCCTCGGCCAGCTCGCGCAGGGCGGCGGCAGCCAGGGCATGCGGATCGCTGGCGACACCCGGGCGCGGCTCGGCGGCCAGCCGCGCGGCGGTCTCGGGCCCAGGGCCCGCGCCCAGTCGGGCCGCGGCATCGGCGGCATCGACCGCGCCGCCCGGAAAGACATATTTCGATGGCATGAACACCGCCGCGGCGCCGCGCTGGCCCATCAGCACCGAGGGGCCGGCGCTCGCGTGGCGGTCCAGCACCACCACCGTCGCCGCATCGCGGATCGGGGTTTCGGCAGGGGTCTCGGCACTCACGGCGCGCTGGCCTCCAGATGCGTTGCGCCTTCGCCGAAGCCATGCATGCGCCGCGCCCATTGGAAGCCGACGAAGCCGCCCTTGATGCGCGGCAGCAAGAGCAGCGACAGGATCACCGCGCCCAGGCCGAAGCCGATCAGCATCGCCATGGCCGAGGGCCGATACATCATGTAGATCGCGAGCAACAGCGGCGCGCCCAGATGCGAGACCAGCAGGATGGTCAGATAGGCCGGGCCGTCGTCGGCGCGCTGGTGGTGCAGCGCCTCGCCGCAATGGGCGCAAGCGCCGTTCACCTTGAGATAGCCGCTGAAGAGCTTGCCCTGGCCGCAGGCGGGACAGCGCCCCAGCGCGGCGCGCAGCATCGCCTGCTTGATCGGACGGTCCGCGGTTTCGGCGGCGGCATGGGGCATGGGCGCGCTCCTTTTGTGCTTGGCCTTCTATCTAGGGCATGGGCGGGCCGATGAAAAGTCCGCCTTGCCGCGCGGCGAAACGTCGCAGGGCGCAAGCGGGGGCTCAGGCGGCGATCATCTGCGGCGCGATGACGATGCGGTTGCGCCCCGAGGATTTCGCGGCAAGCAGCGCCCGGTCGGCGCTGGCAAGCAGGCTCTCGGGGTCGGGGGCGGCCTGCTGCGGCGCGCGGGCCTCGCCGATCGCCACGCCGACCGAGACGGTCACGCCCAGTTCGGCGCTGTCGCAACCCGCCGGCAGGCGCACCGGCGCCGCCATCACCGCCTGGCGCAGATCCTCGGCCACGCGGCGGGCGGTGCGCACCGGGCAATCGGGCAGCACGGCCAGGAACTCCTCGCCGCCGATGCGGGCCAGCACCGCATCCTCGGGCAGGACCGAGGCCAGGCGCGAGGCGACCTCGGCCAGCACCGCGTCGCCGGCGGGATGGCCGTGGATGTCGTTCACCCGCTTGAAGCGGTCCAGGTCCAGCAGCATCACGGCCAGGTCGCGCTGGCGCTCCTGCGCCTCGAAGGCCAGCTCCGACAGCCGGGGCAGGGCGAAGCGGCGGTTGTGCAGCCCGGTCAAGGGGTCGGTCATGGCGAAATGCATGTTGCGCCGCGTTTCGTTGCGGCGCCGGTCGGCCTCGTGCTTGCGGGCCAACTGGGTTTGCAGCCGCACCGCCGCCTCGGGGGCGAAATGCGGCGCGGCCAGGTCCCAGGGCAGCACGTCGCCCGCGCCCAGGTCCAGCGCCACCGGCATCATCTCGGCCCGTTCGGGGCGCAGCGCGACGACGAAGCCCGCGTCGCGCGAATGCGGGCGCGAGCGCAGTTCCGACAAGAGCCGCAGCCCGTCGCCGGATTGGCGGATGTCGGCGGCGATCAGGTAAAGCTCGGCCACCTTGCCGGCGGCGGCCTCGGCCAAGGCCCGCTCGGGCTCGCTGACCGAGATGGCGAAATCCACCCGCGCCTGCAGGGCATGGCGCCAGCCCAGCGCCGTGGCGGGCTGGTCGGCGACGAAGACCGCGCGCGGCCGCGGGTCGTGCAGGAAGGCGGCCGCCGGCTCGGCCATGCCATGCGCGGGTTCGAATCCCGCCGCGCCGAACCCGGCCGCCTCGTGCCGCATCAGCCCGCGGATGCGGGCAAGCAGCGTCAACTCGTCGCCGTCCGGGTCGATCAGAGCCGAGGCACCGGCCCGCAGCGCCGCGACCCGATCCTCGCCCCGCGCCAACACCAGCACCGGCATGTCGCCGCCCTGCGGCAGCGCCCGCAGCGCCGCGCAAAGCATCGGGCCGCCGATGTCGGGCAGGCCGGTGCCGATCAGCACGATCTGCGGATGGATCAGCCGCGCCATGCGCAGCGCCTCTTGCCCCGAGGCGGCGGTCGCCACCTCGTAGCAGGCCGAGCTCAGCCGCACCTTCATGGTGATGCGGTTGGTCGGCGCGCCGTCGACGACAAGAATCCTTCCGGCCATGCTTTCGCCCGCTTTACACCTGCTGCGCTGCCGAGCATCTTGCGCGGAAATGGTTAACAAATCCTTTCCAGCCGGTGCGAAAACGCCGGAAAGCATCACGAGGACGAGAGCGGCATGACAGCGGGCGAGGCACGCGACATCGCGGACAGGGGCTTTGCGCATCTGGCGGGCGATCCGGAACTGGTGCAGGCGCTGCTGGCGCAATCGGGCTGCGACGCGGCCGGGCTGCGCGCCATGGCGGCGCAGCCGGAATTCCCGGTCTTCGTGCTGGACTTCCTGCTGGAGCAGGACCAGCGCGTGCTGGACTTTGCCCAGGCCGCCGGGCTGCGCCCCGAGCGGGTGCAGATGGCGCGCGCCGTGCTGGGCGGCGGCGATCCGTGGTGAACCGATCCGTCTAGGTGAATCTGCGCATTGCGGCGGCTCTGCGCATCGGCCTGAATGGGCCACCGGCTTGCGGCCGGCCGAATTCAGGAGGTTGATCCGATGAAACGCATTTCCGTCCCCACGCTCGCGCTGGCGCTTTTCGCCGGGGCTGCCGTTGCGCAGACCGCGCCCAGCCCGGACATGGCGGTGGCTGCGGCCAAGAACCAGCTGGGCGTGCTGGAATATTGCCAGACCGAAGGCCATATCGACGGCACCGCCATCGAGACCCAGACCAAGATCATGGCGATGTTCCCGGCCGCCCAGGACGAAGCGGCGGTCGAGGCCAGCTATGAAAAGGGCAAGACCGGCACCGTCAGCGCCATGGGCGTCGAGCAATCGCTGGCCGATGCCGCCAAGGCCCAGGGCGCCGACGAGGCCGCGCTGTGCAAGCAGATCGCCCAGGCGGTCGAGCAGGCAGCGGCGCAACTGCCGAAATAAGCCTTCGATGATGGGAAAGCGCCCCCGGACGCGATCCGGGGGCGCTTTCTCGTGCCGGCGTCGCGCTGGTCAGGCGACCTCGGCAAAGACCTTGTCGAGCGCCTGTTCCAGCTTCGACAGCATCTCGTCCATCTGGCCCTCGGTCAGGATGAAGGGCGGGCACAGCACCACCGACTGCCCCAGCGGTCGGCAGATCAGGCCCAGGTCGGTGCAGGTGTTGGCGATGCGCTCGCTGACCGACAGGTTGGCCTCGAAGGGGGTTTTCGTGGCTTTGTCGCGCACCGCCTCCAGCGCCCACATGAAGCCTACGCCGCGATATTCGCCGATGTTCGGCTTTTCGGCCAGACGCTTCAGCCCCGCCTCGAGGCGCGGGGCCAGGCGGTTCACGTTCTCGGCCAGACCTTCGTTCATCACCACGTCGATGGCTTTCAGCGCGATGGCGCAGCCGACCGGATGGCCCGAGGCGGTGAAGCCATGCGGGAATTCCTCGATCGCCTCGACCGCCGCCTGCACGCGGCCGGCCAGGTCCGGCCCGAGGATCACCGCGCCCATCGGAAAGAACCCCGCCGTGAGGTTCTTCGACGAAATGATCGCGTCGGGGGTAAAGCCATAGGTCTGGCAGCCCCAGGTGTTGCCGGTGCGCCCGAAGCCGCAGATCACCTCGTCCGAGATCAGCGGGATGCCGTATTTCTTCAGGATCGGCTGCACCGCCTGGAAATAGCCCTTGGAGGGCGGAATGACCCCGCCCGCGCCCATCACCGGCTCGGCGAAGAAGCCGGCGATGGTGTCGGCGCCCTCGCGCTGGATGGTTTCTTCAAGCTCGCGCGCCAGCCGGGCGGTGAACTGCTCCTCGGTCTCGCCCTGCGCGCCGAAGCGCCAGTAATGCGGACAGGTCAGGTGGATGAAGCCCGGCAGCGGCAGGCCGAAGACCTCGTTATAGGGCTTGCCGGTCATGCTGGCCGAGACCGCCGTAACGCCGTGATAGGCATTCCAGCGCGTCAGGATCTTGCGCTTCTGCGGATTGCCCTCGGCGGCGTGCAGGAACCACAGGAGCTTGACCATGGTGTCGTTCGCCTCGGAGCCCGAGTTGGTGTAGAACACCTTGCCGCTGACGAAGGGCGAGACCTCGACCAGTTTCTCGGACAGCATCACCGTCTGGTCGGACATGCGGCCGAAGAAGGCATGATAGCCCGGAAAACGCTCGTATTGCGCCTTGGCCGCGTCGATCAGCCCGCGGTGGTCGAAGCCCGCGACCATGTTCCACAGGCCCGAATTGGCATCCAGATAGCGCCGGCCGTGGACATCGACGACATAAGGCCCCTCGCCATGCGTCAGCACCACCGTGCCGCGCTGGTGGATGCTCGGCATGTCGGTGAAGCCATAAAGCGAGAATTCCTCGGCCCTGGCCTCCCAGCTTTGCGGTTGGTTCATCGCGGCCTCCTCAAGCGTGCGTCGGACCCGAGGCTAGCCGGGCCGCGGCAGCGGTTCAATGGGGCGCGACCTTGGTCCGGCTTGCCGCAGCGGCCGCCCCGGCGCAGGATGGCGGCGGGGGGAAAGGCTCATGCGGAAACTGCTCTTGGCGCTGGCGCTGCTGCCCGGGATGGCGCAGGCCGAGGCGCTGCTGATCGCGCCGGTGAAACTGCTCGATACCTCGCACGAGGCGCGCGACCAAGCGGCCGACCATGCCCGGCGCCAGGCGCTGCTGGCCGAGGTGCTGGCGGCCGAGATGTCGGCCAGCCTGCTGCCCGCCGCGGCCGTGGCCGAGGCCTGCCCGCAGGAGACCGCCGACTGCCTGGTCACGCTGATGCGCGAACGCGGCGCGGATCGCGGGCTGTTCATCGTGGTGCAAAAGGCCAGCACGCTGATCCTGCAGGTCTTTGCCAGCCTGGTGGACCTCGAGGCCGGCAAGCTCATCACCCACGAGGAACTGAACTTCCGCGGCGACAACGACGAATCCTGGCGCCGCGCCGGCGTCTTCCTGGCCCGTCAGCTGCGCGACTGAGGCGCGATCAGCCCGATCTCGCGCAGCGCCGCCTCGATGGGCGTCATGCCGCCGCCGCGCGTCTCGGCCACGAGCGCGTCGAAACGGCGGCGCAGCGCGGCCTTTTCCTCGCCGCGGCAGTCGTTCCAGGGCCGGCCCTGCAGCGACATATGCAAGACGTAATACCAGATGAAATGCGGCCGCGTGCCGGCGCGCAGCATGGCGGCATAGGCGTCATGCGCCCCCATGGCGCGCAGCGTCTCGGCATCCGCGACGCCGGCCTCGCGCAGCGCCTGCGCCGTGGCCGGGCCGATATTCGGGATGCTGGTCAGGTCCGTCATCTTGCGCCCGCACTTTCCAAGTCCCGCATCTTGCTGTATCAGCGCCGCATCCTCAAGGACAGCGCGGCATGACGGACCAAGCCAATACCCCGGCGGTGAAGAAACTTTTCATCAAGACCTATGGCTGCCAGATGAACGTCTATGACAGCCAGCGCATGGCCGAGGCCATGGGCGCCGAGGGCTATGTCCTGACCGAGAACCAGGCCGAGGCGGACATGGTGCTGCTGAACACCTGCCACATCCGCGAAAAGGCTGCCGAGAAGCTGTATTCCGACCTCGGCCGGCTGAAGCCCTTGAAGGCCGAGCGGCCCGACCTGAAGATCGGCGTCGCCGGCTGCGTGGCCCAGGCCGAGGGGGCCGAGATCCAGCGCCGCATGCCCATCGTCGATCTGGTCGTCGGCCCGCAGGCCTATCACCGCCTGCCGGCCATGGCGCGCGCGGGCAGGGGCGTCGATACCGAATTCCCGGCCGAGGACAAGTTCGAGCACCTGCCGAAACCCGCCGCCACAAGGCGCGCCCCCGCCGCCTTCCTGACCGTGCAGGAGGGCTGCGACAAGTTCTGCGCCTTCTGCGTGGTGCCCTATACCCGCGGCGCCGAGGTCTCGCGCCCCGTCAGCCGCATCCTGGCCGAGGCCCGCGACCTGGTCGCGCGCGGCGTGCGCGAGATCACGCTTCTGGGCCAGAACGTCAACGGCTGGCACGGTCAGGGCGACAGCGGCGAATGGGGCTTCGGCCGGCTGATCCGGGCCCTGGCGGAAATCGACGGGCTCGACCGCATCCGCTACACCACCAGCCATCCGAACGACATGGCCGACGACCTGATCGAGGCGCATCGCGACGAGCCGAAGCTGATGCCCTATCTGCACCTGCCGGTGCAGTCGGGCAGCGACCGCATCCTCAAGGCGATGAATCGCAAGCATACGGTCGCGGAATACCTGCGGCTGATCGACCGCATCCGCGACGCGCGGCCCGACATCATGCTGACCTCGGATTTCATCGTCGGCTTCCCGGGCGAGACCGACCAGGACCACCGGGACACGCTGGACCTGGTGGCGCGGGTGAATTTCGGCACCGCCTTCAGCTTCAAATATTCGCCGCGCCCCGGCACGCCGGCCTATGAGCGGCCCGAGGTGGACAGCGACCTGGCCGACGCCCGGTTGCAGGAATTGCAGGCGCTGCTGAGCCGCCAGCAGAAGGCCGCGCAGCAGGGCATGGTCGGACGCGAGCTTTCCGTGCTGTTCGAGAAACCCGGTCGCCTGCCGGGCCAGATGGTCGGCAAGTCGGATTACCTGCACGCGGTCTTCGTCGAGGCGCCCCAGGCGCAGGTCGGCGACCTGCTGCGCGTGCGCATCACCGCCAGCGCGCCGAATTCGCTGGCGGGCGAGTTGGTCGCCTGATCGCGGCCTATTTGCCGTTCAGCGCGCCCAGTTCCGGGAACTTGTTCCAGGGCACGTCGCTGCGGTTGCAGATCGGATGGTCCAGCTCTCCGCCGATGGGCTTGCCGTCGCGCAGCGGGATGCCAATGCTGTGCACGCCGGTATAGATGCCCTTGACGTTCTTGCTGTCGGCGCGGACGCAGACGCCTTGCACGCCATTGCCGAAATCCGCGACATTCGAGATCTCGGCATAGCGGATCGAGGCCGGGTCATAGGCCACCCGCACCGCGCCCTCTACCAGCAGCGCCCGAAGTTCCGGGCTGGGCGGGGTCGAGCGGGCGATGATCTCGCCATAGCGGTCGCCCTCCTGGCCTGCGCAACCCGCCAGCAACAGCAGGCTTGCCGCAAGGGTCATGCCGGTCTTTTTCATCTGCCCATCCTCGCTCGGTGATCTTCGCTGCCGAGGCTAACGGTCTTTCGCCGCGAAGGAAAGCCCGTGGCGAGCGTCTCGAAAGTTTCTGGGATTCTACGGCATTGCATTGAAAAAAATTACATAAACTGTGAGGTTCAAGCATGGCCGCCAGGTGGCACCCACTATTCGCCGTTCACCCCGCATCCTCGGCCGGGAAACCGGCGAAACTCCTGCGCATGGGGTGTGGAACAATACCTGCCGGCGCAATGTTCGGAATGAGCCAACCATCTCAAGGCCATGCCGAGGTTGATATGCGACCGATCCGCGTGTTCACTTCACATGCCGAGCCGGCACGAACCGAAAGGGAAATGAAATGCTGAAGCCTGTCTCGCTGTCGCTCATCGCCTTCGCCGCCGGTTTCGGCACCGCCCATGCCGAGGTCGTCGTGTCGTCAAAGATCGATACCGAGGGCGGGGTGCTGGGACAGATCATCCTTCAGGTGCTGGACCATGCGGGCATCCCGACGCGCGACCGCATCCAGCTGGGCGGCACGCCGATCGTCCGCGAGGCGATCCTTGCGGACGAGATCGACATCTATCCCGAATATACCGGCAACGCCGCCTTCTTTTTCAACCGCGCCGACGAGCCGATCTGGCAGGATGCCAGCGCGGGTTACGAGACCGCCAAGCAACTGGACCAGGAGGCCAATGGCATCGTCTGGCTGACGCCCGCACCCGCCAACAACACCTGGGGCGTCGCCCTGCGCTCGGATCTGGCCGAAAAGGCGGGTGTGGGCACGTTCTCGGAGTTCGGGAAATGGGTGGCGGGGGGCGGTCAGGTCAAGCTGGTCGCCTCGGCCGAGTTCGTCAATTCGGCGCCGGCGCTGCCCGCCTTTCAGCAGGCCTATGGCTTTGCGCTGACGCCGGACCAGCTGATCGTGCTGTCGGGCGGAGACACGGCCGCCACGATCCAGGCGGCGGCCAACGGCACCAGCGGGGCGAATGCGGCCATGGTCTATGGCACCGACGGCGCGCCTGCCTTTTCCGGCCTGACGGTGCTGCAGGACGACAAGAACGTGCAGCCGGTCTATCAGCCCGCCCCCGTTGTCCGGGCCGAGGTGCTGGCCGAATATCCGCAGATCGCCGAACTGCTGGAACCGGCTTTCGCGGGGCTGGACCTTGAAACCCTGCAAGGGCTGAACGGGCAGGTTCAGGTCGAGGGCCTGCCCGCCGCCGAGGTCGCCCGCACCTATCTGACCAAGGCTGGGCTGCTGGACTGAGGATGCCGGTGCCGCGCATCGACCGGCTGTCGGCCGTCATGGCCCTGCCGCTCCTGGCGTCCCCGGCGCTGATGGCATTCGGCTTTCGCCCCAACCGGATCGCGCCCCCACAGCCCCGGACCTGGGCCGAGGCGTTCGGCTGGCCCATGACCGGTGCGCTGCTTGCCGGGGTCGTTCTGCTGGCGGTCGCGCTGCTGTTGCTGCGACGCCCCGGAATGCGGCTGTTGCTGCTTGCCGGCGCATCGACCGCGCTGGCGGTTCTGCTGGGCCACGGGGCGGCGCTGCTGCAGGAGCAGGCGGCGCCCGCGGCGCGGGTCTCGCCCGGTGCGGGGTTCTGGCTGGCCGCCGGGACGCTTTTACTGCTGCTGGTGGACGCCTTCGCGCGGATGCGGCCCGGCCCGGCGGCACGGGCGGCGCTGCTGACCTGCGCCGTGGCGGGGGTCGCGGTGCTGCTTGGTTCGGGCACGCTGGGCGGTCTTTCGGTCGCCGCCGAGTTCCGGGTGCGCGCGGATGCCTTTCACCGGGCGACCGCGGACCACCTGGTCCTGGCCTTCGGCTCGTTCCTAGCGGCGCTGGGGGTCGGCCTGCCGACGGGGCTTGCCATCCAGCGCCATCCGGGCTGGCGCGGCCCGGTGCTGAACCTGCTGACGCTGATCCAGACCATCCCCTCGATCGCGCTGTTCGGGATGCTGATCGTGCCGCTGGCCTGGGTCGCGGCCCATGTTCCGGGGGCGGCGGATGCGGGGATCAAGGGGATCGGCATGGCCCCGGCGCTGATCGCGCTGTTTCTCTATTCGCTGCTGCCCATCGTCGCCAATACCGTCGCCGGCATCGATGCCGTGCCGCGCGAGGTCGCCGAGGCGGCGCGCGGCATGGGCATGACCGGGGCGCGGCGGCTGTGGTGGATCGATCTGCCGCTGACCCTGCCGGTCATTCTGGCCGCCGCGCGCATCGTCCTGGTGCAGAATATCGGGCTGGCCACCGTGGGGGCGCTGATCGGTTCGGGCGGCTACGGCAGTTTCATCTTCCAGGGCATCGGCCAGACGGCCACCGACCTGATCCTTCTGGGCGTGATCCCGACGGTGGCGCTGGCCTTCCTGACATCCTCGGTCATGGACCTGCTGATCGCATTTTCCGGGGGGCAGCCGCAATGATCGAGCTCCAGGCCCTGACCAAGACCTATGACGGCAGGCCCGTGGTCGACAAGGTCACCGCCCGCTTCGCGAAGGGCACGCTCACCGCCATCGTCGGCAGTTCCGGCTCGGGCAAGACGACGCTCTTGCGGATGATCAACCGGCTGGTCGAGCCCACGTCGGGACGGGTGCTGATCGACGGCCAGGATGCCGGCCGGATCCCCGAAACTTCCCTGCGTCAGGGCATCGGCTATGTCATCCAGGGCTATGGGCTGTTTCCGCATTGGACGGCGGCGCGCAATATCGGTGTCGTCCCGACCCTTCTGGGTTGGCCCAAGGCCCGGATCGCGGCCCGAGTCACCGAGCTGTTGCAGATGCTGCAACTCGACCCGGCCGAGATCGCAAACCGCTATCCGCACCAGCTTTCGGGCGGGCAGGCGCAGCGGATCGGCGTCGCGCGGGCGCTCGCCGCGCGTCCCGATGTGCTGCTGATGGACGAGCCCTTCGGCGCGCTGGACCCGCTGATCCGGCGCCAGGCGCAGCGCGATCTGGCCCGGATCCGCCGCCAGCTGGGCACGACGATCGTCCTGGTCACCCATGACATGAATGAGGCGCTGTATCTGGGCGATGCCATCGCCGTGATGCGGGACGGACGGTTCGAGCAGTTCGACACCCCCGACCGGATCATCCGCGCGCCTGCCACGCCCTTCGTGGCCGATCTGGTGGGCGAGACGGGCCGCGCCCTGCGCCTGCTGGCGCTGCACCCGGTCGGCTCGCTGTCGTGTGCGGGCGAGGCCCTGGGCGCGCCGGTCGATGTGGCCGCTTCGCTGTCGGACGCGCTGGCCGAAATGATCTGGACCGGGCGCGACCGGTTGCCGGTGACCGATGCGCAGGGGCGCCGGCTTGGTATCGTCACGCGCGACGACATCCTGGCACGGGGCCGGGAATGACGGCGCTGCGCTGGATCATCCTGATCGGCGTGGCGGGCGGGCTGATCCTGTTTCCCGCGCTGTTCGAGCCGCTGCTGCGCCCCTTCGCCCCCGCGGGCGGACCGGTGATCTACGACCGCGCATCGCTGGCCAGCCTGACCGTCTCGCATCTGGCGCTGGTGGCGCTGGCGATGGTCCCCTCGACCCTGATCGCGCTGGCGCTGGCCATCCTCGTCACCCGCCCCGCCGGGGCCGAGTTCCTGCCCATGGCGCGGGTGCTGGCGAATATCGGCCAGACCTTCCCGCCGGTCGCCGTGCTGGCGCTGTCCGTGCCCTTGCTGGGCTTCGGCGCCCGGCCCACGGTGCTGGCCCTGTTCCTCTATGGCCTGCTGCCGATCTTCGAGAACGCGCTGGCGGGGCTGCGGGCGGTGCCCGGCTCGGTCCTGCTTTCGGGCAAGGCGGTGGGCATGACGCCGCGCCGGATGCTGGCGCAGGTCGAGATGCCCCTTGCCATGCCGCTGATCCTCGAAGGGATCCGGATCTCGATCGTCATCGCGCTGTCCACGGCGACCATCGGCTCGACCGTCGCGGCGCGCAGCCTGGGTGAGGTGATCATCGCCGGGCTGACCTCGAACAATCCGGCCTATGTCATCCAGGGCGGGGTGCTGACGGGCTGCATCGCCGTGCTGCTTTACGATGGCTTCGGGCTGCTCATCGAGATCGCGAAACGCCGCATCGGCAGAGAGACCCGGCAGGCGACTTGAAGGGCTTCGTCGTTCTTCGCTGCGCCCCTCCGAAAAAGTGAAGAGGCCGGCGTCGCCCCTCGTTTACCGGCCAGATCAGCAATGGCGCGGACCTTGCAGGTGTCGGCGCGAGGGACAGGCGCCCGGATGGCCAAGGGCGCGCGCCTGCGGCGGCCGGGCCGGGATCTCCCGTGCCCGGCCATGCCCTTATTCCTGCTCCAACAGGTCGGTGATCCGGCGCACGGCGACGCGGCGGTTCGCGCGGTCCTCGCCCTCGCCCGGGACCAGAAGGAACTGCTCGCCATAGCCCTGCACGACCATGTTCTCGGGCGGGACGTCGTAATATTCGGTCAGCGCCAGCGCCACCGATTCGGCCCGCCGGTCCGACAGGGCGAGATTGGCCGCAGGCGAGCCGACCGCGTCGGTATAGCCCTCGATCATGTAGACCTCGTTCGGATTCTCGTCGATGGACTGCCGGATCACGCTGCCCAGCGTGGCGAGCTGCTCGGCCTGCTCGGGGGCCAGGGCGGCCGAGCCGCTGTCGAAGGTCACGTCCGCCACGTTGACCGGGGCCACCAGCGAGCGGACCTCGGGAATGTCGCGAATCTGGCCCAGGGTAAAGCGGCGATCGACCGCGCTTTCCTGAAGCAGCGCCTGGCGCAGCGCCGATTCGTCCAGCGGGCGGCTGACATATTCCACCGGCGCCGGCGCGGGCAGGGTCGAGATCTGTACCGGCCGCACCACGCTGTCGCCGATCAGCCGGGTCTCGCGCCCGTCGGGGCCGATCAGGGTGCGGCGCAGGATGTTCATGTCGGCGTCGCGGATCGTCACCACGCGGCTGCCGTCGGCGCGCAGCACCGTGGTGCGGGACGAGCCGTCGGCGAAATTCTCGGTGCTGACATCCGAGCCGGGGCGATACAGCAGCGCGTTGTCGTCGCGCACGATCTGCTGGCTGCCGTCGGGCAGGGTCAGCACCGCGCGGTCGCCGCTGTTGAAGGCAACCTGGCGGTTGTTCGACAGCATCTTGCCGACCGCGAAACCCGCCACGCCCGCCAGCAGCAGCTTGGCGATGTCGCTGCCGTGGTCGTCGTCATCGTCGTCCCGCGAGTCGTAATAGCGGCGGTCGAGGTCACGCTCCCGGCGGTCGAGGCGCTGCTCCTCGCGGCGCAGCTCGCGTTCGCGGCGTTCCAGGATCCGGCGCGTCTCCTCGGGCGAGAGGCGGCGGCTGCCGTCGCGGATCGAGGTGCGGAACTCCTGATCCGGGCGGCGGAAGTCGTCGCGGCCGATCTTGCGCCTGATCACGGTTTCGTCGTCGTCGCGCCTGCGGTCGCTGTCCTGGCGGTCATCGCCGCGCCTTGCCATTGCGGCAAGAGCGGCGGCGGCCGGCGCGTGGTCCTGCGCGGCGGCGCGGCGGGCCAGCTCGTTGGCGCGGAAGCCGCGTTCGGGCGCGGGCAGGCGCGCGGCGCCGTTCCCCTGCTGCAGCCGTTCGCGAAGCTCTTGCGGAGAGCGGGGTGCGGTCAGGTCCTGTCCATTCCTGACTCCGTTCGCCGCGTTGCGCGGCGGCTGGCCGTCCGGGCGACGGGCCTGCGGCTGCGGCGCCTTGCGGTCGCGTTCCCTCATCCTCTCGCGCAGGGTGTCGGCATCCATCGGCGCCGGCCGGGGCTGCCCGCCCTCGGCGCGCGAAGGCTGCTTCTTGTCCGCGCCATTGCCGTTGCCGGCGTTGCGGATCGGCGGAGATCCGGGGACCGGCCTGTCGTTCTGCTGCGGCTTGGCGAGCTGTTGCGGCTTTCGGTCCTGTTGCTGCCTTGCGGCCTGCTGCGCGGGCGGCTTGGGCGCGGCCTTGGGCTCTTGCGTCCGGCTGGTCCCGGCCGGGGTGTCGCGCCGGGGCTGCGGGGCGGGTTTCGCGGACTGCTGCCGCTCCTTGCCGGGAACGGGCTTTTGCACCGCCTTCGGGCCGGGATCCTGCCGCTTGGCGTCCTGCGCCCGGGCGTTTTCCCGCGCAGGTTTGGGCTGCTGCGCCTCTGCCCGAGGCTTTTGCTGCTGCTGCGGCTTCTGCCGCTGGGCCTGAGCCTTGGGTTGCTGTGCGGCAGGCTTTTCCGGCTGCTTCCGGGCGGCCGGCTTTTGCTGCTGCTGTGGGCCAGCGCAAGATCGGGGGCGATCAGCGAGAGGCAGGTCAGGATGGCGGTTGTCGTCTTGAAGATGCGACGCATGTCGGTCTCTTTCGGGTTGGCGCGAATACTGGGCTGCAAGCTAACATTTCTTGCCGGGCGCAGTTCCCGAACAAGCCTGTGATCACAACGTGAACGGCGGATTTCAGCCGCCATGACGCGATGGAGCGCCTGCGAAGGACGGGGCCCGCCGCCTTGGTTCGTCGAAGGGCGATGCGATCCAGATGCTGGCCGGCAATCCGGGACTTGCGGTCAAGGCTTCGACGCCGCAGATGTGGACGATGCCATGGGGTCTGGTCCACCGCTCCCTTCGCTTTCGTCATCTACTACGCCGGGCTGCAGACCGTCCCGCAGGATACGCTGGAAGCGCGATGATCGACGGGGCCGGCAGGTGAGAGCGCATCCGCTATGTCGTGATCCCGCATCTGCTGCCGCTGACCACCTTCATGGCGCTGATCAAGATCATGGACAATCTCCGGGTCTCGAACCGATCGTCAGCTTCAGCGCCTCGGGCCATGCACAGCCGCCGAGCTATTTCATCTATTCCGACCTCGGCGGCGAGACGCGGCGATTGTCATCGGCCGCGGCCATCTCGGTCCTGACCATCCCGGGCGTCGTCGTGCCCGTTGTCGCCCGTGCTCATCGGTACCTTTGGAAAGGGCGCAGGATGACCACCCGCACAGCCGACCGTCGCCCGCCACGCTTCCGGCTTTCTGCGGCTGATCGTCGCCGTCTTTCCATTCCTCTGGACCTATGGGGCAGCTTCAAGGTCGAGGGGGACTTCTTGAGGCGGTTATTCAGCGTGCGCTTGAAGCGCGGGCCGGACTCTGATGATTGGCTTCGGCTAGCCGATCTTGCGGCAGATTCGTTCCAGCGTCTGCACCACGTCCTCGCCGCGATACTGGAAGCGCACATCGTTCGCCTGGCAATAGCGGAATGCGTATCGACAATGGTCAGGATCCGCAGCTTCTTGCCCCAGAGCCGACTGGTCGTGGACAAAGTCCATTGCCCAGACCTCGTTCGGCCCGACGGCATCAGCGCGATCATCGCACAGCTTCGCCTTCACACGCCGTTTTGGCGCCTTGTTCGCAACTGCAGGCCTAAAGCTCTGTAAACATTGTAGACCATCTTGATGCTGACCTCCCACCTTCCCGGGCGAGGACGACGTAACGCGACGGCAGCCATAGCACACACGCGCTTCGCAGATCTCCCTGATCCGCCGTTTCAGCTCTGCCGGATCGGTCCGGCTGGCGCATGCCACGCTTGGGGCGGCGGGCTGGGCGGTGAAGCGACAAGCCAGCTTTTCACAGTTTTGTAAGCGTTCGGCCGGTCGCGGCAGGCGCTTCTAGCCGTTTCCTTGACATGCAACACATGCAAAGGTTGTCGGAGATGTAAAATTATTCAATAAAATCAACAGAAAGTGGCGGAGCGCGCGGGCTTGAAGTCCAACCTTCTCCACCTCCACGCGAATGCCGCAGCCGTCGCCAAAAGATCATAGTGTATTGAAAATAGGGTAAAAATTGTCCAGGCTGGTTTGCTCCCAACCGATGCGGAGGCCGCGCGCGAAAAGCGACGAAGAAGTTTTGCTTCGGCTTTCCGCGTGACACGTGCTTGAAACCGTTGTTAACCTCTAGGTGGAACTTCAGTTTCGATTCAAGCTTTTTTGATGTTGAGGCGGCGAATGTCCAAGGTTAAACAGTTCGACGAGCTGCGTCCGTTCTTCCTAGCTTTCGCAGTAGGTGGATTACGACGGCTTGCCGAAACTGCTTACAACGAAGCCGCACCCAAGAGCAGGGCAGCGATCGTGGGAGACAGCTCCAAATCAGACTATCTCCACTCTGAGGTTCTCGATGCGCAAGGCGACAAGGCCCTGCCGTTCAGCCATGATCACCTGCCGAGGATTGAGCACCTCCCCGAAAATCGGACAGTGACGTAAGCTCTGATCTTCCGTCTGCTGGTCTCCAAGAACGAGGAGAACAGACGATGTCGAAACGCAGGAACCATGACGCGGGCTTCAAGGCTCGCGTGGCGCTGGAAGCCGTGAAGGGCGAGCGCACCGTGTCGGAGCTGGCCGCGGAATACGGCGTGCATCCGACGATGATCCACCAGTGGAAGAAGGCGCTGCTCGAGGGGGCATCGGACATCTTCGAACGCGGCAGGAAGAAGAAGGCCGAGGTCGACGAGGAGACGGTGCGATCGCTGCACGCCAAGATCGGAGAGCTGGCCGTCGCCAACGATTTTTTGTCACGAAAGCTCAAGCCCTGGACCGGCAGGTGAGGCGCGGGATGATCGAACGCTCTCACCCCACGCTGTCGGTCGGGGCGCAATGCCGTCTGCTGTCGATCTCGCGGTCGTCGTTCTACTACGCACCGCAGGGCGAGACCGAGATGAACCTGGCGCTCATGCGGCTGATCGACCGTCAGTTCCTGGAAACCCCCTTCTACGGCGTCCAGCAGATGACCTGGCACCTGCAGAACGAAGGGCACCCAGTGAACATGAAGCGCATCCGGCGGCTGATGCGGCTCATGCGTCTGATGCCGATCTACCAGAAGCCCAACACCAGCAAGCCTGCGAAGGGGCACAAGACCTACCCCTATCTGCTGGGTGGCCTGCGGGTCGATCGGCACAACCATGCCTGGTGTGCCGACATCACCTATCTGCCGATGCGACGAGGCTTCCTCTACCTGGTCGCCATCATGGACTGGTTCACCCGCAAGGTGCTGGCCTGGCGCATCTCGAACACGCTCGAAGCCGACTTCTGCGTCGAGGCGCTGAACGAGGCGGTCCACCGCTTCGGCCCGCCCGAGATCATGAACACCGATCAGGGCTCGCAGTTCACGTCCTTCGCCTGGACCGACCGGCTGAAACGGATCGGCACCCGGATCTCGATGGACGGCAAGGGCCGGTGTCTCGACAACATCTTCATCGAGCGCCTTTGGCGGTCCCTGAAGTATGAGTGCGTCTATCTGCACGCCTGGGAGACCGGCTCGCAGGCGAAGGCGGGCGTTGGCCGATGGATCACCTTCTACAACCACCAGCGGCCCCACGCCGCCCATGGCGGACAGCCGCCCGCCGTGGTCTACTTCAACCAGATCGAAACCGATCAGCAGGGGCAGAGAGTAGCTTAAATCATCCCGGAAACTGTCCAAGAGATGGGGAGTAGCTCAACGCGCAGATGTTCAACAACGGCAACAACTGACCGGGAGGCTCGCCATGGACGGCAAGATGCTGGCCCGGCTCGGGGCCGTGGTGTTCATCGCCATCGCCGTCACGGCGACCGCAATCGACATGGCGCGGAAGGATGAACCTTCCGCGCCGCCCCCGGCCTCGGCCTTCCAGCCCCCGGCCGATCCCCTGCGTGAAACCCTGCGCCGTTGCCAGCAGCTCGGCGAGGGGGCGGCGAGTGACGCCGGCTGCCTCGCCGCTTGGGCGCAATCCCGCGACCGATTCCTCGGCCGCCCGTCATCCCCCGCCGCGCCGCAGACCAGCGAAGGGCGTTGACCATGGGAAACACCGGCGTCATCGACAATTTCCTCGGCGTATTCACCAGCTACATCGACAGCGGTTTCGGCCTGCTCGGCGGCGAGGTGGCGTTTATTGTCACCACGTTGGTCGTCATCGACGTGACGCTCGCCGCGCTGTTTTGGGCATGGGGCGCGGATGACGACATTATCGCGCGGCTGGTCAAAAAGACCCTGTTCGTGGGCGTGTTCGCCTACATCATTTCCAACTGGAACAACCTCGCGCGCATCGTCTTCGAGAGCTTCGCCGGCCTCGGCCTCATGGCATCCGGCACCAGCTTTTCGGTTGCCGATCTGATGCGGCCGGGCCGCGTCGCGCAGACCGGCCTCGACGCTGGCCGCCCGCTGCTCGACTCCATTTCCGACCTGATGGGCTGGATCGCGTTCTTTGAGAACTTCATCCAGATCGCGTGCCTGCTGTTCGCATGGGCGCTTGTGGTGCTGGCCTTCTTCATCCTCGCCATCCAGCTTTTCGTGACCCTGATCGAGTTCAAATTGGTCACGCTCGCCGGCTTCGTCCTCATCCCGTTCGGACTTTGGGGCAAGAGCGCGTTCATGGCCGAGAAGGTCTTGGGCAACGTGGTGTCGTCCGGCATCAAGGTTCTGGTGCTTGCCGTCATCATCGGCATCGGCAGCACCTTGTTTTCGCAGTTCACGGCCGGTTTCGGCGGGGCAACCCCGACCATCGACGATGCCATGGCAATTGTGCTCGCCGCGCTGTCGCTTCTCGGCCTCGGCATCTTCGGCCCCGGTATCGCCAACGGCATCGTCTCGGGCGGCCCGCAGCTCGGCGCGGGCGCAGCCGTGGGAACCGGCCTCGCTGCTGGCGGCATGGTGCTTGCGGGCGGCGCGGCAGCCGGTGGCGGGGCCATGCTTGCCGCGAAGGGCGGCGCTGCTGCCCTGTCCGGTGGAGCCGCGGCCGTTCGCGGAGGCGCAACGGCCGCGGGCGCGGCGACCGCTGCCTATAGCGTCGGCTCGCTCGGTCAAAGCGGGGCGGCTGGCGTTGCCTCCGGCCTCGGCGGCGTCGCCCGAGCCGCAGGGTCGGCCGCTATCTCGCCGCTCAAGCGCGCCGCCTCCAGCGCAGCATCGCAAGCAGGCGAAAGCGTCAAGTCCAGCTTCGCCGATGGCGTGCGCGCCGGTTTCGGTGCGTCGGGCGGCACGTCCTCCATGGGCACGGTTGGCGGTGCGAGCGCCGCCCCGGCAGCCGCGCCGCCGACTTCTCCCGATGGTCCTCCGGCTTGGGCGCAGCGGATGCGGCGCTCGCAGGCTATGAACCACGGCACGACCATGGCCGCCCATGCGGTGCGCTCCGGCGACAGCCACGGCTCCGGTTCCTCCGTCAACCTTTCCGAAAGTGACCGCTCATGAGCATCTTCAAACGATCAGCAACCCATTACGGCAAATCGCCGGAACCCGAGACGCCCTATCAGAAGGCCGCGCAGGCATGGGACGAGCGTATCGGCTCGGCCCGCGTGCAGGCTAGGAACTGGCGGCTCATGGCCTTCGGCTCCCTGATCCTTTCAGCCAGCTTCGCCTCGCCGCTGGTCTGGCAATCCGCACGCGGGACCGTGGTGCCGTGGGTGGTGCAAGTCGATAATCTTGGTCAGGCGCAGACCGTCGCGCCTGCCAACGCTGACTATCGGCCGACCGATCCGCAGATTGCTTTCCATCTCGGCCGCTTCATCGAGCAGGTGCGCGCGATCCCGGCCGACGCGATCATTGTCCGCCAGAACTGGCTTCGCGCCTATGAATGGACCACGGATCGCGGCGCGGCGGCATTGAACGACTACGCCCGCGCCAACGACCCGTTCAGCAAGGTCGGCCGCCAGCAGGTCGCCGTCGAGGTTTCCAGCGTCATCCGGGCATCGCCGGACAGCTTCCGCGTCGCATGGACCGAACGCCATTTCGAGAACGGCCAGCTTTCCACCACGGAACGATGGACGGCCATCCTTACCATCGTCATCCAGCCGCCGCGCGACGCCGAACGCCTGCGCGCCAATCCGCTTGGAATCTACGTCAATGCAATTTCGTGGTCGCGGGAGATGAGCCAATGAGGACGATCACCCGCACCCCTACAATCGCGGCCGTCCTGCTTTCGGCCACCATGCTCGCAGGCTGTGCCACCAACCGGACGCCGCAATTCAGCTACGACGCCAGCGTGCCGCCGCTGCCGACCGTGCAGGCGGCGGCAACCGACAACACGCCCCGGCCGCTGCATGTGCCCCCCGCAGGGACCGTGGCGCGCGGCGGCACGGCTGCCGGCACGCCGACCGGCCGCGTCGAGAACGCCAATGCTGCCGCCCGCGTCGAGCCGCGCCGCGAAGGCTACTACAACGCCATTCAGGTTTTCCCTTGGAGCGAAGGTGCACTCTATCAGGTCTATGCCGCAGTCGGGCAGATCACGACGATCGCGCTGGAGCCGGGCGAGAGCCTGACAGGCGCGGGGCCAATTGCGGCGGGCGACACCGCCCGCTGGATCATCGGCGACACCGAGAGCGGCAGCGGTGCAAATCGCCGTGTCCATATCCTTGTGAAGCCGACACGGCCGGACATTTCCACCAACCTTGTCGTCACCACCGACCGGCGCACCTACATGATCGAGCTGCGCGCACGGGAATCGCTCTACATGCCGGCCGTGGCATGGGCCTATCCCGCGCCACCTGCCGGCCAGCGCCGGACGGTCCCGGCAGCCCCGGTCATTCCGGCCGAGGCGACGCGGAATTATCGCTATGGGTTGCAGGTGCAGGGCGACAGCCCGCCGTGGCGGCCGGTTTCCGTCTTTGACGATGGCAGGCGCGTTTATATCGTCTTCCCGGCCGGGATCGTGCAGGGCGAGATGCCGCCGATCTTCGTGCTCGGCGCGAACGGCGAACCGCAGATCGTCAATTCCCGCATCCACCAGAACGTCCTGATCGTGGACCGCCTGTTCGGCGCGGCCGAGCTGCGCCTTGGCAGCGGCAATCGCCAACAGGTCGTCAGGATCGTCCGCACCAACCCGACGCAGGCCGCAGCAGAGCCAGCCAGCGCGACCACGGGAGGATCGTCCTCATGAGCGATACAGATACCGCAGCCCCCATGCGCCTTCGCGCTGAATCGCCCCGTGTCACCCGTCTGTCCCGCAAGATGCTGGCAGGCGTCGGCGCGGTGGCGCTTCTCAGCATCGGTGGCGCGCTGATTTACGCGCTCCAGACCCGCGATGCAGGACCGGGAGGTGACGAACTCTATTCGACCAACAACCGGCAAACTGCCGATGGGCTGGCGGGCCTGCCGAGCGACTATAGCGGGCCGGTGCTCGGCCCCGCGCTGCCCGGAGATTTGGGCCGACCCATTCTCGACGCGCAGAACCGGGGACAGCCGGTCGCGCCCCCTGTCATGACGACGCCCGCCGTCGATCCCGAGGAAGAACGCCGCCGCGCCGAGGAAGAAGCCGCGCGCTTGAGCAATGTGTTTTTCCAGTCCAGCCCGCGCATGGGGACACCGGCAGGAACCACCATGCCCGGCCTTGCCGATCTTGGCCTTGGTGGACAGCCCGCGACGCAGGACCGGCACGCGGCTTTCCTCAATGGTCCCGTGGACCGGCAGACCGTCGCCCCGGATCGTGTCGCGCCGCCGGCATCCCTGTCACGCACCATGAAGACGATGGAGAGCTACGGCCTTGTCCGCTTGGAGAAGGAAGGCCGCAAGGTCGCGCCCAAGGTTGTCCATGACCGTGTTGAACTGGCGCTGCCGTTGCTCGACCGCCGCATGGCGCAAGGAGGCCGGTGATGAACATTCATTCCCCGCACGTCGCCCTGCGCGCCGCGCTCTATCTGCGCGTCTCGACGGCACGGCAGGCAGAGCATGACGTGTCGATCCCCGACCAGAAGCGGCAGGGCGAAGCCTATTGCGAGTCTCGCGGCTATCAGCTTGTGGAAACCTTCGTCGAGCCGGGCGCATCGGCGACCAACGACCGCCGCCCCGAGTTCCAGCGCATGATCGAAGCCGGCACGTCCAAGCCGCCAGCGTTCGACGTGGTGGTGGTGCATAGCTTCTCGCGGTTTTTCCGCGATGAATTTGAAATGGAATACTACTACCGGAAGCTGGCGAAGAATGGCGTCAAGCTCGTTTCCATGACGCAGGAACTTGGCGACGATCCGATCCACCAGATGATGCGGCGGATCATGTCGCTGTTCGACGAATACCAGTCCAAGGAGAACGCCAAGCACGTCCTACGTGCCTTGAAGGAGAACGCCCGGCAAGGCTTCTGGAACGGTTCGCTGCCGCCCATCGGCTACCGCGTCGTCGATGCCGAGCAGCGCGGCACCAAGATGAAGAAGAAGCTGGAAATCGACCCGCTGCACGCCGACACCGTGCGGCTGATCTTCCGCCTCGCATCGGAAGGCGACGGCACGTCCGGCCCCATGGGCGTCAAGAACATCGTCAGCTACCTCAACAGGAACCGCATGTTCACCCGCAGCGGCGGACGTTGGGGCATCGGCCAGTTTCACCGCGTCCTGACCCGCCGCACCTATATCGGCGAACACCGCTTCAATCGCCGGTCCAAGAAGGGCGAGGTGAAGCCGGAGGAAGAAGTCGTCACCGTCGCGGTGCCGCCGCTGATTGACCTTGAGATGTTCGAGGCGGTGCAGAACCGCTTGAAGGTCAACAATCCGAAGGTGACGCCGCCGCGCGTCGTCAGCGGCCCGAACCTGCTGACCGGCATTTGCTATTGCGGCAATTGCGGCGGGGCCATGACGCTCCGCACCGGCAAGAACGGCCGCTACCGCTACTATGCCTGTTCGATCCGGGCGCGGCAGGGCGAAACCGGCTGCAAGGGCCGCGCGATCCCGATGGACAAGCTGGACCGCATCGTGGTCAGCCACATCGAGGAAAGGCTGCTGGACCCCGAGCGGATCGAAGACGTGCTCGCCTCGCTTCTGGAGCGTCGGCAGGAGAGCGTCGAGCGGCGCAGCCAGCACATCGCCGAATTGAACCAGAGCGCGGCCGAGGCCGACATGCGCCTCAAGCGGCTCTATGAGGCTATCGAGGCCGGTTCGCTCGACCCGGCCGAATCCGCCCTTGGCGAACGCATCGCCGGTCTTACGGCGATACGGGATCAGGCACGAGCCGACGCCGTAAGGACCGAAGCCATGCTGAAAAACGCGGCCCATAAGGGCCTCACAGGGGCGGCCGTGCGGGAACTGGCGAGCGAGGCACGCACCGGGCTTCGGCTCGAAAAGGGCGGCTATCGGCGGGATCACGTCCGGGCTTTCGCCCAGCATGTCGAGGTCGCGGATGATGCGATCTACATCAATGGCAACAAAAACACGCTGTTGAGGACGCTGATCGCCACTAAGGGAGGGAAATCGGCGGGAATCGGCGTTCCCGGTTTTATACCAAGGTGGCGGAAGCGGTGGGATTCGAACCCACGGTGGGGTCTCCCCCACGCTGGTTTTCAAGACCAGAGCCTTAAACCACTCGGCCACACTTCCTCGGCCCTTCCTTTCGCAGCCCCGGCGGCAGCAAGTCAAGACGTCGGGATCGCCGGCAGGCTCAGCACGGCGCGCAAGCCGCCCAGGTCGGACCGCTCGAGCGCCAGCGCGCCGCCGTGCAGCGCCGCGAGATCGGCGACGATGCCCAGGCCCAGGCCGGTGCCGGGCGGGCCGGTCTCGTCCAGCCGCGCGCCGCGGGTCAGGGCCAGCGCATGATCGGCGTCGGGCAGGCCGGGGCCGTCGTCCTCGATGGCGATGCGCAGCCGGTCGCCCTGGACCGCAGCACCGATGCGGATCCGGCCCGAGGACCATTTCACCGCATTCTCGACCAGGTTGCCGACCATCTCCTCGAGATCCTGGCGCTCGCCGGCGAAGGCGGGGGCGCCGGGGGCCGCGACCTCGACCGCCAGGTCCGATTCGCGGATCGGGCCGCGCAGCACCAGCAGGATGTCCTCGATCACCGGCAGGGCGGCGGTGCTGTGGCCCAGCAGGCGCGGTGCGGCCGAGGAGCGCGCCCGGCGCAGGTGCCAGCCGATCTGGCGGTCCATGCGCGCGACCAGCGCATGGCCGGGGTGATCGGGCGGCAGGGCATTGTCCAGCGCCGCCAGCGGCGTCTTCAGCGAATGCGCGAGATTGCCCAGATGCTCGCGCGCGCGGGCCAGCACGCTGCGGTTCTGTTCCAGAAGCGCGTTGATCTCGGCCGCGACGGGGCGCAGCTCGGCCACGGCGGGCAGGGGCAGGCTTTCGGCCCGGCCGGCGCGGATGCGGCGCAGGTCGCGGCCCAGCCGGTCCAGGCTGCCGAGCCCCGCCGCGACCTGCAGCAGGCTCGCCACGGTCAGCGCCAGCCCCAGCACCGCCAGCGACACCGCCAGCGGCCGGCGCAGCCGCGCAAGGCTCGCGTCGATCTCGGCCCGCGGCGCCGTCACCGTCACCGCCAGCGCCGAATCGCTGCCGGGCAGGGTGAAGCCGTGGCGGGTGACGCGCAGCGCCTCGCCATCGGGGCCGAGGCCGGGGCCGCCCTGCAACTCGGCATCGGGGGGCCGCAGCACATTGTCGAACAGCGAATGCGACTTGGCCGTCACCCGCCCGTCCTGCGACAATTGCCAGAACCAGCCCGAGAGCGGAATCTGGAAGCGCGGGTCGGTCGGCTCGGGGCCAGCCAGCAGCCGGCCGCCGGCGTCGATGCTGGCGCCGGCGATCAGCGCATCGGCCACCGCCTCGGTCTCGGCATCGAAGCGGCCGGCGATGAAATCCTCGAGAATGGCGGCAATGGTCAGATAGCCCGCGACCAGCGCCGCCAGCGTCAGCGCCGCGCCAAGGCCGATCAGCCGGGCGCGGATGGAATCGCGCGGCCAGATCACGGCGCGGCCTGCAGGACGTAGCCCTCGCCGCGCCGGGTCTCGATCAGCCCCTCGCCGATCTTGCGGCGCAGCCGGCCGATGACGACCTCGATCGACTTGAAGTCGCGGTCGGCGGCGGAATCATAGAGGTGGTCGGACAGCTCGCTGCGGCTGACGACGCGGTTCTGGTGGTGGATGAGATAGGACAGGATGCGGGTCTCGAAGGCGGTCAGCTTCAGCGCCATGCCGTTCCTGGTGATGACGCCCAGCTGGCTGTCCAGCCGCAGCGGCCCGGCCTTGATGACGGCCTGGGCATGGCCGGCAGCACGGCGCACCAGGGTCTGGGCGCGGATCACCACCTCTTCCAGCCGAAACGGCTTCACGGCGTAATCGTCGGCGCCGGCGCGAAAACCCGCGACCTTGTCGGTCCAGTCGCCGCGCGCGGTCAGGATCAGCACCGGCATGGTCACGCCGCCCTCGCGCCAGCGGGTCAGGACCTCGATCCCCGGCAGGCCGGGCAGGCCCAGGTCGAGGATGGCGAGGTCATAGGTTTCGGTCGCGCCCAGGAATTCGCCCTGCGTGCCGTCGGCGGCCAGGTCGCAGGCGAAGCCGCCGTCGCGCATTGCCTGCGCCAGCTGCGCCGACAGGGTCGGGTCGTCCTCGACGATCAGGCATCTCATCGCTCGTCCTCCCGGCGGCGCGCCTCGGTCAGCCCGGCGCCCGCCACATCGAGGAAGGCGCCGGTCCGGGCGTCGAGCCGGATCACCAGCACGTCGCGCGCCGGAGTCAGCAGCCGCAGCTGATGCACCAGCACCACGCCGCGCGCGCGTTCCTCGGGCGTGGGGGCGGCGATGCGCGCGGCGATCAGCCGGCCGCGAAAGCGCTTGGCCACGATGCGGAACGCCTGTTTCAGCGGCAGGACGTGGCTCTCCGGCAATTCCATATCGTGGAACTCGGGCGCCAGATCCTCGGGCCTGGGGCCGCGGTCGCGGTCGTGGTCGTCGGCCGCGGCGGGCAGGGCCAGCGCGGCGATCAGCGGCAGGGCAAGGATGCGGGCATGGACCATCTGCCCCATGTAATGCGACAAAACCAAACGAAAGCCAAACGGGCTGTTGGCGTTTCGTTGGCAAGGGGCGGGGTATTTCCGATTCGCATGGGGCCGGATCGCCCCGACACGCAAGGAACCAGAAAATGAGCAGAACATTCCGCACCCCCCTCGCGCTGACCGCCGTGCTGGCACTGCTGGCCGGCCCGGTGCTGGCGCAGGATGCCGCCCCCGCCGCGCCGACGCCTCCGGTGGCCGAGACGCAGGCGGCCCAGGCCCAGGCTTCCGCCCTGCCGAAGGTGCTGCAGGACGCCGGGCTGACCGATGTCACGACCAGGCGCGGCCCGCGCGGCGGCAGCCGCGTCGAGGGCAAGCTGCCCGACGGCAGCCAGATCCAGGCCATGCTGACCGCCGAGGGCGCGCTGCGCGGCGTCAAGGCCCAAGGCGACGCGGCGCTGCCGCAGCCGCTGGTCGAGCAACTGGTGCCGCAGGCGGTGCGCGACAACGCGGTCTTTGCCGAACTGGGCAGCCTGCGCGCGGTCTTCACCAGCGAGCGCGGCGTGATGCTGGCCGGCCAGGACGCCGAGAAGAACCGCATCCGCGCCGCCTTTGCCGAGGACGGCACGCTGCTGCGCTTTGGCCGCGGCGACGACGATCACGACCGCAAGGATCGCGGCCGCGACCACGGCAAGCGCCATGACGACCGGCGCGGCGACCGCGACCGTGACCACGACCGCGACTGGGGCGGCAAGCGGGATCACGACCGCCGCGAGGGGCGCGGTCCCGACGCGCCTCGGCCGGCCGGCGACGCGCCCGAGCGCGCGGCGATCGCGCCTGAGGCGCTGCGCCAGGCGCTGACCTCGGCCGGCTATACGCAACTGGGCGAGATCGCCCAGGACGGTCCCCGCATCACCGCCCAGGCCCATAATCCCGAGGGCGAGCCGGTGCTGCTGGAGCTGAACCCGCAGGGCCGGGTGCTGCGCGAGATCGCGCGCTGATCCAGTGCCATGAAACCCAAGGGGCCGCGCGGGCATTTGACCTGCGCGGCCCTTTCTGCGACGATTTTCCCGCAACTCTCGGCAAGTGGTTGCCACCTGACGCGAAAAGGCTTGCCTGATCCGCGCGGCAATGCGAAATCCGCTCGGAATTTCTGGGCCTTCGCGCCCGAAGAATGAGGATGGTCGATGCGTCGTCGCGATTTTGTCATCTCTGCCGGGGCCGCCATGACGGCGGTCGGCGCGCTGTCGTCCTCGCTGGGCGCGGCGCTGGCGCAGGAAGGCCCCGAGACGGCCACGCCCGAACCGCAGACCGAACCGGCCGATGCCGCGCCGCCCAAGCCCTTCGATTTCGAGGATGTGGCGGCCATGGCCAAGGACCTGGCCAGCAAGCCCTATGAATATCGCGATGCCGAATTGATCGGCACCTTCGGCAACCTGACCTATGACCAGTATCGCGGCATCCGCTTCCGCCGCGACCGCGACCCCTGGGTCGGCAGCCGCGATTTCGCGCTGGACCTGCTGCCGCCCGGCTCGATCTTCCACGAGCCGGTGGACATCAGCCTGGTCGACAATGGCGTGGTGATCCCGGTCAAGTTCGACCCGCATATGTTCGACTTCGACCCGGCGCAGTTCCCGGACGGGGTGGATTACGAGACGCTGGGCGACATGGGCTGGTCGGGCTTTCGCATCCGCACGCCGCTGAACCGGCCCGACGTCATGGACGAGGTCGCGGTCTTCCAGGGCGCGAGCTATTTCCGCGCCGTGGCGCGCGGCACGCTCTACGGGCTTTCGGCGCGCGGCCTGGCCATCGGCACCGGCAGCCCCGAGGGCGAGGAATTCCCGCTGTTCCGCGGCTATTGGATCCACAAGCCGGGCGACCAGGACCGCTCGGTGCTGATCCACGCGCTTCTGGACAGCAAGTCGGTCTCGGGCGCCTTCGAGTTCCGCATCACCCCGGGCGCCGAGACGGTCTTCGACACCCGTGTCTCGCTGTTCCCGCGCAGCGACATGAAGAACATCGGCATCGCGCCCCTGACCTCGATGTACTGGTTCGGGCCGACCGACCGCTCGCGCGTCGACGACTATCGTCCGGCGGTGCATGACAGCGACGGCTTGCAGATGCTGACCGGCGACGAGCAGCGGCTGTGGCGGGTGCTGTCGGGGCATTCGACGCTGCAGACCTCGGCCTTCATGGACAACAACCCGCTGGGCTTCGGCCTGGCGCAGCGGGCGCGCGACTTCGAGAGCTACAAGGACGCCGAGGCGCGCTACGAGCGCCGGCCCTCGGGCTGGATCGCACCGCAGGACGGCTGGGGCAAGGGCACCGTCAACCTGATCGAGATCCCGGTCGAGAACGAGTTCAACGACAATATCGTCAGCTTCTGGCAGCCGGCGGACACCTTGGTCACCGGCAACCGCTACGACTTCAACTATATTCTGAGCTTTGCCTCGGAAGTGCCTGACAGCGCGCCGATTTCGCGCGTCATCGAGACCATGTCGGGCAAGGCGATCAACGATCCGAACGCCCGCACCTATATCGTCGATTTCGACCTTGGCCTGTTCGGCGCCGAGGATCCGGTGCCGGCGGTGCGCGCCTCGGCCGGGCGGATCGGGCACAGCTATCTGCTGCGGCTGCCGGAACAGCGCCGGATGCGGCTGGCGTTCGAATACGTGCCCGAGGGCGCCAAGCTGGCCGATCTCTCGGCGGTGCTGAACGGTCCCGAGGGGCCGCTCAGCGAAACCTGGATTGCGCGCTGGACCCGCGAGTGACCGACGTGACCGATACCCGCAGCCAGCCGGCCGCCGCGCCGGCCAGCCCGCCCGAAACCCTGCCGCTTGCGGCCGAGGACAGCTGGGAGGCGCTGGACCTGCCGCAGGCCGACGGCCCGGCGACGCCGCCCGAGGCGCCGCTGGACATGCCCGAGCAGGATTTCCGCGCCCGCCCGCCGCTGGGGCCGGACAGCCGCTGGCCCGGGCTGGGCACCATCGCGGCGCGGATCGTGGCCTTTGGCGGCGCCGCGGCCATCGCCTGGTATGGCTGGAAGCAGATGGTGCTGGCCTTTGGCACCTCGATGACCTTCCTGCAATCGGTGCTGCTGGTGCTGTTCGCGATCACCTTCACCTGGGTCGGCTTCTTCCTGACCTCGATGATCGCCGGCGTCTTCGCGCGCCGGCCGCGCACGCCCGACGGCCCGAACGAGGCCCGCATCGCCGTGGTCATGCCGGTCTATAACGAGGACGCGGCGGCGACCGCGGGGCTGCTCGCGGCGCTGGCGCGCGACCTCTACCGCGTGGGCCTGGGCCAGCGGGCCGAGATCTTCGTGCTCTCCGACAGCCGCGACCCGGATGCGGTGCTGGCCGAGATGGCCGCCGTCAGCCGCCTGCGCGACATCTCGCCGGTGCCGGTCTGGTATCGGCGCCGGCGCGACAACAAGGGCCGCAAGGCCGGCAATGTCGGCGAATTCGTGCGCCGCTGGGGCGGGCGCTATGACCAGATGGTGGTGCTGGACGCCGACAGCGTGGTCGGCGCGGCGACCATCAAGGCGCTGTCGGCACGGATGAACGCCGATCCCGCCGTGGGGCTGATCCAGACCATGCCGATGCTGGTCGGCGGCCAGACTATCTTTGCCCGGCTGACCCAGTTCGCCGGCCGCATCTATGGCCCGGCCATCGCGCGCGGCGTCTCGGCCTGGTCGGGCGACAGCGGCAATTTCTGGGGCCATAACGCCATCATCCGCGTGCCCGCCTTCGCGCAATGCTGCGGCCTGCCGGAGCTGCCGGGCAAGCCGCCCTTCGGCGGCCATGTCCTGTCGCATGATTTCGTCGAGGCCGCGCTGCTGCGCCGCGCCGGCTGGAAGGTGCGGCTGGACCACGACCTGCGCCAAAGCTTCGAGGGCAGCCCGCCCACGCTGCTGGACATGGCCGTGCGCGAGCGCCGCTGGGCGCAGGGCAACCTGCAACATGCCCGCATCATCTTCTCGCGCGGGTTTGCCTGGATCAGCCGGGTGCATTTCACCATCGGCATCCTGGGTTTCCTGATGTCGCCGATCTGGCTGGCGATGATCCTGGTCGGGCTGGCGCTGTCGGCCAATGTGCTGCTGTCGCGGCCGGATTACTTCCCGCAGACCTATCAGCTGTTCCCGACCTGGCCGACCTTCGACCCGGTGCGCATGCTGTGGCTGTTCATCGCCGCCATGTCCTTCCTGCTGGTGCCGAAGTTCATCGCCATCTTCCGCGCCTGGCTGCGGCCCCTGGCCCGCAACTCGGGCGGCAGCGTGCGGCTCTTGGGCTCGGGCCTATTCGAGATGGTGCTTTCGGCGCTGATCGCGCCGGTGCAGATGCTGATCCAGACCCGGCAGATCTTCGAGATCCTGCGCGGCCGCGATTCCGGCTGGGAGGCGCAGGTCCGCGCCGGGCAGATGCCGCCCTGGCACGTCGTGCTGCGCCGTCATGCCATCCATGTCGTGGCGGGCGTCGGCACGCTGGTGGTGCTGGCGATCCTGTCGCCCTGGCAGCTGGTCTGGCTGTCGCCGATCCTGGCCGGGCTGATCCTGTCGCCGCTGACCTCGCGCTGGTCGGCAAGCCCGGTCTTCGGCCGCTGGGCCCGGCGCCAAGGCCTGCTGGTCACCCCCGAGGAACGCGAGCCGCCCGAACTGCTGACCGCCGCCAATGCGCTGGACTTCCGCATCGCCGCCAGACTGCCGACGCGGGGCATCGCCGCCCTGGGCGACGACCCGGCGCTGCGGGCGCGGATGCTGGCGCTGCTGCCCGAGGCCCCGTGCGGCCCCGCGGCCGAGCGGCTGGACGCGATCGCGGCCGAGGCCAAGATCGGCCATGCCACCAGCCAGGCGCAGGCGCTGCGCTTCCTGAGCCCGGCCGAGACCCTGGCGCTGGTCGAGAACCGCGCCCTGATCGAAGCCTTCGCAAGCCTGCCCGCAGAATGAAACGCATCGCGGCTCTCGACATGCTGCGCGGCTATGCGCTGGTCTGCATCATGCTGGATCACATGCCCATCGGGCTGCTGCGCAATGTCACGCTGACGAATTTCGCCGTCTTCGACGCGGCCGAGCTGTTCGTGCTGCTGTCGGGCTTCCTGGTCGGCATGGTCTGGGTCAAGGTCGAGGCGCGCCAGGGCCGCCGCACGGCACAGCTGCGCTTCCTGCGCCGCTCGGCCCAGGTCTGGCTGGCGCTGATCGCCGGGGCGGTGCTGCTGGCGCTGTTCTCGGCGCTGCTGTTCAAGCTGCACATGAACCACACGGCGGTCTGGTTCCAATACGCGCGCTGGATCTTCGAGCATCCCATCGGATATGTCGCCACCGTGGCGCTGATGTGGATGCAGCCGAACCTGCTGGACGTGCTGGCGCTTTACGTGCTGCTGATCGCCACCGTGCCGCTGACCGTGCCCTTCATGCTGCGCATGCCCTGGCTGGCGCTGGCCGTCTCGGTCGCGGTCTGGTGGTTCGCCGAGCCGCTGAACGCGCTGATCCCGAACCAGAGGCCGGGGCCGGGGCTGCTGTTCAACCCCTTCGGCTGGCAGCTGCTGTTCTTTGCCGGCGTCGCCATGGGCGCGTTCCGCGACCGCATCATGCCGGTGCTGCGCCGCCATGCCGGGCTGCTGACCGTGCTGTCGGTCGCGGTGATGCTGTTCAGTCTGACCACGGTCATGGCCTGGCGCATCGGGCCTCCGGCCAAGCCGGTGACGGATTTCATCCGCTCGCTGACCGGCGGCATCGACAAATGGTCGCTGGATTTCGCGCGGCTGATCGCGATCCTGGCCGCAAGCTGGCTGGTGGCGGTGCCGCTGGCGCGGCCCTTCGCCTGGATGGCCGGCACCGCGCCGGGCGAGGCGCTGGCCGAGATCGGCCGCGGCGGGCTTTTCTCGTTCATCGTCTGCGTGCTCTTCTCGATCTGGGGCGACGCGCTGGACATGACCGTGCCGCAGGGGGGCGCGGCCTGGTTCTGGCTGCGGCTTGCGATCGACCTGTGGCTGATCGTCGCCTTCTGGGCCATCGCGGCGGTCTGGATGCGGCGCGAGGCCTGGGTGCCGCCGCTGCGGGCGCGACTTCGGTTGGATTGACGCATGGCCCTGCGCCCCGCAATTTGGCGCGCGGGGGTCATGGAGGGAAAGATGAAATCGGATATCGAGATCGCCCGCGCGGCGAAGAAGCAGCCTATCGGCAAGATCGCAGCCCGGCTTGGACTGGGCGAGCGGGACATCCTGCCCTATGGCCATGACAAGGCCAAGATCAGCCATGACTGCATCCGCGGGCTGGCCGACCGGCCGCTGGGCCGGCTGGTGCTGGTGACGGCGATCAACCCGACCCCCGCGGGCGAGGGCAAGACCACGACCACGGTCGGCCTGGGCGATGCGCTGAACCGCATCGGCCAGCGCGCCACCATCTGCATCCGCGAGGCGAGCCTGGGTCCGAACTTCGGCATGAAGGGTGGGGCCGCCGGCGGCGGCATGGCCCAGATCGTGCCGATGGAGGACATGAACCTGCATTTCACCGGCGATTTCCACGCCGTGACCAGCGCCCACAACCTGCTGTCGGCGATGATCGACAACCACATCTATTGGGGCAATGCGCTGCGCATCGACCCGCGCCGCATCACCTGGCGCCGGGTCATGGACATGAACGACCGGGTGCTGCGGCAGATGGTCATCGCGCTTGGCGGCCCGGCCAACGGCTATCCGCGCGAGACCGGCTTCGACATCACCGTGGCCTCGGAGGTGATGGCGATCCTGTGCCTTTCGCGCGATCTCGAGGATCTGCAGGACAGGCTGGGCCGCATCGTCATCGGCTATACCATCGAGCGCCAGCCGATCACCGCCCGCGACATCGGCGCCGACGGCGCCATGACGGTGCTGCTGCGCGACGCGCTGCAACCGAACCTGGTGCAGACGCTGGAAAACAATCCGGCGCTGGTCCATGGCGGCCCCTTTGCCAATATCGCCCATGGCTGCAATTCGGTCATGGCCACCCGCACGGCGCTGGCGCTGTCGGATTACGTGGTGACCGAGGCCGGCTTCGGCGCCGATCTGGGGGCCGAGAAGTTCCTTGACATCAAGTGCCGGCTGGCCGGGCTGGAGCCCGAGGCGGTGGTGCTGGTCGCGACGGTGCGGGCGCTGAAGATGAACGGCGGCGTCACCCGCGCCGAGCTCGGGGCCGAAAACGTCGCGGCGCTGCGCGACGGCTGCGCGAACCTTGGTCGCCATATCGAGAACCTGCGCGGCTACGGCCTGCCGGTGGTGGTGGCGATCAACCACTTCACCACCGACACCGGGGCCGAGGTCGCCGCGCTGCAGGATTATTGCGCCGAGCATGGCGTGCGGGCGGTGCTCTGCAAGCATTGGGCCGAGGGCGGCGCCGGCGCCGAGGAGCTGGCCCGCGCCGTGGTCGAGATGGCCGAGGCCGGCGCCGATTTCGCGCCGCTCTATCCCGACGCCATGGCCCTTCGCGACAAGATCGAGACCGTCTGCAAGCGCATCTATCGCGCCGAGGCGGTCGAGTTCCTGCCGCATATCCTGGAACGGCTGAGCGAATGGCAGGCGGCCGGCCATGGCCATCTGCCGGTCTGCATGGCCAAGACGCAATATTCCTTTTCCGCCGATCCGACGGCGCTCGGCGCGCCCGAGGGCTTTACCATCCCGGTGCGCGAGGTGCGGCTGGCGGCCGGCGCGGGCTTCGTCGTGGCGATCTGCGGCGACATCATGACCATGCCCGGCCTGCCGCGCGAGCCGGCGGCGCTGCGCATCGGCCTTGATGCCCAGCGCCAGGTGCAGGGTCTGTTCTGATGCGGGCCGGACTGCCCCTCGCGCGCGCCGGCATGCGGATCGGCCTTCTGGGCGGATCCTTCGACCCGGCGCATGAGGGGCATGTTCATATCACCGAGGCGGCGCTGCGCCGCTTCGGTCTCGACCGGATCTGGTGGCTGGTCAGTCCCGGCAATCCGCTGAAGGCCCATGGCCCGGCGCCGCTCGCGCACCGCATCGCGGCGGCGCGGGGCATCATGGCCCATCCGCGGGTCGAGATCACCGACATCGAGGCGCGGCTCGGCACCCGCATGACGCGGGACACCATCGCGGGCCTGCAGCGGCTTTATCCGGGCGTGCGCTTCGTCTGGCTGATGGGTGCCGACAACCTGGCGCAATTCGACCGCTGGGACCAGTGGCAGGACATCGCCGCGCGGGTTCCGATCGGGGTGATCGCCCGGCCGGGCTGGCGCATGCCGGCGCGGTTCTCGCGCGCGGCGCGGATGCTGTGGCGCGCGCGCCTGCCCGAGGACCAGGCGCGCCACCTGGCCGATGCCGCCCCGCCGGCCTGGGCGATGATCAACGTGCCGCTGAGCAAGCTCAGCTCTTCGGCGATCCGGGCCAGCAAACGCAAGGAGGCCGCATGACCGCATTGCTCAGGCGCCAGGTCCTGGCCGGGCTCGGCCTGGTGGCGCTGGCGCCGCGTCTGGCGCAAGCCGCCGCCGACCCCGTCGAGGCGCTGATCGCCGGTGCGGAGCTGGGCGGCGCAGTCGGTTTCGCGGTGATCGACACCGCGACCGGCGCGCTGCTGGCCGAGCGGCAGGCCGACCTGGCGATGGCCCCGGCCAGCACGCTGAAATCGGTCACCGCGCTTTACGCGCTGGACCGGCTGGGACCGGCGCATCGCTTCGCCACCCGCGTGATCCGCGCGGGCGAGATGCTGATCCTGGCCGGCGGCGGCGACCCGGTTCTGGACACCGACGCGCTGGACGAGCTCGCCGTCGCCACCGTCGCCGCCGAACAGGCGGCGGGACGCGGCGCGCCGCAGCATTTCGCGGTCTGGGGCGGGGCGCTGCCGCGCATCGACCGGCTGGACCCGGCTCAGGACGCGCATCTGCCCTACAACCCCTCGGTTTCGGGGATGATCCTGAATTTCAACCGCGTGCATCTGGACTGGCGGCGCGGCGACAAGGGCTATCGGCTGTCGTTGCAGGCGCGGGGACGACGGCTGTCGCCGCGTGCCTATACCGCCTCGATCGCGGCGGTCGAGCGCAGGCTGCCGCTCTTTACCTATGAATCCGGCAAGTTGGAAAGCTGGACCATCGCCCGCGCCAGCCTTGGCAAGTCGGGCAGCCGCTGGCTGCCGGTGCGCCGGCCCGAGCTTTACGCCGGCGACGTGTTCCAGACCCTGTGCCGGGCCCGCGGGCTGGTGCTGCCCACGCCCGAGGTCATCGAGCTTCTGCCCGAGGGCGCCGAGATCGCCCGGCACGAGAGCCAGCCGCTGCAGGACATCATCCACGACATGATGGAATATTCGACCAACCTGACCGCCGAGACCATCGGCCTGGCCGCCAGCGGCGCCGGCGACATCCCGGCCTCGGCCGCCGCCATGGCGGACTGGCTGCGCGGGCAGGGAATCGAGACCGGCTTCAGCTTCCACGACCATTCCGGCCTGTCGCCCCGGAACCGGGTCACGGCGCGGACCATGGCCCGGCTGGTCGCCGGCCCCGGCGCCGCGGGCGGGCTCAAGCCGCTGATGAAGCCGATCCCGCTGCGCGACGCCAAGGGCAGGAAGCAGCCCGGCGACATCGCCATCGCGGCCAAGACCGGCACGCTGAACTTCGTCTCGAACCTTGCCGGCTATGCGCAGCGCACGGGCGGGCGCGAACTGGCCTTCGCCATCCTGACCGGCGACGAGGCGCGCCGCGCCGCCACCCAGGGCCAGGAGCTGCCCGAGGGCGTCATGGCCTGGACCAGGCGCGCCAAGCGCCTGCAACAGGCGCTGATCGAGCATTGGTGCGCCGGCGCCTGATCTTCTTCGTTCTGCAAATACCCATGCCGACCGCGCCGCCGGCCGGGGCGCGTCACAAAAGGCGATGCCGCGCCCGGGCCGCCAGCTCGATGGCGCCGGCATGCAGCCGGTCGATTTCCAGCTGGTCGCGGATCTCGGCTAGCATCTCGGCCTCGATCTCGCCCAGCCGGCCGTCGGATGCCGCCACGTCGCAGGCCAGCACATAGGCGGTGTCGAACATCTTCTGCGGCAGCGCCTCGCGCACCAGGCCGAAGAGCGCGTCCAGCCCGTCCTCTTCCTCGAACAGGCTCAGCACGGTCTGCGATACGGCGCGGATGCGGTCGATGTCGTAATTGGCGAAGACCGGCGTATGGTTCACCGCCCGCTCGATGGCGAGAAGCTCGGCGGTGCGCGGGTTCTGGTCCGAGGCCGAGACCCCCACCATCACCGCGACCAGCGCGTCGCAGGGCGAGAACGAGGGAACATTGTCGGTCATGGCAAATCTCCGTGGCTGCCCGGCGAAATTATTGACCATTCCGGCCCGTTTCAATACGGGGGAAGCCTTAGCCACCGGAGACCCGACCATGACCGCCCTGCGTGATGCCGCGATGAAATCCAAGGCCTGGCCCTTCGAGGAGGCCCGCCGCGTGCTGAAACGCTATGAGAAGAAGGACCCGGACAAGGGCTATGTGCTGTTCGAGACCGGCTACGGCCCCTCGGGCCTGCCGCATATCGGCACCTTCGGCGAGGTGGCGCGCACCACGATGATCCGCCGGGCCTTCGAGATGATCTCGGACATCCCGACGCGGCTGTTCTGTTTCTCGGACGACATGGACGGCATGCGCAAGGTGCCCGAGAACGTGCCGCAGCAGGAGATGCTGCGCCAGCACCTGCAGGAGCCGCTGACCACCGTGCCGGACCCGTTCGGCGAATACGACAGTTTCGGCGGCCATAACAACGCCATGCTGCGCCGGTTCCTCGACACCTTCGGCTTCGAATATGAATTCATCAGCGCGACCGAATTCTACAAGTCGGGCCAGTTCGACGCCACGCTGCTGAAGGCGGCCGAGAAATACGACGCCATCATGGAGGTCATGCTGGCGTCCCTGCGCGAGGAGCGCCAGCAGACCTATTCCTGCTTCCTGCCGATCAGCCCCAAGACCGGCAAGGTGCTTTACGTGCCGATCAAGCATGTCGATGCCAAGGCCGGCACCGTGACCTTCGACGACGAGGACGGGCAGGAGCTGACCCTGCCGGTCACCGGCGGCCATGTGAAGCTGCAATGGAAGCCGGATTTCGGCGCCCGCTGGGCGGCGCTGGACGTGGATTTCGAGATGTATGGCAAGGACCATTCCACCAATACGCCGATCTATGACGGCATCTGCAAGATCCTGGGCGGGCGGCCGCCCGAGCATTTCACCTATGAGCTGTTCCTGGACCAGCACGGCCAGAAGATCAGCAAGTCCAAGGGCAACGGCCTGTCGATCGACGAATGGCTGACCTATGCGGCGACCGAGAGCCTGAGCTATTTCATGTTCCAGAAGCCCAAGACCGCCAAGCGGATGTATTTCGACGTCATCCCCAAGGCGGTGGACGAATACCACCAGCAGCTGCGCGCCTGGCCCGACCAGACGCCCGAGCAGCAGCTGGCGAACCCGGTCTGGCACATCCATGGCGGCAATGTGCCGGCCAGCGACATGGTGGTGCCGTTCCAGATGCTCTTGAACCTCGCCTCGGTCGCCGGGGCCAAGGACAAGTCGGGGCTGTGGGGCTTCATCCGCCGCTATGCGCCCGAGGCCAGCCCCGAGACCAATCCGACGCTGGATGCGGCGGCGGAATTCGCCGTGCGTTACTTCAACGATTTCGTGGCGCCGACGCGGGTGTTCCGCCAGCCTTCCGAGGTCGAGCGCCGGGCGCTGGAGGACCTGGCCGGCCGGCTGGCGGCCTGGGAGCAGCCCGCCGATGCCGAGGCGCTGCAGACCATGGTCTTCGCCATCGGCCGCGAGCACGGGTTCGAGCCGATGAAGGACTGGTTCCAGGCGCTCTACCAGGTGCTGCTGGGCGCCGACCAGGGGCCGCGCTTCGGCGGCTTCATCGCGCTTTACGGCGTCGCGGAAACCCGCGCCCTGATCGAGCGGGCGCTGGCCGGCGCGCTTGCCGCCCCGGCAAGCGCCTGATCCGGCTTTGAAAATGCCCGTTGCGCGTAGCGGCGTTGCCGCGCGCGGCGGGTTAACGACTGGTTAACGCGGGATTGCCAAATTCTGAACAGACCGCGCGGGCATCCGCCTCGCTTGATCTGGATTAGGGAGAATTGGCATGACCATTGCGATTATCGGGAACCAGTCGCTGATGCCGCGCGCCTTCCGGCTGGGACTGAATCAGTGGTCCCAGACCGACGGGCGGGCGGGCTCTCCGACCTGGGCGGGGGCGGCCAATGCCGCGCTGGTCCCGGCGGACGAGGATTTCGGCAGCTGCCTCGAGATCCTGAAGCAGGAGACGGTGACATCGCTGCGCTACATGCAGCGCACGCCGATCAACCCCGGCAGCTATCTGCGCATCTCGGCCCGGGTCAAGGCCATCGCCGGCAACCTGCCGCAGGTGCGCATCGCGGGCTTTGCCGGCAATGCCGCCGGCACCAATGTCGCCGGCGTGACCCAGACCGGGCCGGCGGTGACGCTGCCGGGCTATGGCCAGGTGGTCGAGGTCGCGGCCGTGGTCGGCACCGGGCGCCGTGACGGCGTCGACATGGCCTGGGGGCGCAATGCGGTCTTCGGCCATTTCGGCCTGGACCTGATCGGCGACAACAACGGCTCGATCCGCATCGAGAGCATCGTCATCGAGGATGTGACGGCGGCCTTCGTGCCCGACATGCTGGACTGGGTCGACGTGCGCGATTTCGGCGCCATCGGCAATGGCACGGCGGACGACCGCGCCGCCTTCGTCGCCGCCGACCAGGCTGCGGCCGGACGCGGCATCCTGGTGCCGGCCGGCGTGTTCTACATCGGCTCGGACCTGAGCATCGCCTCGCCGATCCGCTTCACCGGCACGCTGAAGATGCCGCGCGCGGCCCGGCTGGCGCTGACGCGCAGCTTCGACTTTCCAAGCTATGCCTCGGCCTTCGGCGACGAGACCGAGGGGCTGAAGCGCGGGCTTCAGGCGCTGCTGGGCTTTACCGACCATGCGGTCCTGAACCTGTGCGGCCGCGTCGTCCACCTGACCGAGCCGCTGGTCATCACCGATGCCGTGCCGGGCATGACCAGCTTCGCCAACCGCCGGGTGATCGCGAACGGCCAGATCGCCATTGTGGCGGGCCCGGCCTGGGACACGGGCAGCGTCACCTCGGTCGCGACCTATGCCGTCAACCAGTCGCTGACGCTGTCGGGCGTCGCCAATGTCGCCAATATCGAGATCGGCTCGCGCGTCATCGGCAACGGCGTCGGGCGCGAGGTCTATGTGCGCGAGAAGAACGTGGCCCAGGGCACGCTGACGCTGTCCAATCCGCTTTACGGTGGTCCGGGCACCCGGACCTATACGTTCGAGCGCTATCGCTATGCGCTGGATTTCTCGGGCATGGAGCAGCTCAGCCGCTTCAACTTCGACGACATCGAATTCCTGCTGGAGGGCAATGCCAGCGGCATCATGCTGGCCAAGACCGGCACGATGAACTGCATCCGCGACTGCTATTTCACCCGGCCCAGGGATCGCGGCATCACCTCGATCGGCACCGGCTGCCAGGGCATGCTGGTGGACCGCTGCGAGTTCCTGTCGAACGAGATGGGCGACCTGGCGCAGAACCGCAAGAGCATCGCCATCAACATCAACAACAACGACACCAAGATCCGCCACAGCCGCTTCATCCGCTTCGCGCATTTCGCGGTGATGAACGGCGGCGGCCACATGATCGAGGGCAACCACTGGTTCCAGGGCGACAATGCCCAGAACGGCGTGCGCTTCGGCGGGCTGATCCTGACCCAGACCAATGTGCAGGCGACGATCACCGGCAATTACATCGACAATTGCTCGATCGAATGGACCAACGAGCACGACGCGGCGCCGGATTTCCTGGGCGACGAATATTCCTTCGGCGGGCTGACCATCACCGGCAACACCTTCCTGGCCTCGAACACCACGCTGGGCTTCAACTGGCTGGTGGTGAAGCCCTATGGCACCGGGCATTTCATCCACGGGCTGGCGGTGATGGGCAATGTGTTCAAGTCGCTGAACAACAAGATCACCCGCATCGACAAGGTCGACACCACCTTTGCCGACCTGAACTACCAGCGCATGCGCAATATCCAGTTCCAGGGCAATATGTTCAACGGCGTGAACACCTATGTCGCCAATCCGGTCGACATCAGCCACAGCCAGGCCACGGCCTCGAACCGCTGGGTGATCACGGTGGACAAGGCGCTGCCGTTCAACGGCTGGGTGCGCAACGTGCAATCCGTGGTCGCGACCAGCGCCATCACCAATGCCGCCAATGCCCGGATCAGCGAGATGCCCTGGGTGCAGACGCAGCTGTCGGCGAACCAGCGCCAGATCGCGCTGAACTGGAACGCGGCGGCGCGGGGCTCGGTCAGCATCCGGGCGCGGATGGACAACCCGGACTAGGGTTTTCTGGAAAAGGGTTCTCCCGAGGCCTCCGGCGGATCACTCCGCCGGGGGTTTCAGCATGTCGGCGGGCCCGAGCCGGAAGGCCTGGCCGAAGCCGGCGTTGAGGAGCCCTGAGAGCGGCTCGATGCGCCAGAAGCGGAAGTCGGGCAGGTCGAGATAGACCTTGGCCTTGGGGTCGCGCGCCAGCCACAGCGCCCGGCGCGCCTCGTCCGCCGGGGCGGGCCGGGCGCGGCCCAGGATCGACAGCCGGGCATGGGTCATGGCGTCGCCCTTGGCCGCTTCGGCCACCAGCATCAGGCCGACACGCGGATCGGCGGCGATCGCGCGGCTATGCGCCGCGAGGCCCGAGAGCAGCGCCAGCGGCGCGCCGTCGGCATCGGTCTGCAGCGCGATGCGCGTCACCAGCGGCGCGCCGGTTTCGGGGTCGAGCGTGCCGAGGCTGGCGTGGCGCGCCTGGGCCAGCAAGTCGCGGGCCATGGCGCGGGCGTCGTCGGTGGTCTGGCGAATCGGATCCTGTGTCATGGCCGGATGATGCGCGGCGCCATGGTTGCGTTCAACCGGCCGCGGCCAGTTCCTGCGGCGTCAGCGCGCCGGGGAAATGGCAGGCGGTCAGATGCGCGCCGCCGGTCAGCGCCGGTCGTTCAGCCGCGCAGCGGGCTTCGGCGCGCGGGCAGCGGGTGCGGAAGACGCAGCCCGAGGGCGGGTTCATCGGGCTGGGCAGCTCGCCGCCCAGCGGGATCATGCGCTTGTCGCGCTCCAGCGCCGGGTCGGGGATCGGCACGGCCGAGAGCAGCGCCTGGGTATAGGGATGCTGCGGGTCGGCATAAAGCGCCTGCGCCTCGGCCAGTTCCATCACCCGGCCCAGATACATCACCAGCACCCGGTCGCTGATATGCTTCACCACCGAGAGGTCATGCGCGATGAAGATCAGCGCCAGGCCGAGATCGCGTTGCAGGTCGCCCATCAGGTTGATGACCTGGGCCTGGATCGAGACATCCAGCGCCGAGACCGGCTCGTCGCAGATCACCAGCCTGGGCTCGACGATCAGGGCGCGGGCGATGCCGATGCGCTGGCATTGCCCGCCCGAGAATTCATGCGGATAGCGGTTGATCTGGTTCGGCAGCAGGCCGACGCGGTCCATCATGTCCTTGACGCGGGTCTTGACCTCGGCGCGCGACGGGCCCTTGCGATGGGTGACCAGCGGCTCGGCGATGATCTGGCCCACGGTCATGCGCGGGTCGAGACTGGCCAGCGGATCCTGGAACACCATCTGGATTTCGCTGCGGTATTTCAGCATCTTGCGTGGCGACAGCCCGATCAGGTCGGTGCCGTCCTGCCAGACCGCGCGCCCCGTGGCCGGCACCAGCCCGATCAGCGCCCGCGCCAGCGTCGATTTGCCCGAGCCGGATTCGCCGACCACGCCCAGCGTCTCGCCCGGCATCAGGTCGAAGCTGACGCCACCCACGGCATGCAGCTGGCGCGGCTTCGACCAGGGCAGGGCGCCGGGCTGCGGCACATCGAAGGTCACGCGCAGGTCGCGCGCGGAAAGCAGCGGGGTCATGGCTGAAGCTCCTCGATGGCGGCGGCTTCCGGCTGGTCGGGCAGCAAGGGCGGGCCGGCGCGGACCTCGGCGACCGGGGCGTGGCAGGCGCGCTCGCGCCCGGGGGCAAAGGCGTCCAGGGGCGGCATCGTCTCGCATTCCGCCCGCACATAGGCGCAGCGCGGCGCGAAGGGGCAGCCGGGCGGCGGCGCGGTCATGTTGGGCGGGCTGCCGGGGATCGCCATCAGCCGCTCGCCCTGCTGGTCCACGCGCGGGATCGCGGCGAGCAGCCCCTGGGTATAGGGATGCGCCGGGTTGGCAAAGATCGGCGCGACCGGCGCGCGCTCCATGATCCGGCCGCCATACATGACCATGACCCGCTCGCATGACCCCGCGACCACGCCCAGGTCATGGGTGATGAGGATCATCGCCATGCCGAATTCGCGTTGCAGATCGGCCAGCAACGCCATGATCTGCGCCTGCACGGTTACGTCCAGCGCCGTCGTCGGCTCATCCGCGATCAGCAGTTCCGGCCGGCAGAGCAGCGCCATGGCGATCATCACCCGCTGGCGCATGCCGCCCGAGAACTCGTGCGGATAAAGCCGGATGCGCCCGCGCGCGTCGGGGATCCTGACCGCGTCCAGCATGCGCGCCGCCTCGGCCACGGCGGCCGCCTTGCCCAGGCCCTTGTGCAGCATCAGGACCTCGGCCATCTGGTCCGAGACCCGCATATAGGGGTTCAGGCTGGTCATCGGGTCCTGGAACACCATGGCGATGCCGCGGGCGCGGATGCGGTTCAGCACCTGGGGCGGGGCGTTCAGGATCTCGGCGCCGTCGAAGCGGACCGAGCCCGTGGCGCGGCCGTTCCGCGCCAGAAGCCCCATGATCGAGAACGCCAACTGCGACTTGCCCGAGCCGCTTTCGCCGACGATGCCCAGGGTCTGGCCCTTGGCCACGTCCAGGTCGATGCCGTTCACGGCCGAGACCTCGCCATCGGTGGTGGCGAAGCGCACGTTCAGGTCGCGGATTTCCAGCAGCGCCATGTCAGCGATCCTTCGGGTCCAGCGCATCGCGCAAGCCGTCGCCGACGAAGAAGAAGGCGAAGAGCGTGATGCAGAAGAAAAACAGCGGGAACATCAGCTGCCAGAGCGTGCCGTAGTTCATCGTCCCCGCGCCCTCGGAGATCAGCGCGCCCCAGGAGGTCAAGGGCTCCTGCACGCCGAGGCCGAGGAAGCTGATGAAGCTTTCCGACAGGATCATCAGCGGCACCAGCAGCGTGGCATAGACCGCGACCACGCCCAAGAGGTTCGGCACGATATGGCGCAGCACGATCCGCCACCCCGGGACGCCGGCGGCGCGGGCGGCCTCGATGAATTCGCGGTGTTTCAGGCTGAGGGTCTGGCCGCGCACGATCCGGCTCATGTCCAGCCAGGAGATCAGGCCGATGCCCAGGAACAGCATCGACATCGAGCGGCCGAAGATCACCAAGAGCAGGATCAGCACGAACATATAGGGGATCGACATCAGCACATCGACCGCGCGCATCATCACCGCATCGGTGCGGCCGCCGACATAGCCGGCGGTGGCGCCGTAAAGCGTGCCGACGATCACCGCGATGCCGGCGCCGATCAGCCCGACCAGCAGCGAGACCTGGGTGCCCTGCACCGTGCGCGAGAACAGGTCGCGGCCCAGGTCGTCGGTGCCGAAGTAATGCCCGTTCTGCCAACTGGGCGCGCCCAGTTGCGCGGCCTGGCCCATGACCGAGAAATCCATCTCGTCATTCGGCCAGGCGGCGAGCTGATTGCCGAAGATCGCGAACAGCCCGACCAGGATCAGCACGGCCAGGCTGACCATGGCCGCCCTGTTGCGGCGAAAGCGGCGGCGGGCGTCGGCCCAGGGGCTGCGGCCCTTGACTTCGGGCTGCGACAGGCGGGCGGCCAGCGACTGCATTTTCCGAGTCTCGATCATGGCTCAATACCGGATCTTCGGGTCGATCCATGCGTAAAGCACGTCCACGACCAGGTTGAAGAAGATGGTCAGCGCGCCCACCAGGATGGTGATGCCCATCATCACCGCATAGTCGCGGTTCAGCGCCGAATCGACGAAGCTGCGGCCGATGCCGCCAGTCGAGAAATACATATCGACCACGACCGAGCCGGTGATCATGGTGACGAAGGCCGGGCCCAGGTAGCTGATGACCGGCAACAGCGCCGGTTTCAGCGCATGGCGCAGGATGACGCGCGACTCGGGCAGGCCCTTGGCGCGGGCGGTGCGGATGTGGTTGGAACCCAGCACCTCCAGCATTGACGACCGGGTGATGCGCGCAATCGAGGCCATGAAGCTGGTCGAGAGCGCCACCACCGGCATGATCCAGTAGATCGGCCCACCCCAGCCGCCGCCCGGCAGCCAGCCCAGCCACAGCGTGAACACCAGGACCAGGATCGGCGCCATGACGAAGTTCGGCAGCACCTGCGCCCCGATCGAGACGCCGACGGCGAGGTAGTCGAGCCAGCTGTTCTGCCGGATCGCCGCCGCGACGCCCAGGGACACGCCCACCGCCACCGCCACGACGAAGGCGATGCCGCCATAGGTCAGCGTCACCGGGAAGCCGGCGGCGATGATCTGGTTCACCGAGCGGTCGGGATAGACGAAGCTGGGGCCGAAGTCGAAATGCGCGACGATGCCCCAGACATAGTTGACGATCTGCCGCCACAGCGGATCGTCGAGCCCGTATTTGGCGTTCAGGTTGGCCAGCACCTGCGGCGGCAGGGCGCGTTCCTGCGTGAAGGGGCCGCCGGGCGCGGCGTGCATCAGCAGGAAGGAAACGACGATCAGCAGAAGCAGCGTCGGGATGGCGACCGCGAGCCGCCGAAGGATGAAGCCGAACATGCGCAGGTTCCCAAGGACAGGTGCCGGACGTGTTCAGGGGCGGCGCCGGGCCGCCCCCGAGACTTACTTCTGGATGCGGTAGATGTCCTTGGCATACCAGTCGTTCATCACGTTCTCGGTCGGCAGGCCCTTGATGTCGTCGCGGATCATGTCGACCTTGGCATATTGATAGATCGGCACCAGCGGCATGTCCTCGGCCAGGATCTTCTCGGCCGCGGTATATTGCTGGTTCGGATCGGCCGAGGTTTTCGACTGGTCCATCAGCTTGTCGAATTCCGGGTTGGAATATTTGCCGTAGTTCATGCCCGTGCTGCGGAAATAGTCGAGGAAGGTCGAGGCCTCGTTATAATCCGCGCACCAGGCATAGCGGGCCATCTGGAAATCCTGCGACTGCATGCGGTCGGTGTGCACCTTCCACTCGACGTTGTTCAGCTCGATCTGCACGCCCAACTGCTTGTAGAACTGCTGCGCGGCGACGGCGATCTTCTTGTGGTTCTCGTCGGTGTTGTATTGCAGGGTCAGCTTCAGCGGCTTGTCGGGACCATAGCCGGCCTCGGCCAGCAGTGCCTTGGCCTTTTCCAGCCGCTCGGCCTGGGTCCAGCCGGCATAGTCGATCTCGGGCATCTGGAAGCCCTCGATGGCCCAATGCGTCCAGTTGTAGGCCGGTTTCTGGCCGCCTTGCAGGATCTGGTTCACCACCACGTCGCGCTGCATGGCATAGCTGAGCGCCTTGCGCACGCGCACGTCCTTCAGCGCCTCGGGGGCCTTGTCGCCGACGTTGAACAGATAGGCATAGGTGCAGGAATAGGGGATCGAGATGGCCTGATCCGGGAACTGCTCCTTGAGCCGCGGATATTGCCCGGCGGGGATCTGCACCCGGTCCAGCTCGCCGGCCTGGTAACGGGTCAGGGCGATGTTGTTGTCGTTGACCGTCAGGCCCTTGATATGCTCCATTACCACATTGGCGGCGTCCCAGTATTCCGGGTTCTTGTCCATGCTGATCTGCACACCCAGGTCGTGGCTTTTCAGCACATAGGCGCCGTTGCCGACCAGCTTGCCGGGCTGGGTCCAGGCGTCGCCCTCGGCCTCGACGACCTTCTGGTTGACCGGGAAGGTCGAGGCATGCGTGACCATCTTGGGAAAATAGGGCGTCGGCGCGGTCAGCTTGACCTGGAAGCTGTGCTCGTCCACGGCCTTGACGCCCAGTTCCTCGGGCTTCTTCTCGCCCTTGACCACGGCCGTGGCATTCTCGACGTTCATCAGTTCCATGAACCAGGCATATTCGCTGGCGGTGGCCGGATCGGCCAGGCGACGCCAGCTATAGACGAAATCGCCCGCGGTGACCGGATCGCCGTTCGACCATTTCGCCTCGGGGCGCAGGTGGAAGGTATAGGTCAGCTTGTCGTCCGACAGGTCGAAGCCGGTCGCGACCCCGGGGATCGGCGCGCCCTTGGGATCCTCGTTCAACAGGCCCTCGAACAGCTGCCGGATGATGTCCGAACCCTCGACATCGGTGTTCTTGTGCGGGTCGGCGGTCTTGATCGCATCGAGCAGCCAGAAGGTATAGCTCTGGTTCTCGGCCAGCTTCTCGCCCTCGGCGGGCTGGACGGCAAAGGCGGGCAGGGCGATGGCGCAGGCCAGCGCGGTGGTCAGGAACAGGCGGGTCATGAAGGCACCTCTCTCGAATGTTGCGGGCGCGGTTCTTTTCGGGGGATTTGCCGCGCGATGGATCGAAATTGACCTGAAAAGCTGTAAGACAGCAAGAGCGATTTCCGGCTTTCGCGCGCCCCTGTCCTGTGAAACAAGATCAGCATGAACAAGGTTTCGCGCATCACCATGGTGACCGGGGGCGCCCGTTCCGGCAAGTCCGCGCTGGCCGAAAAGCTGGCGGCGCGCGCGCCGGGGCCGGCGATCTATATCGCCACGGCCGAGGCGCGGGACGACGAAATGACGCAGCGGATCGCGCTGCATCGGGACCGCCGCGGCCCGGACTGGCGCACCATCGAGGCGCCGCGCGAGCTGTGCCGCGCGCTGGCGGATACGGACGGGCAGGGGGTGCGGCTGGTCGATTGCCTGACCCTGTGGCTGGCCAATATCCTTGACGGCGATCCCGGCCCCCGGGTCGAGGCGCTTTGCGCCACGCTCGGCGCGCAGAAAAGCCCGGTGGTGCTGGTAACGAACGAGCTTGGCCTGGGCATCGTGCCCGACAATGCGCTGGCCCGGCACTTTCGCGACCAGCATGGCTGGATGAACCAGGCCGTGGCGGCCGTGGCCGACCAGGTCTGGATGGCGGTCAGCGGCTTGCCCCTGCAGCTGAAACCTTCACGAGGAATGCCTTGAAAAACTATGATGATTCAGCCGCGGCAGCCGCGCGCGACCGCCAGGACCAGCTGACCAAGCCGCCGGGCTCGCTGGGCCGGCTGGAAGAACTGGCGGTGTTCATGGCCGGCTGGCAGGGCCGCGACCGGCCGCGCATCGACCGCGCGCAGGCGCTGGTCTTTGCCGGCAACCACGGCATCGTGGCGCAGGGCGTGAACCCGTTCCCGGCCGAGGTCACCGCCCAGATGGTCGAGAATTTCCGCAATGGCGGCGCGGCGATCAACCAGCTGTGCCGGCTGGCGGGCGCCGATCTGCAGGTGATCGCGCTGGATCTGGACCGCCCGACCGCCGATTTCACCCGCGGCATGGCGCTGGAGGTGGCGGATCTGGTCGCCTCGATCCAGACCGGCAAGGATGCCGTTGACCCCGAGGCCGACGTGATCCTGCTGGGCGAGATGGGCATCGGCAATTCCACCGTCGCCGCCGCGCTGGCCGCCGCGACCTTCGGCGGCACGGCCGAGGATTGGGTCGGCCCCGGCACCGGCGCCGACGACGCCGTCATGGCCAACAAGATCCGCGCCGTGGAGGCCGGGCTGAAGCGCCACAAGGGTGCGGCGACGGCGGCCTCGATCCTGGGCAGCTATGGCGGGCGCGAGCAGGCGGCGATCTGCGGCGCGGTGATCCGGGCCCGCGAACTGGGCATCCCGGTGATTCTGGACGGCTTCATCTGCTCGGCGGCGGCGGGCGTCCTGCTGGTCAACGACCGCAACGCGCTGGACCATTGCCTGATCGGCCATGAAAGCGCCGAGCCGGGCCACCGCCGGCTGATCGCCGTCATGGGCAAGACGCCGGTGGTGGGCCTCGACATGCGGCTGGGCGAGGGCTCGGGCGCGGCGGTGGCGCTCCTGGTCCTGCGCGCGGCGCTGGAATGCCACAACGGCATGGCGACATTTGCCGAGGCGGGGATTGGCTGACCGGGCCGGGCAGGCGGCGACCGCGCTGGTCTGGCTGACCCGGCTGCCGCTGGGCAGGCTGCTGCCGGCCCGGCCGGTGCCGCTGGCGCAGGCCGCCTGGGCCTTTCCGCTGGCCGGGATCGCCGTGGCGCTGCCGGCGGGCGGGCTTTTCTGGCTGGCCGGAGAACTGGGCCTGCCGCCCTTGGCCGGGGCGCTGCTGGCGCTGGCCGCCATGGCGGCGCTGACCGGGGCGCTGCACGAGGACGGGCTGGCGGATTTCGCCGATGGCTGCGGCAGCGCGGATCGCGCCCGCGCGCTGGAGATCATGCGCGATTCCCGCATCGGCAGCTATGGTGTCGTGGCGCTGATCCTGGGCTTTGGCCTGCGCGCCGCGGCGCTGGCGGCCATGGCGCCGGACTTGGGCCTTGCCGCGCTGGTCGCGGCGGCGGCGCTGTCGCGTGCCGGCATGGCGGTGGGGCTGGCAATGCTGCCGCCCGCGCGCGCCGATGGGCTCGGGCGGCTGGCCGGGCGGGCCTCGGCCGGGCAGGCGGGGGCGGCGGCGCTGATCGGCGCGGCGCTGCTCTGGTGGCCGGCGGGGTTGTCGGCCGGGTGGCTCGCGGCGCTGCTGGGTTGCGCGCTGGCGCAGGGATGGGTCGGCCGCAGCGCGCGGCGTCGGCTTGGCGGACAGACCGGCGACGTGCTGGGCGCCATGCAGCAGGCCGGCGAGATCGCGGTGCTGCTGGTGCTTGCCGCCACGTAAACCGACCCGTGCTTGACCGGGTTTTTCCATCCGGCATAGAAAACGAAAGAACGACCGGCGCGAACCGGCGCGCGGCCCGCCAAGCGGCCGCGCAACGACAGGGAGAGGAGTTCAGCCATGGGTGCCCTTCTGGGCCTGTCGCGCGGCATCGACCGCGCCAATCTGCTGATCGGTCGCGCCGTGGCCTGGCTGGTCCTGACCGCCGTTCTGGTCAGCGCCGGCAATGCCATCATCCGCAAGATCTTCAACACCTCGTCCAACGCCTGGCTCGAGGTGCAGTGGTATATGTTCGGCGGGCTGGTGCTGCTGGGCGCGGCGGCGGCGCTTTACCGCAACGAACACGTCCGGGTCGACCTGATCTATGGCGCGGTCTCGGACCGGACGCGGCTGTGGATCGACCTGTTCGGCATCCTGTTCCTGCTGCTGCCCTTTGCCTTCGTCGCGGCCTGGCTGACCTGGCCGGTCTTCGTCGAATCCTGGCGCATCAACGAGGGCTCGTCGAACGCCGGCGGGCTGGTGCGCTGGCCGGCAAAGCTGCTGCTGCCGGTCGGCTTCGGCCTGCTGTTCCTGCAGGCCCTGTCCGAACTGGTCAAGCGCATCGCCGCGCTGCGCGGGCTGATCACGCTGGAAACCAAATACACCAAGCCGCTGCAATAGGAGCCCGCGAGCATGTTCGATTATGGCTTCCTGCCGCCGGCGATGTTCCTGTGCATGATCTGCTTCATGCTCTACGGCTTTCCGGTCGCCTTCACGCTGGGCGCGGTCGGGCTGCTGTTCGGCGCCATCGGCATCGCGACCGAGCATTTCCACCCCTCGTTCCTGTCGGCGCTGCCGCATCGCTTCTTCGGCATCATCTCGAACGACCTGCTGCTGGCGATCCCGTTCTTCACCTTCATGGGCGCGGTGCTGGAGCGGTCGGGCCTGGCCGAGGATCTGCTGGAAGGCACCGGCAAGCTGTTCGGCGGCGTGCCGGGCGGCCTCGCCTATGCGGTGATCGTGGTGGGCGCGGTCCTGGGCGCCATCACCGGCACGGTCGCGGCCTCGGTCATCACCATGGGGGTGATCTCGCTGCCGGTCATGCTGCGCTATGGCTACAACCCGCGGCTGGCGACCGGGGTGATCGCCGCCTCGGGCACGATCACGCAGCTCATTCCGCCCTCGCTGGTGCTGGTGGTGCTGGCCGACCAGCTCGGCCGCTCGGTCGGCGATATGTATCTGGGCGCCATGGGGCCCTCGGCCGCGCAGGTGCTGATCTTTCTGCTGTTCATCCTGGTCTTGTCGATCCTGAAGCCGCAGGACATGCCGCCGCTGCCCAAGGAAGTGCGGGGCGATCTGGACCTGAAGCTGGTGCTGAAGGTGCTGATGGGCATCGTGCCCTCGATCCTGCTGATCTTCCTGGTGCTGGGCACGATCTTCGTCGGCCTGGCCACGCCGACCGAGGCGGGCGCGCTCGGCGTCGTCGGCGCCTTCGTGCTGGCGCTCTTGCATGGCCGGATGACCCTGACCATCCTGCGCGAGGCGGTCTATGCCACCGCCGACCTGACGGTGATGGTGGTGTTCATCCTGATCGGCTCGACCGTGTTCAGCCTGGTGTTCCAGGGCATGGACGGCGGCTTGTGGATCGAGCACATGCTCTCGGGCCTGCCGGGCGGGCCGATCGGCTTCCTGATCTTCGTCAACGTCTTCATCTTCTTCCTGGCCTTCTTCCTCGACTTCTTCGAGATCGCCTTCATCGTCGTGCCGATGCTGGTGCCGGTGGCGCAGTCGCTGGGCATCGACCTGGTGTGGTTCGGGGTGCTGCTCTGCATCAACATGCAGACCTCGTTCATGCACCCGCCCTTCGGCTTCGCGCTGTTCTACCTGCGCTCGATCGCCAGCCGCGACGTCAGGACCACCGACATCTACATGGGGGCGATCCCGTGGCTGGTCATGCAGCTGATGCTGGTGGTGATCGTGATCTTCTGGCCCGGGCTGGTGACGGGGTTGCTGGACAAGGGGCCGGCGGTGGACCTGGACAGCATCCGGATCGAGCTTCCCGCCGGGGGCCTCGGCGATCTGGGCCAGCCCGGCGGCCTGGGCGCCCCGGCAGGCCTGGGCGAGTCCCCGGGCCTGGGCGCGCCGGCCGGGCTGGGCCAGCCGCAGGTTTCGCCGCAGCCGGCGCCGGTCGGCCAGCCGCAGTTCGACTAGCGCGGCTCGTCCTTGGGCGGGGTCGGCACCATCTGCCGGATGAGGTAGAGCACGATCAGCGCCAGCCCGGTCACCAGCATGGCCAGCCGCAGGTCGCCCATGCCGCAGCTGAGCCCGATGGCGCCGCAAAGCCACATCGAGGCGCCGGTGGTGATGCCCTTGACCGAGCCCCGGTTGATGACGATGGACCCGGCAGCCAGGAAGGCCACGCCCGCCGTCACCGCCTCGATCAGCCGCAGGGGATCGGTGCGCTGCTGGTCGGAATGCGCGGCGCCGAACTCGGCCAGTTCGACCGCGACCAGCGTGAAGCAGGCGGCGGCCAGCGCGATCAGCATATGGGTGCGCAACCCGGCGGCGCGGGCATGGGCCTCGCGTTCCCAGCCGATGCAGCCGCCCAGGCCAAGCGCCATCAGCAGGCGCAGCACCATGACCGGAAATGGCAGACTTGACGGTCGCAGGAATTCCTCGGCCAGCAAGTCCAGCATGGTCATGTCACTTTCTTGACGCTTTTTCCTCGATCCCTGAACGCCCCTCGCGGCGGTCCAGTTCATTTTCGACCTCGGCCAGCGTGACATTGCGCGCGGCCAGCATCACCAGCAGGTGGTAAAGCGTGTCGGCGGCCTCCGCGATCAGCTTGTCGCGGTCGCCCTTGACCGCCTCGATGATCGCCTCGACCGCCTCCTCGCCGAATTTCTCGGCGCATTTCTCGGGGCCCTTGGCCAGCAGCTTCGCCGTCCAGCTGGTGTCGGGATCGGCGAACTTGCGTTCCTCGATGGTCTCGGCCAGGCGCTGTAATCCGCTCGTCATGTCAACCTCACCGGGATGCCGGCGGCGGCCAGGTGTTCCTTGGCCTCGCGCACCGAGAAGGTGCCGAAATGGAAGATCGAGGCGGCAAGCACGGCGCTGGCATGGCCTTCCAGCACGCCCTCGGCCAGATGCTCGAGCGCGCCGACGCCGCCCGAGGCGATGACCGGCACATTGACCGCATCGGCCACGGCGCGGGTCAGCGGGATGTTGAAGCCGGATTTCGTGCCGTCGCGGTCCATGCTGGTCAGCAGGATCTCGCCCGCGCCCTTGGCCGCGACGGTCTTGGCGAATTCCACCGCGTCGATGCCGGTGGGTTTCCGGCCGCCATGGGTGAAGATCTCCCACTTGCCGGGCGCCACGGTCTTGGCGTCGATGGCGCAGACGATGCACTGGCTGCCGAAACGGTCGGCGGCCTCGGCGATCACGTCGGGGTTCGCCACGGCGGCCGAGTTGAAGCTGACCTTGTCGGCGCCGGCCAGCAGCAGGGCGCGCACGTCCTGGTGGCTGCGCACGCCGCCGCCCACGGTCAGCGGCACGAAACAGGCCTCGGCCGTGCGGGTCACCAGGTCGAACATGGTGCCGCGGTTTTCATGCGTGGCATGGATGTCGAGAAAGCAGATCTCGTCCGCGCCGGCGGCGTCATAGGCGCGCGCCGCCTCGACCGGATCGCCGGCATCGACCAGATCGACGAAATTCACCCCCTTGACCACGCGGCCGTCGGCCACGTCCAGGCATGGGATCACCCGGGTCTTCAGCATGCCGCCCCCTTACGCCAGCGCCCGCAGCGCCTCGGCCAGATCGATGGCGCCATCGTAGAGCGCCCGGCCCGAGATCGCACCCGCAATCACGCCGGTCGCGCGCAGCGCGTCCAGATCGGCCATCGAGCTGACCCCGCCCGAGGCGATGACCGGGATGTTCACCGCCCGCGCCAGGGCCTCGGTCGCGGCGATGTTCGGACCTTGCATGGCGCCGTCGCGGTCGATGTCGGTATAGATGATCGCGGCGACGCCGGCGTCCTCGAACTGTTGGGCAAGATCGGTTGCCGTCACGTCGGTCTCCTCGGCCCAGCCGCGCGTCGCGACGCGGCCCTTGCGGGCGTCGATGCCGACGGCGATCTTGCCCGGGAAGGCCATGGCGGCCTCGCGCACCAGGGCCGGGTTCTCGACCGCGACCGTGCCCAGGATGACGCGCGACAGCCCGCGCTCGATCCAGGCCTCGATGGTCGCCATGTCGCGGATGCCGCCGCCCAGCTGCGCCGGGACCGAGATGGCCGAAAGGATCGCCTCGACCGCCGCCGCGTTCACCGGCTTGCCGGCGAAGGCGCCGTTCAGGTCCACCAGATGCAGCCATTCCGCGCCGGCATCCTGGAAGGCCCGGGCCTGTGCCGCCGGATCGGTGCCGAAGACCGTGGCCGCCTCCATGTCGCCGCGCAGCAGGCGCACGCAATTGCCGTCCTTGAGGTCGATGGCGGGATAGAGGATCATCGCATCTCTCCTGATGGGTCGCGGCTCCTTTGCCACAGGACGCGGCAAACCGGAAGGGCCCGGCCGGATTCGGCGGAAGATCATCGCCGACCTCACGTCATTCTTGATCGGGCCGGGGACCGCCGGTCATGCTGGCCCCCGGCAACCATGCCCCGGGGAGGGGGAATCATCATGAGAACACTGGCTATCGCCGCCGCGCTGGCCCTGGCCGCAGGCGCGGCCCAGGCCGAGGGCATCGACGGCATCTTCCAGACCCAGGCCAATGACCAGGGCAATATCGGCATGGTGCAGTTCTATGACTGCGGCGGCAAATATTGCGGCAAGCTGGTGAAAAGTTTCGACAAGTCCGGCAAGGAAATCGCCTCGCCCCATACCGGCAAGAACATCGTCGCCGGCATGAACGACGACGGCGGCGGCAAGTTCTCGGGCGGCACGATCTGGGATCCGGGCGCCGACAAGACCTACAAGTCGAAGATGCAGCTTCAGGGCAAGGCCTTGGACGTGTCGGGCTGCATCGCGGTGTTCTGCAAGACCCAGCATTGGACGCGGGTGAAATAGCCGTCTCCGGGCTTACATCGGCTGGCGCTTCGGCGCCGGCGGCTGGGGCAGGGGGCTGGTGCCCATCGCCTCCATCATCTCGCGCTCGACGGTCCGGGCGAGCGTGTCGAGCGGCAGGGCATAGGGGGTCGGGCCAAACGGATCCTCGAGCTGGTGGCCAAGCGCGTCGAGGCCGAAGAAGGTATAGGCCACCAGCAGCACCGGCAGCAGCGTCCAGATGCCCAGCGACCCCGCCAGCGCGAAGGGCAGAAGCAGGCAGAACACCAGCGCCGTGCGGTGCAGCAGCAGCGAATAGGCAAAGGGCACCGGCGTCGTGGCGATGCGCTCGCAGCCGGCCTGGGCCACCGACAGCGCCTGGAGATGGCCCTCGAGCACCGACCAGCGGATCGGGTCCAGCCCGCCCGGCCCCAGCGCCGCCGCCAGCCGCGCCCCGGCCTCGCGCAGCACCGCATCGGTCGGGTTGACCCGGCCGGCCAGCGACAGCTCCGGCTGCCAGCGCGCGATGGCGGCCCGCTCGTCCCGGCCGCGCAGCCGCGCCGCCAGCCCGGCGGCAAAGCCGCAAAGCCCGCGCAAGAGCGGCTCCCGCAGCTCGGGCGGCAGGCCGGCGCTGGCCCGCGCCAGGCCGCGGCAGCCGGTCAGCACCTGGCCCCAGAGCTGCCGCCCCTCCCACCAACGGGCGTAGCAGGTGCCGTTGCGAAAGCTCATGAACACCGACAGGGCGATGCCGATCAGGGTGAAGGGAAAGGCGCTGATCGTGGCGAAGATGCCCGGGTGCAGCCCGGCTGCCAGCACCGCCACCAGCGACACCGCCCCGATCGCCGTCAGCCGGCCCAGGATCGAGGGAATGATCGAGCCATGCACCGTGAACAGGATGTCGCGCAGGCTGGGCTGCGAGCGCCGGATCATCGCCGTCTCAGGCCTCCAGCACCACGACTGCCTCGCCGGTCTGCATCTGGAAGGTCAGGCTTTCCTGCAGATACAGCGTCACCGTCTGCGCGTCATGCGCGAGGTAACCGATGGCGATGTCCTGGCCCAGCCAGAGGTCGAAATCGCCGCCGCGCGTCGTCACCACCGCGCCGCCCTGCAAGGCCTGGCTCCAGGCCACTGGCGCGTCGACCAGCTTTTCCAGGTGCTTGAGCACCGGATAGCCGTCCTCGGCCCCGCCGCTCGCCGCCGTGAAGCCGGCGGTGCCCAGGACCAGCGCATAGGGCCCGTTCACCCCGGCCAGCCGCAGGGCGCTGACCGCGCGCGCCACCGCCTCGGGATAGTCGGCGACATCCTCGGGCAGGGGCACGGCCGGATTGCTGGTCTCGGGCAGGATGCCCTTGATGCCGGCCTCGGGATAGCCATGGAACACCAGCCGGTCCTCGGCCAGGGCGAGCTGGCGCGCGGCATCCTTCAGCGGCTGCCAGTCGCTGTCATTGGCGCCGCGCGCCACGTCGTCCACGGCGGCGCGGGTCAGGCTGAAGGGCACGCGCAGCTCGACCAGCGGGTTCACCTCGCGCTGATGGCAGGCGACGCCCTCGGCCAGGGCCGGCGCGGGCTTCAGGTGGCCGGTGCCCACGGCGGAGAGCGCAAAGCCCTCGGGCCCGTGCAGGTCGACGACGCGGCGCGCGCCCAGGTAGCGTTTCAGCGTGCGCGCGGCCTCCTCCTCGATCTGCGCCCAGACGGCGCTGCTGATCGGGGCCAGTTCGCGATAGAGATTGTCCATGTCAGTTCCCCTGTCCAGTCTCGCGTTTCAAGGATCCCAGGCCCAGCGAGCCGTCGGGCGGTGCCGCGGCTGCCGGGGCCGGCGCAGCGGCCTGCGCCACGGGCTCTCCGGCGCCGATACGTTCCAGCACATCGACGGTCGGCACGAAGAACAGCCCGCCCGTCACCGCCGTCGAGACATCGAGGATGCGGTCGTAATTCCCCGGCGGCAGGCCGATGAACATATTCTCCAGCATGGTCTCGATGCGGCCCGGCTCGCGGGCGTAGCCGATGAAATAGGTGCCGGCCTCGGCCCGGCCGGGGCTGCCGAAGGGCATGTTGTCGCGCAGGATCTGCAACTGATTGCCCTGCGCATCGTTGATGTTGGTCAGCACGTTATGGGCCGAGCTGGCCTTTTCGGCATCGGGGAACTCGATATCCGAAAGCTTGTGGCGGCCGATGATGCGTTCCTGCGCGGCCACGCCCATCGCCTCCCATTTCGCGAGGTCGTGCAGGTATTTCTGCACGACGACATAGCTCGAGCCGGTGAAGGCGGGGTCTTCGTCGCCGACCAGCACGGCCTCGGTCCGCTGGGCGCCCTCGGGGTTCTCGGTGCCGTCGACGAAGCCCAAGAGGTCGCGGTTGTCGAAGAACTTGAAGCCCTGAGTCTCGTCCTCGAGCGTCGTGACGGGGCCAAGGCGCAGCATGAGCTGGCGCGCGAGTTCGAAGCAGAAATCCGGCCGCGCGGCGCGGATGTGCAGCAGGATGTCGCCCGGCGTCGCCGGCGCGTGATGCACGCCCGAGAGGGCGCGGAACGGGTGCAGGCCCTGCGGCGTCGCGCCCATCTCCAGGCGCTGCCACAGCGCATGGCCGATGCCCATCACGCAGTTGAGCCCGGCGGCGGGGTTGCGAAAGCCCACCGCGCGCACGAGCCCCGCCAGATCGGCGCAAAGGTCGCGGAAGGCCTGCAGCGCCGCCTCGTCCTGGTCCAGCGACAGCGTCAGGAAAATCGCATTCGCCGTCAAGGAGGCGTCCGCGGGCTGGCTGGCGATGGGCGGCATCAACGAATCTCCTGCTGGCTTGAGGGGAAGGAAAGCCCAAACCGGCGGGCGGGAAAAGGGCCAGCCGGGCAGCGACCATGGATCCGGTGCGCCAACCATGCGCCCAGGCAGGGCTTCGCCACCGCCGGCCGGCACGGCCCGCCGTCAGTGAAACAGCGCCGCGGTCTTCTGCGCCGTCATCCACACGCCCCAGGCCAGCGGGATGCCGACCGCCGCCCAGGCCAGCAGCGCCGGCAGGTCGAAACGGCCGCGGTCGATGCCGAAGGAGCCGCTCCGGACTTCGGCGGTCTTGTGCTCGCGCGCCTGCAGGGCCGCCAGTTCCTCGGGCTTCATGAACCATTTCTCGTCCAGCGGCCGCACCAGCAGGTTGCAGATCAGCCCCAGCGCCAGGAAACCGGCAAGGATATACATCGTATAGTCATAGACCTGCGCCCGCGGCACGCCGGCGGCGATCTGCGCCTCGCGCAGATAGTTCACCACCACCGGCCCGACGATGCCCGCCGTGGCCCAGGCGGTCAGCAGCCGGCCGTGGATGGCGCCGACGAACTGCGTGCCGAACACATCCGCCAGATAGGCCGGCACCGTCGAGAAGCCGCCGCCATACATCGAGATGATGACGCAGATCATCGCCACGAACAGCACCTGGTTGCCGGAATGCGCCACGCTGGGCGCCAGGGTGTAAAGCGCGATGCCCAGGATGAAGAAGATGAAATAGGTGTTCTTGCGCCCGAACCGGTCCGAGGCCGAGGCCCAGCCCAGCCGCCCGCCGATGTTGAACAGCGACAGAAGCCCCGCGAAACCGGCGGCGATGGCGGCGATGGCGGCCTTCTGCCCGGTGTCGAGCTGGGTAAAGTCCAGGTCGGGCCGGCCGATCAGATGGCCGGCGAAGATCTCCTGCAGCATGGGCGAGGCCATGCCGATGACCCCGATCCCGGCCGAGACGTTCAGGCACAGCACCAGCCAGATCAGCCAGAACTGCCGGGTCTTGTGGGCGTCGCGCAGGTGGACGTGGTGCTGGGTGATCATCGCGGCCTTCCTGGCCGAGACCTTGGGCTGCCAGCCCTCGGGCTTCCAGCCGGCCGGCGGCACGCGATAGGCGAAGGCGCCGGCCAGCATGAAGACCAGATAGATCGCCGCCATGGCAAAGAAGGTCTGCCAGACGCCGACCTCATGGGCCGACTGGAAATGGTTCATCAGCCGGTCGGCCAGGGGTGCGCCGATCATCGCGCCGCCGCCGAAGCCCATGATCGCCATGCCGGTCGCCAGCCCGCGCCGGTCGGGGAACCACTTAATCAGCGTCGAGACCGGCGAGATATAGCCCAGGCCCAGCCCGATGCCGCCGATGACGCCCGAGCCGAGCCACATCAGCCAAAGCTGGTGCGTCATCACCCCGATGCCCGAGATGACCATGCCGCCGCACCAGCAGCAGGCCGCGACCACGCCGGCCTTGCGCGGCCCCGCGGTTTCCAGCCAGCCGCCCCAGATCGCGGCCGAGGATCCCAGCAGCACGAAGAACAGCGTATAGATCCAGCCCAGGTCGGCGATGCGCCAGTCGCAGCTGGTGGTGAACAGCGCCGAGACCAGGCTCATGCCCTCGCAACTCACCGGGTCGCTGACGCCGATGGCGCGCGACAGCGGCAGCCAGAACACCGAGAAGCCATAGGCCATGCCGATGCACAGGTGGATCGCCAGCGCGGCGGGCGGCACCAGCCAGCGGTTGAAGCCGGGCTTCGCGATCGTGCGGTCTCGGGACAGCAGGCCGGCGGAAGCGCCGATCTCTGTCCAGCTTTCCTGAAGATCCGTCATGTGTTGTTTTCCTCCCTGGGCATGCGACCTGGGGCGCGCGCGTTGCCGCCGGCTCCTCTTCCGGCGTGCGGCTCGCGGTCGCGGATGCGCGTGAAAAGGGATGAAGCCAGATCAGCCTGTTGATATCAATTGACAATATGTCCGCCTTGCCTGGACAATCTGTCCCGCGCCTGGCGCCGGGACGCATCGACGGACAGGCTGTCCGCGGCACCCGGACCGCTTGTCCGTTGACCTGCGCCCCGCCCGGGTCCATCCGGCAAGAGCCGGGCGCTTGCCAAGCCGGGCGGGGGAATGCGACTGTGTCTTCTCGGGGGGAAGGGGTGTGATGCAGGCGGAAACCGACCCAAGGCCTGGAACGCAAGGCGCATTCGGCGAGGCGACCGCCCAGGCCGCGATCCTGGTCGTCGAGGACGAGCCGGGCATGCGGAATTTCCTCGAGCGGATCCTGGCCCCGAAATGCCGCGCCATACGCCTGGCCGCCAATACCGCCGAGGCCAGCGCCCTGATCGCCGAGACCGACTTCGACCTGGTCATCCTGGACAACCTGATGGAGGGCCAGCGCGGCGTCGACTGGCTTTCCGAGCAGCGGCGGCTGGGTTTCTTTCCGCCCGCCATCCTGATGACCGCCTATGCCGACATGGAAACCGCCATCCAGGCCCTGCAGGCCGGGGCGTCGGATTTCCTGCTGAAACCCTTTCGCACCAACCAGCTGCTGAACGGCATCACCCGCTGTCTCGAGGGCGAGAGGCTGCGGCGGGAAAACCTGGTGCTGCGCCAGGAGCTGCGTAACAGCCTCGACCAGGACCGGCTGCGCAGCGAGCTGGTCGGCGGCTCTCCGGCCATCGAGGCGGTGCGGCAGGTGATCGCCCGCGTCGCCGCCACGCCCTCTTCGGTTCTGATCACCGGCGCCTCGGGCACCGGCAAGGAGGTGGCGGCGCGGATGATCCATGCGCTGTCGGATCGCGCCGACCATGCCTTCGTGCCGGTCAATTGCGCCGCCATCCCGCAGGACATGCTGGAGACCGAGCTTTTCGGCCATATCCGCGGCGCCTTCCCCGGCGCCCAGCAGAACCGCGAGGGGCTGTTCATGTCCGCGCGCGGCGGCACGCTGTTCCTGGACGAGATCGCCGAGCTTTCCGTCGGGCTGCAGGCGAAGCTCTTGCGCGTCATCGAGGATCGCCGCATCCGGCCGCTGGGGTCCGAGCGCGAGACCCCGGTGGACGTGCGGCTGATCTTTGCCGCCAATGCCGATCTCGACAAGGCGGTGGCCGAGGGGCGGCTGCGGGCCGACCTGCTCTATCGCATCAACGTGCTGCATATCGCCATGCCGACGCTGGTCGAGCGCGGGCCGGACCTGTTCGACCTGGTGCATCTGTTCATGGACATCCTGTCGCGCCAGCTCGGCATGCGGCCCGTGCCGATCACCGCCGAGGTGCGGGCGAACCTGGCCACCTATGACTGGCCCGGCAATGTGCGCGAGCTGCGCAATGCCGTCGAGCGCGCGCTGATCCTGGGCCGCTTCCCGCCGCTGGCCGCCCAGCTGGGCCGCCGCGACAGCCAGACCCTGGCCGAGATCGAACGGCGGGCGATCATGGGCACGCTGGCGGCGCTGGACGGCGACCGCGAGGCGGCGGCGTCGCGGCTGGGCATCTCGCGCAAGACCATCGACCGGCGCCTGGCGGACTGGAATGGCTGAGGCGACCCGCCGCTGGCGTCATTCGGTGCGCTACCGCCTGCTTGCCATCGCGCTCTTGCCGGTGCTGGTGATCCTGCCGGTGTTCCTGGGCATCACCATGTATCAATGGTCGCTCAAGTTCGACCGGCTGCTGACCGCCAAGGTCAACAGCGACCTGACCATCGCCCAGCAATATCTGCAGAACATCCTGGAAACCGCCGGCGAGCGGATCGAGATGCTGGCGCGTTCCGAGGAATTCGCCCATAGCGCCGACCTGGCCGGCTTGCTGGACCTCTACCGGGTGCGGCTGGGGCTCGACTATCTCTACCTCGCCAGCCCGGCCGGTGGCATGGTCGCCGCCAGCCCGCGGGGGGCGCGCCCGCTGCATGTGCCGGGCGCGGCCCCGGTGCGGGGCGCGCGCAACCTGATCGAGATCCTGGACCAGGCCGAACTTCGCGCCATCTCGCCCGGGCTTGCCGCGCGGGCCGAGATCGTCATGGTCGATGCCACCGGCCAGAAGCCGCAGCAGACCGAGACCCGCGGCATGGTCGTCCAGTCGGTCGTCGCGGCCAACCGGCCGGATACCGGCGCGCCGGCGATCATGGTCGGCGGCATCCTGCTGAACCGCAACCTGTCCGTCATCGACCGTATCAACGAGCTGATCTATCGCCCCGACACCCTGCCGCCGGGCGCCCATGCCACGGTCTCGCTGTTCCTGGGCGACATGCGCATTTCGACCAATGTCACGGTGGCGGGCGGGGCGCGGGCACTGGGGACCCGCGCCTCGGCCATCGTGCGCGACCGGGTGCTCGGCCAAGGCCAGGTCTGGCTGGCCCGGGCGCAGGTGCTGCAGGACCGCTATATCTCGGCCTATGCCCCGGTCGAGGACAGCGCGCGCCAGCGCATCGGCATGATCTATGTCGGCATCCTCGAGCGCCCCTTCGCCGAGGCCAAGCGCCGCACGGTGCTGCTGGTCCTGGCCGCCTTCCTGCTGGTGGCGCTGGTCACGGTGCCGGTGTTCCTGGGATGGGCGGGCAGCATCTTCCGCCCGCTCGAGAAGATCGCCGAGACCTTTGCCCGGCTGGGCAGGGGCGACCTTTCCGCCCGGACCGGCGTCACCCGCGGCGCGGACGAGATCACCGGGCTTGCCATGCTGCTGGATACCTTGCTGGCGCAGTTGCAGGACCGCGACCGGCAGCTGCGTGCCTGGAACGACGCGCTGAACCAGCGGGTCGAGGAACGCACCGTCGCCCTGCGCCGGGCCGTGCATGAACTGCAGGTGGCGACGCATCAGCTGGTGCAATCCGAAAAGCTGGCCGCCCTGGGCGAGATCTCGGCCGGGATCGCGCATGAGATCAACAACCCGCTGGCGGTGATCCAGGGCAATCTGGACGTGCTGCGCGAGATCCTCGGCCCGGCGGCCCGACCGGCCGAGACCGAGCTGCGGCTGATCGACGAACAGATCCACCGCATCTCGCAGATCGTGACGCGGCTCCTGGACTTCGCCCGGACGGACGAGCCGGGCGAGGGCGACCCCGCAACCGATCCGGTGCAGGCGGTCGCGGATTGCGAACCGCTGGTCCGGCACATGCTGGCGCGCGGCACCGTCGCCCTGCGCCACGACCTGCGCTCGACGCGGATGGTGCGGATCGGCCGGGTGGCGTTGCAGCAGGTGCTGGTGAACCTGATCGCCAACGCCATCCACGCCATGCCCGAGGGCGGCGAGATCCGCATCGCCAGCCGCGACGCGACGCTCGACGGGGCGCAGGGCGTCTCGCTGGAGCTTTCCGACACCGGCACCGGCATCCCGCCCGAGATCCTGGGGCAGATCTTCGAGCCCTTCGTCACCAGCCGCGGCCGCAAGGGCGGCACCGGGCTGGGCCTGTCGATCTGCCGCCGGCTGATCGAGCGCCAGGGCGGCAGCATCACGGTCGAGAGCGACGCGACCGGCAGCCGCTTCCGCATCTGGCTGCCCGCGGCGTGATCGCGCCGCGCGCGCCGCTTACAGCCCCCAGCGCGCGCATTTCCGCTCGATGGTCTTGCGGGACACGCCCAGCCAGTCCGCGGCGCGCGAGCGGTTGCCGCCGGCCAGTTCCAGCGCCTGCAGGATGTGCCGGCGCTGCACCGCATCCAGCGGCTCGATGTCCTGCGGCGTGGCCGGCCCCAGCGTCTCCAGCGGAAAGCGGCCGAAGATCAGCGACCGCTCGACGAAGTTGCGAAGCTCGCGGATATTGCCGGGCCAGGGGTGGCGCAGCAGCGCCGCGCGCACCTGGGAATCGATCGGCAGGGGCTCCAGCCCCAGTTCCGCGGCCAGCCCGGCCATGAAGAAGGCGGCCAGGTCGATGGTGTCCGTGCCGCGCAGCTTCAGCGGCGGCATCTCGATCTGCAGGACGTTGACCCGAAAGAACAGGTCCTCGCGGAACCGGCCGGCCTCGACCTCGGCCGCGAGCGTCTTTCCGGTGGCAAAGACGAAGCGCAGGTCCAGCGCCCTCTCGCGCTCCGAGCCGACCGGGCGGATGGTCTGCCTGTCGAGCACCCGCAGCAGCGCCGCCTGCGCCGGCCTGGGCAGTTCGGCGATCTCGTCGAAGAAGACGGTGCCGCCCTCGGCCGAGACGAACAGGCCCGTCCGTCCCTGGTCCGCGCCATGCGGCGCATGGCCGAACAGCTCCGCTTCCAGCATGTCGGCGGGGATGGTGGCGCAATTGATCGCGACGAAGGGCCGGTCGGCGCGGCCCGAGAGCGCATGCAGGAAGCGCGCCGCCTCCTCCTTGCCGGTGCCCGAGCCGCCCGAGATCAGCACCGGCGTCGGCAGCCCGGCCACGCGGCGCAGCCTGTCGCGCACCGCCTCGATGGCGGGCGAGTTGCCCAGGAGCTGGCTGCGCTGGCTCAGCCGCGCCCGGTCGAGTTCGTGGCGCAGCAGCAGGTTCTCGCGCCGCAGCGCGGCCAGTTCCATGCTGCGCCGCACCGCGTTCAGCACCTGGTTGGCGCGGCACGGCTTGAACAGGAAATCCGCCGCCCCCGCCCGCATCGCCTCGACGGCGGTATCCAGGTCGGGAAAGGCGGTGATCATGATGGCCTCGAACCGCCAGCCCTGATTGCGCTGCTGCACCAGCCAGTCGATGCCGCGCGGGCCGGGCATGCGGTTGTCCAGCAGCACGATGTCGAAGCGCTGCTGTTGCAGCATGGCGCTGGCGATCCCGACATCCGCCGCCTCCAGCACCGCGCGGCAATGGGGTTGCAGCGTCTTGACCAGGAAATTGCGCATCCCCGGTTCGTCGTCGACGACCAGCACGCTTGCCTGGCGCATCAACGGGTCGGATCTGTCGGCGGCGGGCGCCGTCGCCTGGGCTTCCAATGCAACCTCCCGTTCCGTCCGGTCCCTGCGGACGCCTGCCTTTCGTGATACAGCAAGACGGCCCCCGAAACGAGCAAGACTCGCGATGCGCAATCGGGGCGGGCCGCGATGGCCCGGCCCTGTTTGCCTTGTGGCTCTGCCTTCTTGGCGTCGCCATAGAACATGCGGGTGTTGCCCTTGTGGAAGCGGGTTCACGATGCCCGAATGGCCGGTGCCCTGTTTCGACACGAAGACCTGCTTGGCCTCCCAGACCTCCAGGGCCGAGCGCGTCATAGGGCCGATGCGCCGGTCCCTTTCCTCGGCCGCAGGTCAGCCGGCATCACCCCACCCGGATGCTGCCGCGGCGCGGCGCACCGCCAGCGCCGGGTCGGCGGCGCTGACCGCAGCGGCGAAAAGCCGCTGCGCCATCGTCCGCATCTCGGTCAGGCCGACGCTCACGCTGCGATCTGCCTGGCCTTGGCGACCAGCACCTCGGCCTGGCGGATCGAGGCATAGTCGATCAGCCGCCCATCCAGCGAGACCGCGCCCTTGCCCTCGGCCTCGGCCTGGGCCATGGCGTCGAGGATGCGCTGTGCCCGGTCCACCTCGGCGGCCGAGGGGCTCATCACCTCGTTGGCCAGCGCGATCTGGCTGGGGTGGATGGCCCATTTGCCCTCGCAGCCCAGCACCGCGGCGCGATAGGCGGCGGCCTTGTAGCCGTCGGGGTCCGAGAAATCGCCGAAGGGCCCGTCCACCGGCCGCAGCCCGTTGGCGCGCGCCGCGACCACCATGCGCGACAGCGCGTAATGCCACATATCGCCCCAATGGATCTGGCGCGCGCCGTCGGCCAGCGGGTCGGTCAGCACCGAGTAATGCTCGTTCACGCCGCCGATGACGGTGGTGCGGGCTCGGGTCGAGGCGGCGTAATCGGCGACGCCGAAATGCAGGCTCTCGTTGCGCTTCGAGGCGGCGGCGATCTCGTTGATGTTCTGCATGCCGAGCGCGGTCTCGATGATATGCTCGAAGCCGATGCGCTTTTTATAGCCCCTGGCATCCTCGATTTGCGTCACCAGCATGTCGACGGCATAGACATCGGCGGCGGTGCCGACCTTGGGGATCATGATCAGGTCCAGCCGCTCGCCGGCCTGTTCGACCACGTCCACGACGTCGCGATACATGTAATGCGTGTCGAGCCCGTTGATTCGCAGCGACATGGTCTTCTTGCCCCAGTCGAGCTCGTTCAGGGCCTTGATGATGTTCTTGCGCGCCTGCGGTTTTTCATCCGGCGCCACCGCGTCCTCGAGGTCGAGAAACACCACGTCGGCGTCGGATTTCGCAGCCTTTTCAAACATGTTCGGCTGGCTGCCGGGAACCGCAAGCTCGCTGCGGTTCAGGCGGGCGGGGGCGGGGTCGGTAACGTGAAAGCTCATGGCGGATTCCTTCTTCCTTCGGTTCGACTTCGCCGCCCCCCGGTCAGGAGGTCAGCCCTTCCGGTTCGGCCAGCCCATTCGCCCGCGAGCAGGCGGTCAGCGTATTGGCCAGCAGGCAAGCGATGGTCATCGGCCCGACGCCGCCCGGGACCGGGGTGACGGCGCCCGCGATCGCCGCGGCGCTGTCGAAATCCACGTCGCCGACCAGCCGGGTCTTGCCCTCGCTCTCGATGCGGTTGATGCCGACGTCGATCACCGTGGCGCCGGGCTTCACCCAGTCGCCGGGGATCATCTGCGGCCGGCCGACCGCCGCGACCAGGATGTCGGCGTTGCGGCAGAGTTCGGCCAGGTCCCGGCTCCGGCTATGCGCGATGGTCACGGTGCAGCTGTCGCCCAGCAGCAGCTGCGCCATCGGCTTGCCGACGATGTTCGAGCGGCCGACGATGACCGCGTTCAGGCCCGAGAGCGAGCCGTGATGCTCGCGCAGCATCAGCAGGCAGCCCAGCGGCGTGCAGGGCACCATGGATTTCTGCCCGGTTCCCAGCAGCCCGACATTCGAGATATGGAACCCGTCCACATCCTTCGCCGGGTCGATGGCGTTGATGACCACGTCAGGGTCCAGATGCGCCGGCAGCGGCAGCTGCACCAGGATGCCATGCACCGCGGGGTCGTTGTTCAGCCGCTCGATCAGCGCCAGCAGGTCCTGTTCCGAGGTATCGGCATCCAGCTTGTGCTCATAGGAGTTCATCCCCGCCTCCAGCGTCGCCTTGCCCTTGGAGCGGACATAGACCTCGCTGGCCGGGTTCTCGCCCACCAGCACGACCGCCAGTCCGGGGGTGATGCCGGCGTCCGCCTTCAGCCGTTCCACGGCCGCGGCAACCCGGTCCCGGACCGTCGCTGCGAAGGCCTTGCCGTCGATGATCTTGGCGTTCATTGTCTTCCTTTCCTGATGATGCGCCCGGTCCCGCAGCGCGGGCAGGCGACCGCGCTGGTTCGCCTGGCACGGGCAAGGGGCGGGCGGTCAGAACAGACCGACGACCTCGCGCGCGCCGTTCAGCCCGATCGCCTCGGCCGCGGGCTGCCGGGGCAGTCCGGGCATGGTCATGATCTCGCCGCAGATGACGACGACGAAGCCGGCGCCGGCGGCCAGCCGCACCTCGCGGACCGGCACGGAATGGCCCTCGGGCGCGCCGCGCCGATCCGGGTCGGTGGTGAAGCTGTACTGGGTCTTGGCCATGCAGATCGGCAGGTGGCCATAGCCCTGGTCCTCCCATTCCTTCAGCTGGTTGCGGATCGCGGTATCGGCCAGCACCGCGTCGGCATAATAGATGCGCTTGGCGATGGTCTCGATCTTGGCGAAGAGCGACAGGTCGTCGGGATAGAGCGGGGCGAATTCCGCGCCGCCCGCCTCGGCGATCTGCACGACCTTCTGCGCCAGATCGACCGCGCCTTCCGAGCCCTCGGCCCAGTGCCTGCACAGGATCGCCTCGACCCCGCGCGCCCTGGCATAGTCCTGCAACGCGCGAATTTCGGCCTCGGTATCGCCGGCGAAATGGTTGACCGCGACGACCACCGGCACGCCGAAGGATTTCATGTTGGCGATATGGCGGCCCAGATTGGCGCAGCCCTTGCGCAGCGCCTCGACATTCTCGGCCGCGAGCTCCGCCTTGGCGACGCCACCGTTCATCTTCAGCGCGCGCACCGTGGCGACGATCACCGCCACGTCCGGCTTCAGCCCGGCCTTGCGGCATTTGATGTCGAAGAATTTCTCGGCCCCCAGGTCGGCGCCGAAGCCGGCCTCGGTCACCACGTAATCGGCCAGTTTCAGCGCCGTGGTGGTGGCGATCACCGAATTGCAGCCATGGGCGATATTGGCGAAGGGGCCGCCATGCACGAAGGCCGGGTTGTGCTCCAGCGTCTGCACCAGGTTGGGCTGCATCGCGTCCCTCAGCAGCACGGCCATCGCGCCGTCCGCCTTGATGTCGCGGCAATAGACCGGCGTCCTGTCGCGCCGATAGGCGACGATCATGTCGCCCAGCCGCCGCCCCAGGTCGTCGAGATCGGTCGCCAGGCACAGGATCGCCATCACCTCCGAGGCGACGGTGATGTCGAAGCCGGTCTCGCGCGGGAAACCGTTGGTCACGCCGCCCAGCGAGCAGGTGATCTGGCGCAGGGCGCGGTCGTTCATGTCCAGCACCCGGCGCCAGACCACGCGGCGCAGGTCGATCTGCTGCTCGTTCCCCCAATAGATATGGTTGTCGATCATCGCCGACAGCAGGTTGTGGGCGCTGGTGATGGCGTGGAAATCGCCGGTGAAATGCAGGTTCATGTCCTCCATCGGGATCACCTGCGCATAGCCGCCGCCCGCCGCGCCGCCCTTCATGCCGAAATTCGGCCCGAGGCTGGCCTCGCGGATGCAGATGCAGGCGCGCTTGCCGATGCGGTTCAGCGCGTCGCCCAGGCCGACCGTGGTGGTGGTCTTGCCCTCGCCGGCCGGGGTCGGGTTGATCGCCGTGACCAGCACCAGCTTGCCCGAGGGCCGGTCGGCCAGCCCGTCGATGAACTGCCGGCTGATCTTGGCCTTGTCGTGGCCATAGGGCAGCATGTCCTCGACCGCGATGCCGAGCTTTGCCGCGACGTCCCGGATCGGCAGCTTGGCCGCCTCCGAGGCGATTTCCGAGTCGCTCTTGTATGCCATGATGATGTTCTTGGTGCTGAAGGTTGTGCCTAAACGATCACCCGCCGGCCGGCTTCACCCGCCGGCCCGGTCGATTCCGTCCGATGTCAGAGATCTGTGCGGCGCGATGCGCGCGGCGGTACGAGGCGCCGCGGAGCCGGCCGCGATGCAGCTCACACCCCTGGACAGGGTCGCGCTTTGAGGCAGGCCGCGGCCCGCCGGGCAATTGGCGCCGCTGGCTGCGGCCGTGCCGGCATGCTGGAATGACGCATCATTTCCTCCCTTCCCCTGACGGCCGGTGCCCGCACGAAGCGTTCCGACGATGCTCCCCAAGTGCAGGAACGCCATATTGGCTCTGGCTGTCAATGTTTTATTGATTTATATCAGTATGTTGGTTGGCAACATTGTCCGCCTGCCGCGACGCGGCCGCCCAATATGTGGACATTCTGGCCATGGAGCAGGCGGGTTGGACGGTCAAACTGGTACATTCTGTCCAAATGAGCCCTTTTCGGTCGGCGCGATCGACCCGCCGTTTCATCCCGGCAAATGGGTCTGGGCTGCTCGGAAACGGCGAATCGGTTACGACATGCGGAAAGAGTCGGGTCATCGCGCCGCGGCGCTCGGGCTCGGAGTCCAAGAACGGTCCGGCATGAAACCTCTTGAAGCTCTAGTTGCTAGAGCCCCTAGATTTCCGAATCGATGGAGTTACGCGGCCCCGGCAAAGGCCGGGCAGGAGAGACGGCGATGGATCAGACGACACGGCGCGAATGGACGGTCAGCGGCATGGATTGTGCCGCCTGCACCCTGAAGGTGACCCGGGCCGTGGAACGCCTGCCCGGCGTCAGCGGCGTCAGCGTCGCGCTGATGGCCGAGCGGCTGAGCCTGGATCTCGCCCCCGCCGGCTCGGCCGATGCGGTCGAGGAAACCGTGCGCAAGCTTGGCTATCGCATCGCGCCGCGCGGCACCGAGGCGCCGCGACACGGGCAGGGCGCGCAGGAAAGCTGCTGCAATGGCCACGGCCACGACCACGGCGCGCCGCAGCTCGGGACCGGCCATGGCCACAGCCACGACGCCCCGGCCGAGCGCGGCCTGCCCTGGTATCGCACCGGCAAGGGCCGGCTGGTGATCCTGACCGGCGCGCTCCTGGCGCTGGCCTGGGCGGTCGAGCTGCTGAGCTCGGCCCGCATCGGCGCCTGGGCCTTTCTCGCCGCCTGCCTGATCGGCGTCGCCCCGGTCGCGGCCCGCGCCTTCCAGGCGCTGCGCATGGGCCAGCCCTTCACCATCGAAGGCCTGATGACCATCGCCGCCGTCGGCGCCCTGGTCATCGGCGCGGCCGAAGAGGCGGCGCTGGTCGTCTTCCTGTTCGCGGTCGGGGAACTGCTCGAAGGCGTCGCCGCCGGCAAGGCCCGCGACGGCATCCGCGCCCTGGGCGCGCTGGTGCCCAAGACCGCGCTGCTGGAGCAGGACGGCCGCACGCGCGAGGTGCCGGCCGAAACCCTGCGCATCGGCCAGGTCGTGCTGGTCCGGCCCGGCGACCGCATCCCTGCCGATGGCGAGATCGTCGAGGGCAGCAGCGGCATCGACGAAAGCCCGGTCACCGGCGAAAGCGTGCCGGTGACGCGCGGGCCGGGCGAGGCGGTCTTCGCCGGGGCCATCAACACCGAAGCCGCCCTGCGCCTGCGCGTCGGGCGCGAGGCGGCCGACAACACCATCGCCCGCATCATCCGCCTGGTCGAAGAGGCCGAGGAGGCCCGCGCCCCGACCGAGCGTTTCATCGACCGCTTCAGCCGCTGGTACATGCCGGCGATCGTCGCCCTGGCCGCGCTGGTCATGCTGCTGCCGCCGCTGGTCCTGGGCCAGGACTGGGGCACCTGGGTTTATCGCGGCCTGGCGCTGCTGTTGATCGGCTGCCCCTGCGCGCTGGTGATCTCGGTCCCGGCCTCGATCGCCTCGGCGCTGTCGGCGGGGGCGCGCAAGGGCCTGCTGATGAAGGGCGGGGCGGTGATCGAGGCGGCGGCCGGGGTCAGCCGCGTCGCCTTCGACAAGACCGGCACACTGACCCATGGCAAGCCGCAGGTCACCGACCTGCTGCCCGGCCCTGGCGTTTCGGAGGCCGAGCTGCTGGCGGTCGCGGCCGGGGTCGAGGCGGGATCAAACCACCCGCTGGCGCGGGCGATCCTGGCGCGGGCCGAGGCCGCCGGTATCGCCCCGCCGCCGGCCACCGAGGCCCGCGCGCTGCCCGGCAAGGGTGCCGAGGCGCGGGTCGGGGGCAGCCTGGCCTGGGTGGCCTCGCCCCGCCACGCGCATGCGGCGGGCGGTATCGCGCCCGGCCATGCCGACCGGGCCGCCGCCCTGGAATCGCAGGGCAAGACCGTGGTCGCGGTGTTCCGCGAGGCCGCGCCCCTGGGCCTGATCGCGCTGCGCGACGAGCCGCGCGCCGATGCCGCCGCGGCCATGGCGCAGCTGCGCGCCCTGGGCATCGCGCCCCTGATGCTGACCGGCGACAACCCCCGCACCGCCGAGGCCATCGCCGGCCAGCTGGGCATCGACTTCCGCGCCGAGATGCTGCCCGAGGACAAGCTCGCCGCCATCCGCAGCCTGCAGGCGGAGGCGGGCGTGATGATGATCGGCGACGGCATCAACGACGCCCCGGCGCTGAAACAGGCCGGTGTCGGCATCGCCATGGGCTCGGGCACCGACGTGGCGCTGGAAACCGCCGATGCGGCGATCCTGCGCGACCGGGTCGAGGACGTGCCGGCGCTGATCCGGCTGGCGCGGGCGGCCATGGGCAACATCCGCCAGAACGTCGGCATCGCGCTGGGGCTGAAGGCGGTGTTCCTGGTCACCTCGATCCTGGGCATCACCGGGCTCTGGATCGCCATCCTGGCCGATACCGGGGCGACGGTGCTGGTGACGCTGAACGCCCTTCGCCTGCTGCGCTTCGATCCGACGCGGCAGGGCTGATCCCGGTCCCCGGGGCGCTGCGTGACGCCGCCCGATCGGCAGCATCTCGGCTTGCCCGGGACCGGATCGGCCACTATCCGGCTTTCCCGAACCGCCAGCATGCCGGCGGGCGGGCCGTGGAAATCGGCCACGGCGATCGCCCGCCAGCGCAGCCCCTTCATCTGCGCCATTTCGACATGAGGCAGGCCAGCAGGTTGACGATGGCGGCGCGCGTCATGCGCATCATAGGCGCCACCGCGCCATGCGCGAACTGGTCGAGGACGGCATCACCGAGCGCAAGCGCAAGGCCGACACGAACGGCAGATTTTCTGGGAAGGCCGGCCGATCACCTTCGTGCGCATGGTCTATCGCTGCGGTAGCCGGCCGATCCCCCGGCATTGGTCCCGAGGGACGATGTTGCCGTAGTGGGCTCGTTCATGGTGCCGAAGCGCGGCAGACATCTCGCTGAAGCCGGATCTGCCGCAGAGACAGCACCTTGCCATGGCCGGCCAGCGCGCCGGGCAGGCATCGCGGGCTTGGCAAGCGGGCAGGGGTCTCGTCCGGCCCGATAGAAAGAACCGCACCGATGCCCGACCGCAAGTCTGCAAGGCCTGTCACCATCCCGCCAAGGCTTGGACGCGGCGCGGCCAAGGTCAACGCCCCCCGGCTGCTGCGGCTGCCTGCGAGCCGTTCCCACGACACCAACGATCGGATGCTGCTGTTCATGGATGCGGCCGACATCGTCGCGCGCGGCCTTGCCGACGGCCGGCGGGTGGCTCTGGACACGATCAGCTGCGACGGGCTGCTGCGGCGGATCGCGGGGCTGGCGGTCGTCCCTGCCGATGCCGCGCGGTTTTGTCGCGGGATAATATCGGAACCGAATCCGCCTCTGCCGCTTGATACATGGACCGGATCAGCGGCACGCCCGCCGCGAAATCCATTCCCGTTCGCATCGCCACCTGATCCCCCGGAGGGGCAGCCATGCTTGAACATCTGGATGCCGTCGTCCTGGCCCGTGTGCAATTCGCCTTCACGGTCTCGTTCCACTTCGTCTTCCCGGCCTTCTCGATCGGGCTGGCGAGCTATCTGATGGTGCTCGAGGCGCTGTGGCTGCGCACGGGCAAGGGCGTCTATGCCAACCTGTTCCGCTATTGGCTGAAGATCTTTTCGGTGGCGTTCGGCATGGGCGTCGTGTCGGGCGTGGTGATGTCCTATCAGTTCGGCACCAACTGGTCGGTGTTTTCGGAAAAGGCCGGGCCGGTGATCGGCCCGCTGATGGCCTATGAGGTGATGACGGCGTTCTTCCTCGAGGCGGGGTTCCTGGGCGTGATGCTGTTCGGGATGAACAAGGTCGGCAAGGGGCTGCATTTCCTGGCCACCTGCATGGTCGCGCTGGGGACGCTGATCTCGGCCACCTGGATCCTGGCGGCGAACAGCTGGATGCAGACCCCGGCGGGGCATCTGGTCACCGAGCAGGGGCAATTCGTGCCGGGACCGTCCTGGTGGGCCATCGTCTTTACCGCAAGTTTCCCTTACCGGCTGGTGCATACGGTCATCGCCGCCTATCTGACCACGGCGCTGGCGGTGGGGGCGGTCGGGGCCTGGCACCTGCTGCGCGACCGCGCCAATCCCGGCGCGCGCAAGATGTTCTCGATGGCGATGTGGATGGCGGCCATCGTCGCGCCGATCCAGGTCCTGGTCGGCGACGCGCATGGGCTGAACACGCTGGAGCACCAGCCCGCCAAGATCCTGGCCATCGAGGGCCATTACGAGCCCAGCCCCGAGGGCGCATCGCTGATCCTGTTCGGCATGCCCGACAGCGAGGCCGCGCGCGTCGATTACGCCATCGAGGTGCCGAAGCTCGGCTCGCTGATCCTGAAGCACGATCCGGACGCCGCCCTGCCGGGGCTGAGCGATTTCCCGCGCGAGGACTGGCCGCCCGTGGCCATCGTCTTCTGGTCCTTCCGCATCATGGTCGGCCTGGGCTTCGCCATGCTGGGACTGGGGCTCTGGAGCCTGTTCGCGCGCTGGCGCGGCGGGCTTTTCGACTGGCGCTGGCTGCACCGGGCGGCGCTGGTCATGGGGCCTGCGGGCTTCGTCGCGGTGATCGCGGGCTGGGTCACCACCGAGGTCGGCCGCCAGCCCTTCACCGTCTATGGCCTGCTGCGCACAGCCGAGTCGCATTCGCCGCTGGCCGCGCCCGCCGTCGCGACCTCGCTGATCGCCTTCGTCGTGGTCTATTTCTTCGCCTTCGGGGCGGGGATCTATTACCTGCTGCGCCTGATGGCCAAGCCGCCGCAGCCGGACGAGGCCGAGCCACCGCCCCAGCCGCAGCGCGCCGCCGGGATCACGCCCGCGCCCGCCACCGCCAGCAAGGAGCGTTGACATGGAAAGCATCGACCTGACCGTCGTCTGGGCGCTGATCATCGGCTTTGCCGTCTTCGCCTATGTGGTCATGGACGGGTTCGACCTGGGCATCGGCATCCTGTTCCCGACGCTGAAGGTCGGCCCGGAGCGCGACCAGGCGATGAATTCCATCGCGCCGGTCTGGGACGGCAACGAGACCTGGCTGGTGCTGGGCGGCGGCGGGCTGATGGCGGCCTTTCCGCTGGCCTATGCCATCATCCTGCCCGCCACCTATCCGCTGATGATCGCCATGCTGCTGGGCCTGATCTTTCGCGGCGTCGCCTTCGAGTTCCGCTGGCGCGATCCCCGCCACCGCGCCTTCTGGGACCTGGCCTTCAACGTCGGCTCGGTGGTGGCGGCGCTGTCGCAGGGCATCGCGCTCGGCGCCATCCTGCAGGGCATCCGGGTCCGGGAAGGCGCCTATGCCGGGGGCTGGCTGGACTGGCTCAGCCCGTTCAGCCTGCTGACCGGGGTGGCGCTGCTGACGGGCTATGCGGCGCTTGGCGCGGCCTGGCTCAACTGGAAGACCGAGGGCGGCGCCCAGAGCCATGCCCGGCGCATGGTGCATCTGCTTGTCCCGGCCATGATCGCCATGCTGATCGCGGTCAGCGCCGCGACGCCCTTCCTGAATTACGACTACTGGCGGCGCTGGTTCGACTTCCCGGGCGTGCTGCTGACGGCGCAGGTGCCGCTGCTGGTGGCGATCTGCGCCTTCGTGCTGCTGCGCAGCCTGGCTGCCGGGGCCGAGCGGCTGCCCTTCCTGATGCTCCTTGCCCTGTTCCTGCTGTGCTTCGTCGGGCTGGGCATCAGCATCTTTCCCTATGCGGTGCCGCGCTCGGTGACGATCTGGGCCGCCGCCGCGCCGCCGCGCAGCCAGTCCTTCATGCTGGCCGGCGCCGTGTTCATCATCCCGATCATCCTGGCCTACACCGGCTGGGCCTATTGGGTGTTCCGCGGCAAGGTCGGAACGCACGGCTACCATTGATGGCGGGCGAGGCCCCGCTGTGGAAGCGGCTGGCCTGGATGGCCGCGATCTGGACCGCCAGCGTCCTGGCCCTCGGCCTTGTGGCCATGGCCATCCGCTGGGTGCTCGCACCGTGAGTTTGCGCACCACGACGCGCCGAACCCACGAGGAGGAGCCAGTGGCGACCGAAATATGCCGGATCCGCGGAGCCCCCCCGCAGCCTGTCATGTGACCGTCATGCAGGACGGCGAACGCAAGCAGACGGACATCTGCGAAGAGGCGCGGCATGGGGCGACGCGAGTGCTCCGGCCGGGCCGTCACGACCGATGCGGTCGGTGATGTGCGGACAGTTCGGCGAGCAAGCCGAGGCCATGCTGCAGAAGCCGATCGAGCGCATGAGCCTTGCGCGCTTCTTCGGCCCTGCGCGATGGTCGTCTCGACCGGAAGCCTGCTCACCGGAATGCGCGGTCGGTGCTGCTGATGCCTCAACTTCATTCACCGCAGGTCCGGCCCGGCGACGGAGCCCACATCGAGCCCCGCAGTCCTGGCGAGCCTATTGCATCGGCCGGTCTCCGATCTGGCTCCAACGCTACAATTGGCACAGGCCGCACCGCAGCTTAAACTCAAAAACACCAATCAGTCGCCTCAGCCGAACAGGGGACACCCTATTGAGGCTCCACCCCTAGCCCTTGCGCATCGCGGCGATCAGGTCGTGGAAACGGTCGCCCTGGACGATGACATGGTCGCGCAGGGCGGTGGCGGCGGCTTGGGCGTCGCCGGCGCGGATATGCGCGACCACCGCGTCATGTTCGGCGAACGAACGCGCCATGCGGTTCCTGACCTTCAGCTGCATGCGCCGGTAGGGTTGCAGCATGGCATGCAGCCGCGACGCCTCGCGCTCGAGAAAGGCGTTGTGGGTCGCGCGATAGATGCAATGGTGGAAATCCGAATTGCGGGCGTAATAGGCCTCGACCTCGCCGGCCTCGGCATGGCGGCGGCAGTCCCGGTGGACCTGCTCCAGCGCGGCCAGCTCGGCCTCGGTGATGCGGCGGGCGGCCAGGCGGCCGCAGCTCGCCTCGACCTCGGCCATGACCTCGAAGCGCTCGGCCAGCTCGCTCGGCGTCCATTCGGTGACGAAGGTGCCGCGCTTGGGCACGACCCGCACCAGGCCCGAGGCCTGAAGCTGGTGCAGCGCCTCGCGGATCGGGGTGCGCGAGACCTCGAATTCGCGCTCCAGCGCCTCGGGATCGAGCCGCGCGCCGGGCAGATAGACGCCTTCGACGATGGCATTCTCCAGCGCGTTGCGGATGCGGAGCGTGTTCGGAATCGCGGCCATGGTCCCCCCTTTGTGCAAGAATAGGGAGCCGGCAAAGATTTATCCATGGCCAAGTCTGTTATATACAACAACCCAAGGCCGGATGTATAACACCGGGAAGGGATTCGCGGGCTTGGGAGGGCTCGCCCAAGGATGCAAGGAGGAGGAGCCGCGCATGACCCCCTATCTGATTTCGATCTATGCCCTGGTCGCCATGTTCGTCGTCGCGACGATCTGGCCGATCAACATGGGCGTGCTGGCCTTTGTCGGCGCCTTCCTGGTCGGCACGCTGATGGCCGGCCAGACCACCAAGGACATCATCGCCGGCTTTCCGGGCGGGCTGTTCCTGACGCTGGTGGGCATCACCTGGCTGTTCGCGCTGGCGCAGAACAACGGCACCATCGACTGGCTGGTGCGCATGGCGGTGCGCGCGGTCAAGGGGCGCATCGCGGCGATTCCGTGGATCATGTTCGGCATCTCGGCCGTGCTGACGGCGGTGGGTGCGGTCAGCCCCGGCGCCGTCGCCATCGTCGCGCCCATCGCGCTGGGTTTCGCCTTTCGCTACCAGATCTCGCCGCTGCTGATGGGCCTGATGGTGGTGCATGGCGCCCAGGCCGGGGGCTTTTCGCCGATCAGCATCTATGGCGGCATCACCAATGGCGTGGTGCAGAAGGCCGGCCTGCCGCTCAGCGAGATGACCACCTTTGCCGCCAGCTTCCTGGTCAATGCGGCGGTGGCGCTGATCCTTTTCGCGGTCTTGGGCGGGCGCAAGCTGATGGCGGCGCGCGACAGCGTCGAGCCGGTCACCGTGCCGCATGTCGAGATCGCCCGCCCCGCCACCGGTCCGCAGATCTTTGGCGATAGCGAGGCCGAGGCGCTGAGCCGGCGCATCGGCGAGGAAGGCGGCGGCACGTCGAACCGGCTGGTCGCCGAAGCCGAGGAGGCCGACCAGCCCGACGGCACCCCCTATCAGATCGCCACGCTGGCCGGGCTGGTGGCGCTGGCGGTGCTGGTCCTGGCCTTCAACCTCGACATCGGCTTCGTCGCGCTGACCATCGGCCTGGCGCTGGCGCTTTGGGCACCGACGATGCAGAAACGCGCCATGGCCCAGGTCGCCTGGCCGGAAATCATGCTGATCACCGGGGTTTCGACCTATGTCGCGGTGCTGGAACACATGGGCACCATCGATTATGTCGGCGAAAGCGTGGCGGGCATGGCCTCGCCCATGCTGGCGGCCCTGATGCTGTTCTTCATCGGCGCGGTGGTCTCGGCCTTCGCCTCATCCACGGCGGTGCTCGGCTCGCTGATCCCGCTGGCCGTGCCGTTCCTGCAGGCAGGGACCGGCGTCGGCGCCATCGGCTTCATCGCCGGCATGGCGGTCGCTTCGACCATCGTCGACGTCAGCCCGTTCTCGACCAATGGCGCGCTGGTGCTGGCCAATGCGCGCGGCGTCGACCGGCAGGGGTTCTTCCGCCAGCTGCTGGGCTATGGCGCGCTTGTCACCGTGCTTGCGCCGGTGGTGCTTTGGATGATCTTTGTCCTGCTGCCGGGCTGAGCCCGGCGGCCCTGTCGAACGGAGGCCCGTGACATGACACCCTCGACCCGCCGCGCCCCACCACGCCCGGCCTTCCTTTCCGAGCTGTTCGAGTCGCTGACCGACCGCACCCGGCGGCTGCTGGGCCGGCGGGACGGCGGGGCGGTGCCGGAAGCGCCCGAGCTTTCCGAACTGGCCGAGGCGCTGTTGTCGCGGCGCGGCGAGGCTTCGGGCGTGGCGCTGGCGCAGGGGCTGCTCGACGCCTTCCAGCGCGCCGATCCGGCCGAGCGGCTGGCCTTCCTGGTCACCCTGGCCGAGCGCTTCGGCCCCGATGCCGAGGCCGTGGCCCGGGCGCTCGACACCCTGCAACGCGACCCGGCTGCCGTCGAGGTGCTGCACATCGCCAGCGAGCCCCGGCGGCAGGAGCTGCTGCGGCGGCTGAACCTCGCCCCCGGCGGCACGGCGGCATTGGTGCGGATGCGCGAGGAATTGCTGCGCCATCTCAAGGACACGCCCGCCCTGCGCCGAGTCGATGCGGATTTCGCGCATCTCTTCGCCAGCTGGTTCAACCGCGGCTTCCTGGGCCTGCGCCACATCGACTGGGACACGCCGGCGAGCATCCTGGAAAAGATCATTCGCTACGAGGCGGTGCATGCGATCCAGAACTGGGACGACCTGCGCAACCGCCTGCAGCCGACCGACCGGCGCTGCTATGGCTTCTTTCACCCGCAGCTGGTCGATGAGCCGCTGATCTTCGTCGAGGTGGCGCTGACGCGCGAGATCCCCGGCCATGTCGCGGGGCTGCTGGACCTAGATCGCAAGCCCATCGCCGCAGAGCGCGCGGATACGGCGGTGTTCTATTCGATCTCGAACACCCAGCGCGGGCTCGCTGGGGTCAGCTTCGGCAATTTCCTGATTAAGCAGGTGGTCGAGGAGCTGAAGGCCGAACTGCCCGGCATCCGGACCTTCGTCACCCTGTCGCCGGTGCCGGGCTTTGCCGGCTGGCTGGCGGAACAGCGCGCCGACGCGAACTCCGAGCTGATCGACGCCGACCAGCGGCTGGCTTTCGCGGCGCTGGACCGGCCCGACTGGCACCTGGACCCGGCGCTGGCCGAGGCGCTGCGCGCGCCGCTGCTGGCCGCCGCTGCCAGCTATTTCTTGGCCGCCCGCGATGGCCGCGGCCGGGTGATCGACCCGGTCGCCCGCTTCCACCTCGGCAATGGCGCCCGGCTGGAGCGGCTGAACCACCTGGGCGATGTCTCGCAGAATGGGCTGCGGCAATCGCACGGGCTGATGGTTAACTATCTCTATGACCTCGAGCGCATCGAGGCCAATCACGAGGGCTATGCCGAGCGCGGCGATGTCGCCGCCTCGGCCGCGGTCGGCCGCGCCCTTGCCCAACCGAACGCCTGAAAGGACCGGCGCATGAGCGAGAACCTTTTCGACATCCTGGAGCGCGGCATCGCCGACCCCGAGGCCACCGCGATCGAAACCCCGGCCGGCGAGCGCATCCGCTACGCCGATCTGGTCGCCTGCACCGGGCGGATGGCCAATGCGCTGGTGTCGCTGGGCGTGGAGCCCGGCGACCGCGTTGCCGCGCAGGTGGAAAAATCGGTCGAGGCGATCGTGCTCTACCTTGCCACCGTGCGCGCAGGTGGTGTGTTCCTGCCGCTGAACACCGGCTACACCCCGGCCGAGATCGACTATTTCGTCGGCGATGCGCGTCCGCGCGTCTTCGTCTGCGATCCGGCGCGCGCCGATGCGCTGGCCCCCATCGCCGAAGCGGCGGGCGCCCGGTTGATGACGCTGGACAGCGACGGGCGGGGCTCGCTCGCCGATGCGGCGGATGCCGCCGTGTCGGAATTCGCCACCGTGCCGCGCAAGGCGGACGACCTTGCGGCGCTGCTCTATACCTCGGGGACGACCGGGCGGTCGAAGGGCGCGATGCTGACGCATGGCAACCTGGTCTCGAATACCCTGGCGCTGCGCGAGGCCTGGCATTATTCGGCCGAGGACGTGCTGATCCACGCGCTGCCGATCTTTCACACGCATGGGCTGTTCGTCGCGACCAATGTGACGCTGTTCTCGGGCGCCTCGATGATCTTCCTGCCCCGCTTCGACGTGGACCGCATCTTCGAGGCAATGACCCGCGCCACCGTGCTGATGGGCGTGCCGACCTTTTACGTGCGGCTGTTGCAGGACGACCGGCTGACGGCCGAGACTGCCAAGGGGATGCGGCTGTTCATCTCGGGCTCGGCGCCGCTTCTGGCCGAGACGCATCGCGAATGGCAGGCCCGGACCGGCCACGCGATCCTGGAACGCTACGGCATGACGGAAACCAACATGAATGCCTCGAACCCCTATGAGGGCGAGCGCATCGCCGGCACCGTCGGATTGCCACTGCCGGGAATCGAGATCATCGTCACCGATCCCGAGACCGGCGCCGAATTGCCACGAGACGAGATCGGCATGATCGAGGTGCGCGGCCCGAACGTGTTTTCAGGCTACTGGCAGATGCCGGAAAAGACCGCGGCCGAGTTGCGCGCGAACGGCTTCTTCATCACCGGCGACCTGGGCAAGATCGACCAGCGCGGCTATGTCCACATCGTCGGGCGCGGCAAGGATCTGATCATCACCGGCGGCTACAACGTCTATCCGAAGGAGATCGAGGCCGAGATCGATGCCCTGCCCGGGGTGACGGAAAGCGCAGTGATCGGCCTGCCGCACCGCGAATTCGGCGAGGGCGTCACCGCAGTTCTGGTCGGCCCGGCGCCGCCCTCGGAGCCCGAGGTGTTGGCGGCGCTGGAAGGCCGGCTTGCGCGCTTCAAGCTGCCCAAGCGCGTTGTCGTCGTCGACGAGCTGCCGCGCAACACCATGGGCAAGGTCCAGAAGAATCTGCTGCGCGAGAGGTTCAAGGATCTTTACGAATAAGGGGCGATACCGCCGATGCGCCGACATCACGGCTTTGACGCTGCTTTTGGGCGGCGTCATTCCTGCCCTGTCTCCGGCGCTCCTCTGCCGTACCTTCTGCCTTTCTGTCCTTGCAATCCCCGGACTGCGTTGCAGTTTCCGCAGTAACCGATCTGTTGCAGTTCCCGAGTATCCCTTGGCGTCCCGATGCTTGGATCACCCCCTTAGCAAGGTGAGGGCATTTGCATGGCTCGATGCTGTGGCGGATGCCTGGATCTGGTTGCGCAAAAGATACCTTCGAACAAGCGAATCCACAGAGGTGGATGATTCGAACTGGGCTGCTGAATCGGATCCTGTGAACTGCTCTGTCTTCGACTTGATTTCGGAAAGCTGTCGGTCGATGGGAAGCGCGGAGAAACTGCTGCCAAGACCATAGGCGACTTCAAATACCTGGCGCAAGGACTTGGAGCCGAGAATCTGGTACCATTTCGCATTGTCGCTGGTTTCCGAAGATGCAAGGCTCGGCAGCTCTCGCTGCGCGTTCAACGCCAGCTCGATTTCCGGATAGCGCTCACCAATGTTTTTCTCGAAAGAACGATCGTCGTATTTCGTGATGATCGCGGCGGCGTCGACGGTCCCCGATGAAGCGGAGCTGCTCAGCTTCATTTCTTGATTCATCTTCAGGTAGCGCTTGTCAGCCAGCCTGTTGACCAAGCTCGATTCGTCGTTCGGATCTGCTTCGAGAACCTTTTTGATGAAAAAGCGGTTATTTATGTCAGCGTCCAGGCCGAATGCACGCAGCGTTACGGTAAGAAGCTTGTAGTTTCCGACAAGATCATCCGCACTGCTGATGCTGGAGATGTTTTTCGTGAAATATTCCTTGACCGATTTCTCGGAGACAGTTTGCGAGAAAACCTCTTTCTGACGCGCCATGCTGCGTTCGAGTATCTTCCAGCCGACGTAACCGCCAGACCCGACCTGAACATTGTATGTCATGACCTATACACCGCCAGGAGACGCTTCTCACGCGAGAGTAGGGCCCGTATGTGCTTGAGCGTGCGGTAGTAATCCTGCTCCGCTGTGGCCTCGGTGGCCATGGCGAGGACAGATCTGCTGTCCGGATCGGTAAAGACATGCGAGAGCTGCTCGATACCGAGCAGCAGTTGCCGATGGCCTTCGTCACGATCCGCATCGCCGCTGAGGACGAGCTGACAGATGTAGCACAGGCGTGAGACAGGCGAGTTCACCTCGTCCGGGTGGATTGCATCCTTGAGGCGCAGGACATTCGCATTGGGGGTGCGGATCGAGATCTTTGCACGCTTCTCGCCGTTCTCGATAACGGCGCCATTGATCAAGACGCGCTCGTTCGGAGCGAGTTTCAGGATGAGCCCGGTCACGGCTGAACCTCGCCGCGCAAGCCTTTCATGATCTTCAGGTTGATTTCGATCAGCGGTTCGGCCGATGCATTTTCCGAGAGCACCTTCTGTCCGCGCTTGATGGAAAATATCGCCAGCGAGAGCAACCCTGCCTTGACTTGCTCCGGCAAGGCATTGGTGGGCTGAGCCAAATCGGCGGCCAGAACGGTCCAGAGTTGATTGTTCCCATAGGCTGCCTGGATCATTGCGTGACGATCGCCGCTGTCGATGGCCTGTTGCAATTGGCGAGTGATACGCGAAAATGCCAGGTATTCCTGGTCGCGCGCTGTTTGAATATGCTGCGATCCGAATTTTGCAGGTTGACTTTTCAGTGAGACGAAAGTCACGTTTGATCCCCCATTCTAGGTCTTTGGCAGGTCGAGGGGCGCCCGAGAGGGCGCCCCTTTCAAGATCAGCGGAACAGCGACAGGATGGTCTGCGGCGCTTGGTTGGCGATCGACAAGGCCTGCACACCCAACTGCTGCTGGGTCTGAAGCGCCTGCAGCCTTGCTGAGGCTTCTTCCATGTCGGCGTCGACCAGTGCACCCGAACCAGCCGCCAAGTTATCGGCCAGTTTCGAGACGAAGTTCGACTGGTCATTGATCCGCTTGGCGGCGGTGCCCAGATCGGCAGCGCCGGTTTTGGCGATGTCGAGAAGGTCCTCGATATCACCGATCGCCGCGATGGCGGTAGCGCTGTCGGTAATCGTCGTGATGGTCGCCCCGACGATGTCTGCTTCAAAGTCGACCGAGGCCACGGTGATGGACACCGCCGTGGTCCCTACGGTGCCGGACTCGCGATCCAGCGAGGCCAGAACCGAGAACTCCGTCGCGGTGCCCAAGGGGTTGGTCTTCAGCAGGTTGACACCGTTCAACTGGCTGGCGTTCACGATTGCGGTGATCTGGTCCTTCTTTGCGACGATCTGGCTGTTCATCGTCGCAAAATCGCTGGCATCGCTGCCGGCGCCGCTGGCCAGAGAACGCATTTCATTCAGAAGCTTTTCGACCTGTTCCGCACCGTCACGGCCAGTCGTGACGACGGCTTCGGCCAGGTTCAGGTTGCTCTGAATGGTCTTGAATACGCTCTGGTCGCTTTCCATCACTTTCGAAATCGACCAGACGGCGGCGTTGTCCTGCGCGTTGGCGACCTTCTTGCCGGTCGAGATCTCATCCTGGGTCTTGGCCAGGTTCGAGTTGATGCCTTTCAGGGTCTGAAGGGCCACCATCGCGCTGTTGTTGGTCAGAATGCTGGACATTTTTATCTCCGTTCATTGGGCTGTTTTACCCATGTTTACAAGGTTCGGCCTTCTGACCTGCGGGACGGACCCGGTGATCTGCATCACGTTGTCCGGTGTATCCGTCTGGAATGAATAAATCCTGAATTCCGCCATCGTTTCAATTCGAATGTCGGAACAAGTTTATTCAAAATCGTTTCTCCCGCGGTTGCGCGACCGGACTGCCGATACGCCGGCCCTCGCGATCATAGGTATCAAGCTTGCGCGACAGGGCCGATATCTCGGCGAGCTGGCGTTGGGCGGCCGCAACCCCCTCGCGCGCCGCATCGGCCAATGCCCGGACGGCGAGCAGCGCCTGCGAACAGGCATTCACGCTGTCCTTGCGGACCTGTCCAGCCAGCAGCGATTGTTCGAATTCCTTTATCCTTTCAAGGGCGATGTCCGGTTCAGAGGCGAGCAGGTGCCGCCTTGCCTGTTCAAGAAAGGCCAGTGCTTCGGTCATTTCCCGCCTCCATCACCGGGGATGAGCTTCAGGTCGATGCGTTCGCTGATTGCCTGCGCATAAGCGTCATTCAGCATACTCGCGAATTGCGATTCGCCTATGCCGCCGCCGAATTCGCCACTGGCTTCGCGCGGGCCGGCGGATTTCAACATTTCCGAAAGGAACGCTTGCTCCAGGCCATCCGCCATGCCGCGCGCGTTCTTCAGCGGCGGCTGGCTGATCCTGGCTATAGGGCTGACATCCAAGAAAGCCTCCTGATGAATAAAAGTTTCGACAGCTAAGACTTTACGGGGGATCGGTAAATATTTGGTAATCACCCTGTGCCAATGTCGCGCAAGTCGGTTCGGCTGGGAAAGGTTGCCTGCGGATGGAAATCATGAGCTTGCAAGGCTGCGCTGTGGCGCCGGGGCAGGCGCCGGTCATGACCGAGCGCGGCAAAGATTCGGGTGCTTCCGCGTTTGCGGCGCTTTTCGAGGAAACGGCTGTCGCGGAGGAAGATGTCGCGGCGGAGGAGAACAGCGAAGATATTGATGAAACGCAGGATCCGGAAGACCAGGCGGAACTCGACACGGTTCCCGAGGCGCCGCTCCTTGTCTCACCGTCGCTCGATGCGGCGATTCTTCCCGCGGAAGAAGAGATACAGGGCGTCACGCTCACGGTTGAACGCGCAACGCCTCCTGTCGTTACCGGAGGCGGGACGGATGTCGTGCTGCCGAGCACGTCCTTGGGCGCAGCTGGTCAGGAAGGGCAGGTGCCTGCTTCAATGCAAGCGGCCGCCGTCGCCCAAAGCAGCCCAGACGAATCAGCCGACGCCCAAGAGCTATTGCCTGCACCGACAGCGACAATCCGTGAAAGTGCGCCGAGCCAGTCGGTGTCAGCATCATATGCCGACCCGGTGCCTCCACGTGAAGCGAGCCCAGCCGTGGATGCCAAGGCGCCGCAGCCGGAAAAGCCGGCAGTGAATCAAACTGGTGACAAGCCTGACAAGACGGCGTCATTCGACCTGCCGGACCAGACAACCGTGGCGATTTCCATGCATGAGGGCAAGGCCGCAGCTGCACCGCCGGAAGCCCACGGCAGCATGCGCGCGCAGGTTCCCACCGAGCCGCGGCACCTGTTGCGGCAACTGGGCGAGAAGCTTTCCGAAGGCGCGGAGGGTGTGGTCGAGATCGCGCTTTCTCCCGAGGAGTTGGGCAAGGTCCGGCTGGTGATCGCATCCGGCGAAAAGCCCGCCGTGACCGTTTTCGCCGATCGCCCCGAGACCTTTGATCTCTTGCGCCGCAACGCGGAGACGCTGGACAAGGAACTGCGCAATGCCGGCATTTTCGGAGCGGACATCTCGTTCTCGGGCGGGAACGAAGGCCGTGACCGCAGCAATTTCGTGCGCGACCTGCGCGGCTCCGGCCAGCGCGATCTAAACAACATTCTCGCCGAGCAAGTTGTGCCGGCAAGACCTCGGCCGATCGCGGATCGGCGAATCGACATCAGAATCTAGGATCAGAAGATGGCAAGCATATCGGCGGCAACAGGCGTGGGCTACTCCAGCAGCCAGAACAGCACGGGCACCGCATCCGAAAGCAGCGGGACGAACAGCGAGTTCGAAACCTTCCTCAAGATGCTGACGACCCAGATCAAGAACCAGGATCCGCTCAACCCGATGGAGGGAACGGAATTCGCGGTGCAACTGGCAACCTTCTCGGGGGTCGAGCAGCAGGTTCAGACCAACCAGTTGCTCAGTCAGTTGCTCGAGGGGACCAGCGGCGGCGCCTTGGGCCAGTTGTCCGGCTGGATCGGCCGCGAGGTCCGCACCAGCGCGCCGGTCTGGTTCGATCAATCTCCGATGACGTTGCAAATCGAGAGCGTGGCGGATGTGGACAAGATCGAGCTTGTCACCCTGGATGCGCAGGGGAATGAAGTTCTGCGTGAAAGCATCGGCACCGGCTCGGGCGAGGTCGATTGGCAAGGCAAGCGCGCCAATGGCGATCTTTTGCCCGAAGGATTGTACAGCTTCCGCATCGAAGGTTCGAAAGATGGCACGATCGTCGAAACCAAGGAAGTCGAGGCCTACACCCGCGTGACAGGCGCCGAGATGACGACGGACGGAGCAAGGCTGGTGCTCGCGGGCGGCGGCTCGGCCACGCTCGACGAGGTAACGGCATTGCGACAATGAGAAGCGGGCCGGGAGCCATGCGGCAGAAGAGGTCACGCTTCACTGAGCTACTCCCCATCTCTTGGACAGTTTCCGGGATGATTTAAGCTACTCTCTGCCCCTGCTGATCGGTTTCGATCTGGTTGAAGTAGACCACGGCGGGCGGCTGTCCGCCATGGGCGGCGTGGGGCCGCTGGTGGTTGTAGAAGGTGATCCATCGGCCAACGCCCGCCTTCGCCTGCGAGCCGGTCTCCCAGGCGTGCAGATAGACGCACTCATACTTCAGGGACCGCCAAAGGCGCTCGATGAAGATGTTGTCGAGACACCGGCCCTTGCCGTCCATCGAGATCCGGGTGCCGATCCGTTTCAGCCGGTCGGTCCAGGCGAAGGACGTGAACTGCGAGCCCTGATCGGTGTTCATGATCTCGGGCGGGCCGAAGCGGTGGACCGCCTCGTTCAGCGCCTCGACGCAGAAGTCGGCTTCGAGCGTGTTCGAGATGCGCCAGGCCAGCACCTTGCGGGTGAACCAGTCCATGATGGCGACCAGGTAGAGGAAGCCTCGTCGCATCGGCAGATAGGTGATGTCGGCACACCAGGCATGGTTGTGCCGATCGACCCGCAGGCCACCCAGCAGATAGGGGTAGGTCTTGTGCCCCTTCGCAGGCTTGCTGGTGTTGGGCTTCTGGTAGATCGGCATCAGACGCATGAGCCGCATCAGCCGCCGGATGCGCTTCATGTTCACTGGGTGCCCTTCGTTCTGCAGGTGCCAGGTCATCTGCTGGACGCCGTAGAAGGGGGTTTCCAGGAACTGACGGTCGATCAGCCGCATGAGCGCCAGGTTCATCTCGGTCTCGCCCTGCGGTGCGTAGTAGAACGACGACCGCGAGATCGACAGCAGACGGCATTGCGCCCCGACCGACAGCGTGGGGTGAGAGCGTTCGATCATCCCGCGCCTCACCTGCCGGTCCAGGGCTTGAGCTTTCGTGACAAAAAATCGTTGGCGACGGCCAGCTCTCCGATCTTGGCGTGCAGCGATCGCACCGTCTCCTCGTCGACCTCGGCCTTCTTCTTCCTGCCGCGTTCGAAGATGTCCGATGCCCCCTCGAGCAGCGCCTTCTTCCACTGGTGGATCATCGTCGGATGCACGCCGTATTCCGCGGCCAGCTCCGACACGGTGCGCTCGCCCTTCACGGCTTCCAGCGCCACGCGAGCCTTGAAGCCCGCGTCATGGTTCCTGCGTTTCGACATCGTCTGTTCTCCTCGTTCTTGGAGACCAGCAGACGGAAGATCAGAGCTTACGTCACTGTCCGATTTTCGGGGAGGTGCTCACACCGCCCTCGTTTCCGCAATTATGGATCAAGCATTTCGGGCGGCATGCGAAGCTCGGGCAGCCAGGAAAAGTTGACCGTGGTTTATCATTGCCGGCCAAGCGGCGGCTTTTCTCCAACAGGAGAGAGCTACCGGTCAGGCCGGATTGCCGTCATGCCTGGCTTGGGGCGGCGCATAGCCCATCTCGTGGTCGATCCAGCGCATCAGCAGCGTGACCAGCCGCGCCTGTTCGGACGGGGTCAGCGCGCGGCCGGGCGGCAGGCCGTGCCATTTCGCCAGGCACGACCGGCAGCAGCAGGCGGTGGCATGCTGGGCCAGGAAGACCGGATGACCGCGCATCGGCGTCTGCCGGCCGTCATTGCGCGGCTCGGCCGGCGCCAGCCGCGTGGCGATGAAATCGCCGGCATGGCGGGCGATAGCACCGCGGCCCTTGCTGTCGGCATAGGCGCGCTCGGCCGCGCCAAGGTGAAAGCGGGCGCGGAACCGCGACCGGGAAAGCCGCTGCAGGAGGGCGTCGAATTCGTCCATCCCTGGCAGATAGGATCGCGCGGGCCGCGGGAAAACCCCCCGCTCAGCCCAGGCGCAGGCGATGACGCGCGGTCAGCATCTGCCGGGTCGCGGCCAGCTCCGCCGCCCGGCGCGCCTCGTCCCAGCCGAGCGCCCGGGCGCAAAGCGCGGCGATGCTGTCCAGATCGCGGCCCGAGAGCCGGCCGGCGACGGCGATGGCGCTGCGGCGCATCACCACATCGGCCAGGCTGCGGACCTGCTCGTGCCGGATCATCCAGTCGAATTCCGCCAGGCTGTAGCCCGGCGCATCGGCCAGCCGCTCGGGCCGCGCGCCCTCGGCCGCGAGGATCGGCAGCGCAGTGCTGCCATAGCGGTCCAGGAGTTCCGCCGCCCGTGCCGGATCGGCGCCGGTCTGGGCGCAGGCGCGGGCGATCCAGTCCTGCCGCGCCGCCGCATCGCTTGGCAGGTCGCGGCCGCCGCCAATCGGCAGGCCGCGGGTCGAGACCTGCCGCACGCGGCCCAGCCGCGCGAGCAGGCTGTCCGTTATCTCCTCGGCAAAGCCGCGGAAGGTGGTCCATTTGCCCCCGACCAGCGAGACCACGGGCCAGCGCCGGCCCCCCTCGGGCTCGGCCACCGGGGCCGAGTGGTCGCGGCTGATCAGCCCCGGCGCCACGCCCTCGGAATTCGGCAGCGGCCGGATGCCGGCATAGGCATAGACGATCTGGCTGCGGTCGAACCGCAACCCGGGCAACAGGCTGCCAAGCGCGGCAAGGAAATAGTCGATCTCGGGTTCCGTGCAGGTCACGCTGTCGGGATCCTCGGCGCGGATGTCGGTCGAGCCGACCAGCGCCCGGCCCAGATAGTCGAAGACCAGGCAGATGCGGCCGTCGTCGGCCTCGAAATAGATCATGCGGCCGTTCAGCGCCGCCAGCAGCTCGGGATGATCCAGCAGGATATGCGAGCCCTTGGTGCCGCCGATCAGCTTCGAGGGCAGGCCAAGCTGGGCATTGATCCGGTCGATCCAGGGGCCGCCGGCATTGACGACGATGCGCGGGCGCAGGGCCAGCGGGCCCTCGGGCGTGTCCAGCGTCACGCGGTCGCCGTCCGTGCCGGCAATGGCCGTGTGGTTCAAAGCGCGGCTGGCCGGGTTGGCGCGCAGCCCGTCGGCGATCAGCTCCCAGACCAGCCGCTCGGGCTGCGTCACCGTGGCGTCGTAATATTGCCCGGCGGCGACGATGCGCGGGGTCAGGGGCGGGATCTCGCGCAGCGCCCGCGCCCGCGACCAGAGCTGGTGGCGCGGCATCGCCCGGTGGCGGCGGCCGTAGAAATCATACATGGCCAGGCCCAGCTTCATCAGCACCGCGCCCCGGCTGCGCGGCGCCGTGGTCGAGCCCATCAGCGTGCGCAGCGCCGCCGGGATGCCCTTGAGCCAGGAAAAGATCGGGATCACCGTGGGCAGCGGCCGCACCAGATGCGGGGCGTTCTTCAGCAGCAGGTTGCGCTCCAGCGTCGATTGCGCGACCAGCCCCAGCTCGCCGGTTTCCAGGTATTTGATGCCGCCATGGATCAGCCGCGACGGCGCCGCCGAGGTGCCGCCGCCGAAATCGCCCTTGTCCGAGATCACGCTGGTCACGCCCTGTTCGCAAAGATCCCGGAACAGGCCCGCGCCGTTGATGCCGGCGCCGAGGATCAGCACGTCGATGTCTTCCGTCATGGGGCTTCCTTTGCCAGCGCCTCGATCCTGGGCCAGATCGGCGCCAGCGCCTGGGTCAGTTCGGTAAAGAGGGCATAGCGTTCGGCCAGCGCCGCGCTGCGGGCGGGATCGGGGGCGTAATGGCGGGTCAGCGCCGCCATGTCGCGCGGATCGTGGCGCGGGCTTTGGAACAGCCCCACGGCGGCGCCCGCGCAAAGCGCCGCCCCCCAGGCGGCGGCCTCATCGGTGTCGCTGACCGAGACCGGCATTCCCAGCGCGTCGGCAAAAAGCTGTGCAAACAGCGGGCTGCGCGAGATTCCTCCGGTCAATCGAGCCTTGGTGGGCTGAAAGCCCTCGCGCAGGGCATCGACATGGATGCGGTGGTTGAAGGCGATGCCCTCGATCACCGCGCGCAGCATGTCGCCGCGATCCTGCCAGCCGCGCAACCCGAAGAAGCCGGCGCTGGCCGTGGGCCCCAGCGGCGAGCCGAACAGGAACGGGTGGAAGATCGCGGTCGAGGGCCGGACCATGGCGGCCTCGATCTCCGGGATGATCTCGGCGTGGAAGGCGCGGCCCTGCGCCTCGGCTTCGCGGCGCTCGGCGCCGCAGAGCGTGTCGAGGAACCAGTCGTAATTCGCGGCCGATGCAGGAGAAATCGACATGGCGTTCCACGCGCCCGGCTCCAGCCCGTTGCGGCAGAACCAGCGCGGATCGACCTTCGGGGTGTCCGAGACGGTCTCGTTGATGGAATAGGTGCCGGCGACGATGGCGACCGTGCCGGGCGCATGGCCGCCCGCGCCAAGCGCCGAGGCGGTCACGTCATGCAGCCCGGCCGCGACCGGCGTGCCGGCGACAAGGCCGGTCAGGGCGGCGGCCTGCGGCGTGACATGGCCGGCGACGGCGCCGGGCAGCAGGATCGACGGCAGCGTCCCGGCCAGCGCCTCCAGGCCGAACAGCGGCAGGATGTCGGGCGCGTAGCGCTGGGTCGCGACATCGGTGAAGGAGGTGCTGGCCTCGGTCAGGTCGGTGGCGATGCGGCCGGTCAGGCACAGGCGCAGCCAGTCTTTGCAGGCGAGCACATGGGCGATGCGGGCAAAGCGTTCGGGGTCGTGGTCGCGCATCCAGGCCAGCAAGGCCGAGGGCGCCGAGGCATGCGGCATCTGCCCGGTGCGGGCCAACGCGCGTTCGGCGGTGCCGTCCGCCTGCCAGCCGGCGACAACCGCGCCGGCGCGGCTGTCCAGCGACAGGATGCCGTTGCCCAGCGGACGGGCGTCGCGGTCCAGCACATAGACGCCGTCGCCATGCGCGGTGGCGGCCACGGCGGCGATCTCGCCGGCCGGGCGGCCGCAGGCGGCGACGGCCTCGGCGATGGCGGCGGCGGTCTGGGTCCAGAGCACGTCCATGTCACGCTCGACATGGCGCGGGCGCGGCATGATCTGCGGCACGCGGCGGCGCGCGGTGGCCAGCACTCGGCCGGCCTGATCGAAGATCACCGCCTTGGTCACGGTCAGGCCGTTGTCGATGCCAAGCAGCAGGGGCATGGGAACCTCGTCGGGCACAAGTGCGCGCCCCGCGCCGCGAAAGGGGGAGGGCGGGGCGCGGGGCGTGCAGGGCCGGGGGCGGAGCGGCTCCGCACCCGGCAGCGGCGGTTATTGTTCCAGCACGAAGGGCGCCGTGTATTTGTCGGCGTTCGACTGGTCGATCAGCAGGCAGTCGAACAGCTGCTTTTCGGTGTCCACGCCGGTCTTGCCGGTCTTGATTACGGCATCCGCCTGCTTGACCGCCTCGGCCGAGAAGATCGCCACCGGCTGCAGCACGGTATATTGCAGCTCGCCGGCCTTGACCGCCGCCACCGCATCGGGCGAGCCGTCGAAGCCGCCGACCTTCACCGCGTCCAGCTTGCCGGCCTCTTTCAGCGCGGCAATCGCGCCCAGTGCCATCTCGTCATTGCCCGAGATCACGCCGTTGATGTCCGGGTTGGCCTGCAACAGCGACTGCATCTTCTGGTAGCCCTGGGTGCGGTCCCAGTTCGCGACCTCCTGGCCGACCTTCTCCAGATCGGGATACTGGCTCAGCACCGTTTCATAGCCGTTCGAGCGGGTCTGGGCGTTGTTGTCCGAGGGCGCGCCGAACAGTTCGACATATTTGCCCTTGTCGCCCACGGTCTCGACCCAGGCCTGGGCCCCAAGCGCCGCGCCCTGGGCGTTGTTCGACACCAGCTGCGCCTTGGCCAGGCCTTCCTGGTTGATCTCGGCATTGACCAGGATCACCGGGATGCCGGCATCGACCGCCTTCTGCACCGCGCCGACCGAGCCGTCCGCGTTCGCGGGGTCCAGGATGATCGCCACCGACTTGTTGGTGATCGCGGTGTCGATCAGCGTGCTTTCGGTATTGGTGTCGCCGCGATGCGCGGCCACGTTGGCGGTATAGCCCATCTCCTCGGCGGTCTTCTTGGCGACCTCGCCCTCGGTGAACCAATAGGGGTTCGCCGGGTCGTTGACGATGATCGAGATCAGGCCCTCGGCCGAGGCGGCCGCTGCCATCAGGGGCAGCGAAGCAGCGGCGGCCAGCAGCGCGCGACGGGTCAGTTTGAACATTCTTCTCACTCCCTTGGGGTTGGTTTCCTGCCTTGCGGCAGGCTTTCGCCGGGCAGCCGTTCCGCCCGGCGGGAAGGTCATGCGGGGTCAGCCCTTGCGGCCACCGCGCCCGTATTGGATCGAGTTCATCAGCACCGCGAGCACGATCACCGCGCCGGTGAACACGGTCTGCCAGTAGGAGCTGACGCCGATGATGACGAGGCCCGCCGACAGGAAACCGATGACGAAGGCGCCCAGCATGGTGCCGCGCACCGTGCCGCGCCCGCCGGTCAGCGCCGCGCCGCCGATCACCACCGCCGCGATGGCGGTCAGCTCGTAGGTGGTGCCGGCGGTCGGCCCGGCCGAGGTCAGCTGCGAGGACAGTACCAGCCCGGCGATGGCGGCCAGCGCGCCCGAGATGGTGTAGACGGTGATCTTGACCCGGCGGGTTGGCACGCCCGAAAGCTCGGCCGCGCGTTCGTTGCCGCCCGAGGCATAGAGCCAGCGCCCAAAGGCCGAGCGCGACAGCATCAGCCCGGCCAGCACCGCCACCGTCGCCAGCACGATGACCGAGATCGGGATGCCGGCGATGCGGTTGAAGCCCAGCCAGTTGAAGCCGGTGTTGCCCAGCTCGGCCGAGCCGCGCAGGTTGTTGTAGGTCAGCCCGTTGGTCATCAAGAGCGCGACGCCGCGGGCGACATACATCACCCCCAGCGTAGCGACGAAGGGCGGCACCTTGAAGATCGAGATCAGCACCCCATTCAGCGCCCCCACTGCTGCGCCGACGGCGATGGTCAGGATGACGACGGCCCAGACCGGCGGGTAGAGGATCACCCCGGCCCAGTCGAGCTCGACCCCCTGCATCATCGCGCCGGCGACCACGCCGCAGAGCGCCAGGATCGAGCCCACGGACAGGTCGATGCCGCCGTTCAGGATCACCAGCAGCATGCCGATGGACAGGATGCCGTAGATCGCCACCTGCGAGGACATGATGAGAAAGTTCGCCAGGGTGAAATAGTTCGGCGACAGGAACGAGAAGACCGCGATGATGGCGATCAGCGCAAAGAAGGCCCGGCCTTCCAGCAGGAAGCGGCCGATGCTGAACTCGGCCTTCTTGGGGGCGGTGGCGGCGGTCGTGGCGGACATAGGTGTTTCCTCCCTCACAGGACCGTCAGGCAGCCACGGACTCGCCCGAGGCGGCCATGATCTTTTCCTTGGTGACGGTGGAATCGAATTCGGCCGAGATGCGGCCCTTGTGCATGACGATGATGCGATGCGCGATGGACAGGCATTCGCTGACCTCGGATGTGGAATAGAGCACGGCAAGGCCCTGTTTCGCGCCCTCGGCCAGCAGGCGGAACACCTCGGCCTTGGCGCCGATGTCGATGCCGCGCGAGGGCTCGTCCAGCATGATGACCTTGGGCTTGGTCGCCAGCATCTTGCCGATGACGACCTTCTGCTGGTTGCCGCCCGAGAGCGAGCCGATGGCGGCATGGCCGCCCGAGGTCTTGACGGTGACCTCGCGGATGCTGTCCTGGATCAGCTTCTTCTCGGCGCCGCGGCTGGTGAACAGCCCGCGGGTGAAGCGGCCGATCGAGGCCAGCGACAGGTTCTCGCCCACGGTCATGGTCTGCACCAGCCCGTCGCGCTGCCGGTCCTCGGGCACCAGCGCGAGGCCGCGCGCGATGCGCTCGGCGATCGACAGATGCGAGATCTCGCGGCCTTCCAGCACGATCTCGCCGCCCGAGGGCCGCAGCCGCCCGGCGCAGGTCTCCAGCAGCTCGGTGCGGCCGGCGCCCATGAGGCCGTAGATGCAGACGATCTCGCCCGCGCGCACGTCGAGCGACAGCTTGTCCACCAGGTTGAAGCCGGCCGGGTCGGGCACCGAGAGATTGCGGATCGACAGCGCCACCTCGCCGAAGCGGGTCGCGGGCGGCGCGCCCAGGTCGTAATTGTCGCCGACCATGTTGCGCACGATCCACTCCAGGTCGATCTCGGCGCGCGGCGCATAAGCCGTCATGTTGCCGTCGCGCAGCACCACGGCATGGTCGGTGATCGTCAGCGCCTCTTCCAGGTGGTGCGAGATATAGACGATGCTGACGCCCTTGGCGGTCAGGTCGCGGATGACCTTGAACAGCACCTCGACCTCGCCGGCCGAAAGCGCGCTGGTCGGCTCGTCCATGATCAGGATGCGGCTGTCCACCGACAGCGCGCGGGCGATCTCGACGATCTGCTGCTGGCCCAGGCGCAGTTCCTCGACCGGGGTCAGCGGGTCGATGTTTTCCTCCAGCTCCTCCATCAGGCGGCGGACCTGGCGTTCCTCTTCGGCGAAATCGACGCCGGTCGGGCCCATGATCTCGCGGCCCATGAAGATATTGTCGCGCACCGACAGGTTCGGGGCCAGGCTCAGCTCCTGGTGGATGATCGAGATGCCGCGGTCGCGCGCCTCGTTGGCGCTGGCAAAGGCCACGGGCTGGCCGTCCAGGATGATCTCGCCGCTGGTGGGCTGGATGACGCCCGACAGGATCTTCATCAGCGTGGACTTGCCGGCGCCGTTCTCGCCGAACAAGGTCGTTACCTGGCCGCGATGGATGTCGAAATTCACGCCCTTCAGCGCATGGACGCTGCCATAGGACTTGGCGACGTTGCGGGCGGCCAGGACGACCTCGCCGCGGGGGCTTGCGGCGCGGGTCATTTCACCACCACCTCGACCGGGGTGATCAGCCAGTTCTTGGGATTGATGAGGCGGAAGGCGCCCACGACTTCGACGGTCTTGCCGGTCAGGTTCGCGGCGTCGATCTTGTCCAGCACCTCGGCCTTCATGGCGCGGTTGATGCCCGAGCCGGCGTTCTGGTATTCGATCTGGTTCTTGAAGCTGCCGAAGGCGATGTCGCCGGGCGCGTCGCGCAGGTCGGTGCCGTTGATCGCCGGGCCGGTCTGGACGCGGACGGCGACGCCTTCGGGCAGGCCCTCGACCGCCAGCGGATAGATCCCGGCCTTGGGCTCGCCCGCCGTGCCGGTCACGCGCACCGAGAGGATCGCCCCGGTCGAGGCCGGGGTGCCGTATTTGGCGATGGCCGCGTCCTTGTCGGCGGCGATGGCGGCGGCGACCTCGGGCGCCTCGCCCGCCTTGGCCTTCACGGCGTCGCGGATACGGGGGAACTCCGTCTGGCCGTAGCCGTCGGGCGAGAAGGCCTGCTGACGCACGTCGGCTTCCGAGCCGATATGCACGATCTTGGTGTCAAGCGCGATGCCGGCCAGCACGACGGCCGCCGCGGCGATGCTCAGGAAAAGCCCGCGCCGCGATGCCGCGGGGGCCTTGGGGGCTTGGCCGGTCGGGGCAGTGCTCTGGACCATGTTCATGCCTCGGATCTGGTGAATGTTGCGCGGGCGGATACGAATCAGGCCGCCGGGCGGCGGGCATCCCGCGGGGAATATCTGGGATTTCCTTGCATTGTCCGGCCCCTCCTCTGGCTGGTCATGCCTGGCAGTCTCCTCCTGCCGGCGGGTGCGGGGCATCGCCCGAATCCTGCCGTCCGGATGACAGTAACTGAAATTTTTTGCTATGTCCGTAAAAAAATGCATTCCCGCGACGGGTAATCTGCGGTATGAAAATGACCGAGGAGTTCGCCACGCCCGTCCGGGCTGGCTTGCCGCCGCGGCCGTGGTCCGGGCGGAGGAGGGCACCATGCATCACCACCCCACCGACCCCCGCAGGACGGCGCGCCATGGCCGGGGCTGACATCCTGATCGGCATCGACGCCGGCACCTCGGTCATCAAGGCGGTGGCCTTCGACCTGGGCGGGCGGCAGATCGCCGCGGCCTCGGTGCCGAACCGCTATCAGGCCGGCGGCGACGGCTCGGCCACGCAACCCTTGGCGCAGACCTGGGACGACTGCGCCGCCGCGCTGCGGGGCCTGGGCGAGAAACTGCCCGATCTTGCCGCCCGCACCGCCGCGCTCTCGGTCACGGCGCAGGGCGACGGCACCTGGCTGGTCGGCCGCGACGGGCCAGTGGGCGACGCTTGGCTGTGGCTCGACGCCCGCGCCGCGCCGACGGTGGCGCGGCTGGCCGCCGGTCCGGCGAATCGCGCCCGGTTCGAGGCGACCGGCACCGGGCTCAACACCTGCCAGCAGGGCAGCCAGATGGCGCATATGGACGCGCATTGCCCGGAACTGCTGGACCGGGCCGAGGTGGCGCTGCATTGCAAGGACTGGCTTTATCTGAACCTGACCGGGGTGCGGGCGACCGACCCGTCCGAGGCCAGCTTCACCTTCGGCAATTTCCGCGACCGGCGCTATGACGACACGGTGATCGCCGCGCTGGGGCTGGAGCATCGCCGCGCCCTGCTGCCCGAGATCGTCGATGGCTCGCAGCTTACCCATCCGCTGACGCCCGAGGCCGCCCGCGCCACCGGCCTGCGCGCTGGCACGCCGGTCAGCCTGGGCTATGTGGACATGGTAATGACCGCGCTGGGTGCCGGGGTTTATGGCGGGGCGGGCGATGTCGCCTGCTCGACCGTCGGCTCGACCGGCGTGCATCTGCGGGCGGTGCGCGCGCAGGACGTGCATCTGAACGCGCAGGGCACCGGCTATGTCATCTGCCTGCCGATCCCCGGCGTCGTGACCCAGGTGCAGACCAATATGGCGGCGACGCTGAACCTGGACTGGATCCTGGGCATCGCGGCGGGGATCATGTCCGACCTGGGCCAGCCGGTCACGCATCGCGACCTGGTCGACCGGATCGAGGGCTGGCTGGCGCAGTCGAAGCCGGGCCAGATCGTCTATCACCCCTATATCTCCGAGGCGGGCGAGCGTGGCCCCTTCGTCAATGCCGATGCCCGCGCGGGCTTCGTCGGCCTGTCGGCCGGGCATCGCTATCCCGACCTGATCCGCGCCGTGGCCGAGGGGCTGGGCATGGCGATGCGCGACTGCTACGCCGCCATGGGTCCGCTGCCGGCCGAGCTGCGGCTGACCGGCGGCGCCGCGCGCTCGCGCGGCTTGCGCGGCATCCTCTCGGCCGCGCTCGACGCCCCGGTGCGGGTGTCCGGGCGCGACGAGGCCGGCGCGGCCGGCGCTGCGATGATGGCCGCCGTCGCCATCGGCGCCTATCCCGACATGGAATCCTGCATCGCCGAATGGGTCACGCCGCTTCTGGGCGCGGCCGAGGCGCCCGATCCCGAACTCGCCGCCGCCTATGCGCGGCTTTTCCCCGCATTTTCCGCCTCGCGGCAGGCGCTGCCGCCCGCATGGGACGCGCTGGCCCGCACCCGGACAGGAGATTGAGACATGGCCCAGGATCAAGAGATGATCGACCTTTTCGTCATCGGCGGCGGCATCAACGGCGCCGGCGTCGCGCGCGATGCCGCCGGGCGGGGCCTGAAGGTGGTGCTTTGCGAAAAGGACGACCTGGCGCAGGGCACCTCGTCGCGCTCGGGCAAGCTGGTGCATGGCGGGCTGCGCTACCTGGAATATTACGAGTTCCGCCTGGTGCGCGAGGCGCTGATCGAGCGCGAGGTGCTGCTGAACGCCGCCCCGCATATCATCTGGCCGATGCGCTTCGTGCTGCCGCATTCGCCGCAGGACCGGCCCGCTTGGCTGGTGCGGCTGGGGCTGTTCCTTTACGACCATCTGGGCGGGCGGCAGAAGCTGCCCGGCACCCGCACGCTGGACCTGCGTCGCGACCCCGAGGGCGCGCCGCTGCTGGACGAATACGTCAAGGGTTTCGAATATTCCGATTGCTGGGTCGATGACGCCCGCCTCGTGGTGCTGAACGCCGTCGATGCCGCCGAGCGCGGCGCCGAGGTGCTGACCCGCAGCCCCTGCATTTCGGCCCGGCGCGAGGACGGCGCCTGGACCGTGCAGACCCGCAGCGAGATCACCGGAGAACTGCGGACTTTCCGCGCCCGCTGCGTGGTGAACTGCGCCGGGCCGTGGGTGTCGGACGTGATCGGCCGGGTGGCGGGCGCGCAGTCCAGCCGCAACGTGCGGCTGGTCAAGGGCAGCCATATCATCGTGCCGAAATGGTGGGCGGGCGCCAATGCCTATCTGGTGCAGAACCACGACAAGCGGGTGATCTTCATCAACCCCTATGAGGGCGACAAGGCGCTGATCGGCACCACCGACATCGCCTATGACGGCCGGGCCGAGGACGTCACGGCCGACGAATCCGAGATCGAATACCTGATCGCCGCCGTGAACCGCTATTTCAAGCAGAAGCTGCGGCGCGACGACGTGCTGCACAGCTTTTCGGGCGTGCGGCCGCTGTTCGACGATGGCAAGGGCAACCCTTCGGCGGTGACGCGGGACTATGTCTTCGATCTGGACCAGACCGGCGGCGCGCCGCTGCTGAACGTCTTCGGCGGCAAGATCACCACCTTCCGCGAGCTGGCCGAGCGCGGCATGCATCGGCTGCGCGAGGTGTTCCCGGCCATGGGTCCGGACTGGACCGAAAGCGCGCCCTTGCCCGGCGGCGACATGGCCAATGCCGATTACGAAAGCTATGCGGAACTGCTGCGCGAGCTGAACCCCTGGATGCCGCGCGGGCTGCTGCACCACTATGGCCGGCTTTACGGCACCCGGACCCGCGACGTGGTGGCGGGGGCGCTGTCGCTTTCCGACCTGGGCCGGCATTTCGGCGGCAATCTCTACGAGGCCGAGGCGCGCTATCTGGTCGCGCGCGAATGGGCGCAAACGCCCGAGGACATCCTCTATCGCCGCACCAAGCATTACCTGCACCTGACCGAGGACCAGCGCCGCGCCTTTGCCGACTGGTTCGCCGGCTCGGACCTCGCCCAAGCCGCCTGAGGACACCATGGCCCTGACGCTGTCGCTGAACACCAATCCGCTGGTCAACCGCTTCGCCGAACCGGACGACCTGATCGACACCGTGGCGCGCGATCTGAAGATCCGCGACTTGCAACTGACGCATGAGTTCATCAACCCGAGCTGGCCCGCCCCGGTGATCCGCCGCCTGACCCGAACCATGGGCGCGGCGCTGGCCCGCACCGGCGTGCGCGTCACCAGCGGCATGACCGGGCCCTATGGGCGGCTCAACCACTTCGGCCATCCCGACCGCGAGGTGCGGCGCTATTACGTCGACTGGTTCAAGACATTCGCCGACATCATCGGCGACCTGGGCGGGCATTCCGTCGGCACGCAATTCGCGATCTTCACCTATCGCGACTATGACGACCCGGCCCGGCGCGAGGAGCTGATCCGCATCGCCATCGACGCTTGGGCCGAGGTGGCCGAGCACGCCAGGGCGGCGGGCCTGGCCTACGTTTTCTGGGAGCCGATGAGCATCGGGCGCGAATTCGGCGAGACCATCGCGGCCTGCATGGCCTTGCAGGACCGGCTGACGGCGGCCGGCATGGCGGTGCCGATGTGGATGATGGCCGACATCGACCATGGCGACGTGACCAGCCCCAACCCCGACGACACCGACCCCTATGCCTGGGCGCGGGCGGTGCCGAAGGTCAGCCCCATCATCCACATCAAGCAGTCGATGATGGACAAGTCCGGCCACCGGCCCTTCACCGCCGAATACAATGCCAAGGGGGCGATCCAGCCCGAGCCGCTGCTGGCGGCCCTGGCCGAGGGCGGGGCGAAGGACAACGAGATCTGCCTGGAACTCAGCTTCAAGGAACGCGAGCCGAACGACCGCCAGGTGATCGCGCAGATCGCCGAAAGCGTCGCCTTCTGGGCGCCGCATATCGACAGCGGCGCGGATAAGTTGAATATCTAGAACCGGATAGCAAAGGACGCCCGCGATGAGACGCCAGCCCCCCGCCTATCGGATCGCGTGATGGCCTCGCGCGGTGCGATGGACCCCGAACAAAGCCTCGCCATCCGCGCGGCCTGGCTGCATTATGCCGGCGGCCTGACCCAGGCGGCGGTGGCGAAGCGCCTGGGCGTGCCCTCGGTCAAGGCGCATCGGCTGATCGCGCGGGCGGTGGCCGAGGGCGTGGTCAAGGTCTCGATCGACGGCGAGATCGTCGAATGCGCCGCGCTTGAGGACCGGCTTTGCGCCCGCTATGGCCTGGATTACTGCGAGGTCGCGCCGGAACTGGGCGAGGAAGGGTTGCCCTTGCGCGCCCTGGGCCTGGCCGGCGCCGGATTCCTGCGCCGCGAGATCGAGCGCGGCGAGGATGCGGTGATCGGTCTGGGTCATGGCCGCACGCTGGCGGCGGCGGTGCAGCAATTGCCGCGCTTCGACGCGCATGGCGTGCGCTTCGTGTCGCTGCTGGGCGGCTTTACCCGGCATTACGCCACCAACCCGCATGACGTGATGTATGCCCTGGCGCAGAAGACCGGGGCGCAGGGCTATGTCCTGCCGGTGCCGTTCTTTGCCAATTCCGAGGCGGATCTGGCGGTGCTGCTGGCCCAGCCCGGCGTGCGCGAGCTGTTCGACCTGTCGAACGGCGCCGGCCTGAAGGTGGTGGGGATCGGCACCGCGGATGCCGGGGCGCAGCTTGTCGCCTCGGGCATGATCGAGCCGCATGAGATCGCCGAGATCAATGCCGCCGGCGCGCGGGGCGAGATGCTGGGGCATTTCTTCGATGCGCAGGGCCGGGTGCTGGAAACCACGCTGAGCGCGCGCACGCTGTCGGTCAGCCTGGACGGCCCGGAAGGCAGCCGCATCGTGGCCATTGCCGGCGGTGCCGAGAAGGTCGGCGCGGTGCGGGCGGTGCTGCAAAGCGGCCGGCTTTCGGGGCTGATCACCGACGAGGCGACGGCGCGGCTGCTGGCCGACTGAAGCCTGTCCGCAAACGAGGGCGGGGCGAGCAGAGCTCGCCCCGGACGCTGCCGCTGGGCCGGGGGTGGCGCGGCTGGCGCCGCGCGCGCCCGGATCAGGCGGCGTAGCGTTTCGCCATCGCCGCCAGCGGAAGCGGGCGGATCTTCGCGGCGTTGCCGGCGGTGCCGAAGGCCTCGAAACGCGCCTTGCAGACCTCGGACATCATCGCCATGGCGGGTTTCAGATAGCCGCGCGGATCGAATTCCGCAGGCTCTTCGCTGAGCTTCTTGCGGATCGCGGCGGTCATCGCCAGCCGGTTGTCGGTGTCGATGTTGACCTTGCGCACGCCCGACTTGATGCCGCGCTGGATCTCTTCGACCGGGACGCCCCAAGTCGGCTTGATGTCGCCGCCATAGGCGTTGATGACCTGCTGCAGGTCCTCGGGCACCGAGCTTGAGCCGTGCATGACCAGATGCGTGTTCGGCAGGCGGCGGTGGATCTCCTCGATCACATGCATGGCCAGGATGGCGCCGTCGGGCTTGCGGGTGAACTTGTAGGCGCCGTGGCTGGTGCCCATGGCGATGGCCAGGGCATCGACCTGGGTGTCGTTCACGAAGCGCACCGCTTCGTCGGGATCGGTCAGCAGCTGATCCTCGGACAGCCGGCCCTCGGCGCCGTGGCCGTCCTCCTGGTCGCCCATGCCGGTTTCCAGGCTGCCGAGCACGCCCAGCTCGCCCTCGACCGAGACGCCGCAGGCATGGGCCATCTCGACCACGCGGGCGGTGATGTCGCGGTTATAGGCGTAATCGGCGGGGGTCTTGCCGTCGGCCTGCAGCGAGCCGTCCATCATCACGCTGGTAAAGCCGTTCTGGATCGCCGTGGCGCAGGTCGCAAGCCCGTTGCCATGGTCCAGATGCATGCACAGCGGAATGTCGGGAAAGGCCCGCGACAGGCCCTGGATCAGCCCGGCCAGCACGGCATCGTTGGCATAGGCGCGCGCGCCGCGGCTGGCCTGCAGGATCACCGGGCTGTCGGTCGCCGCGGCGGCGTTCATCACCGCGAGCCCCTGCTCCATGTTGTTGATGTTGAAGGCGGGGACGGCATAGCCGTTCTCGGCCGCATGGTCGAGAAGCTGGCGCAGCGTGATCATGGCCATGGGCTGTTTATCCTTTGCTGATGGCGAGATGGGACAGGATGGTTTCGACTTCCTCGCGCGCGCCGAAGAACAGCGGCACCATCTCGTGCAGCCCCTGCGGTTGGCGGTCGAGGATCGGTTGGCGGCCGTCCGAGGCGATGCCGCCGGCCTGCTCGATCAGGAAGGCGATGGGGCAGCATTCGTAGATCAGCCGCAGCCGGCCGTTCTCATAGCCCGGTCGGCGGTCGGCGGGATAGAGGAAGGCGCCGCCCTTCAGCAGGATGCGGTGCAATTCGCCCACGGCGGCGGCGAGCCAGCGCATGTTGAAGTCGCGCCCGCGCGGGCCGTCCTTGCCCTGGCGCAGCTCCTGCACCCAGGCTTGCAGGCCCGGCGGCCAGTGGCGTTCGTTCGAGGCGTTGTAGGCGATGGTCGAGGCGGTGGGTTTCAGCTGCACGCGCTCGCGGGTCAGGCGGAACTGCCCCGCCTCGGCATCATAGCCGGCGACATGGGTGCCATCGCCCAGCGACCAGCCGAAATCCAGTGAATGGCCGAAGCTGGCGTAGCCGGCGGCGACCACGGCCCGGCCGGGGCGCAGGAAGCCTTCGGGCGCGGCGGGCAGGATGCTGAACAGCATGCCCAGCGGCGCGCCGATGCCGATGCTGCCCGAGCCGTCGATCGGGTCCATCGCCACGTCCCAGGCGCCGCCCGGGTTCAGGGTGACGACCGCCTCGGCCTCCTCGGACAGCACCCGGCCGACGCCTGCTGCGGCCAGCGCGTCCAGCATGTGGTGATGGGCGGCGACATCCAGCGCCTTCTGCCTGTCGCCGCTGTCATTGGTGCCGACCACGGCTTCGGGGTCGCCATGCAGCCGGCCGGCGGCCAGCCGCGCGGCCAACGCCGGCTGGGCCCGGGCAATCGCCAGGGTGATGGCGGCGGGGCCGTCGCCCGCCAGCACGTCGGAAAGCGGGCGGCCGGTGGCGGGGCCGTCGTTCGGCAGTTTCAGCATGGCGGGCCTTTGCGTGCGGGCGGACTCAGCCGGCCTTGTTGTATTTCGCGTCCACTTCGTCAATGGCGCAGACGTTCCCGGCCGAGCGGCCGTTCGGGTCGAAGTTCATCGTCTCGGCCAGCCAAGCGTCGGCGATGGCCTTGGCGAGCTCGGTGCCGATCACCCGCGCGCCCATGGTGATGATCTGGGCGTTGTTCGACAGCGCGGCGCGTTCGGCCGAATAGGTGTCATGGGTCAGGGCGGCGCGGATGCCCGGAACCTTGTTCGCGGCGATGCAGACGCCGATGCCGGTGCCGCAGACCAGGATGGCGCGGTCATAGGTGCCGGCCGCGACCTCGCTTGCCACCCGGTCCGAGAGATTGGCATAGAAGGCATCCGCGCCCGCCTCGGTGCGGCTGATTTCGGAAACCTCGTGCTTGTCCTTCAGGTGGTCGGCCAGCAGCTTGGCCAGACCTTCACCCGCGCTGTCGCCTGCGATTGCCAGTTTCATTTCACGTCTCCGATGGTTGCGGCGCAGCGCGCCAGGATGTCCAGATAGCCCTCGACACTCCAGGCCGAGCGGCCGATGAAAAGCCCGTCGATATGCGGGCAGGCGATCAGCTCGGCGCAATTGCCGGGGTTGACCGAGCCGCCGTAGAGGCAGGGGATGCGCCGGCCCAGCACCTCCTGCGCCACGGCGATAATCTCGGCCTGTCGCGCATCGGCATAGTCCGATGTCGCGGGGATGCCGTTCACGCCGATGGCCCAGACCGGCTCATAGGCCAGCAGGATCGGCGCGAATTTCTGCTCGGCCGAGAGCTTGGCCAGCGCGCCGCGCACCTGGGTCTCCAGCACTTCCTGCGCCCGGCCGGATTCGCGTTCGGCCAGGGTCTCGCCGATGCAGATCAGCGGGATCAGGCCGTGGCGCACCGCGGCCTCGGTCTTGAGGCCCACGGTCTCGTCCGTCTCGCCGAAATGCTCGCGGCGTTCGCTGTGCCCCAGCTCGACGATGTCGAGATTGCAGTCGCGCAGCATCAGGGGCGAGATCTCGCCGGTCCAGGCGCCCGCGTCGGCCCAATGCATGTTCTGCGCGCCGACCTTGACCGAGGTGTCGGCCAGCAGCGCCTTGACCTCGCGCACCGCGGTGAAGGGCGGGATCACGAAGCGCTGGATGCGCGGGTCGCGGGCGGTATCGGCGGCGGCCAGCCCCTCGGCAAAGGCGCGGGCCTCGGCCAGGGTCTTGTTCATCTTCCAGCTGGTGCCGATCCAGAATTCGGTCATGTCGTCGTCCTAACGGTCAGAATGCTTGGCAATGGTCAGGGGGATGCCGGCGCGGTCCAGCGCGGCGCGATCCTCGGGCGCAGGGGCGGCGTCGGTGATGATGGCGTCGAATTCCGCCAGGTCGGCCAGGCTGTGCAGCGCGGTCTGGCCGAAGCGGCGGTGGTTGACCAGCAGCACGCTGCGCTCGGCCGCGGCCATCATGGCGCGCTTGGCCCGGATCACCGCATCGTCCATGTGAAAGGCCTGCAAGCCGCTGACCGCCGGGGCCGAGATGAAGGCCAGGTCGGCCCGCAGCCGCGCCAGGGCGTTTTCGGTCAGCTGGCCGAAATAGGCGTTGAACTTGGCGGAGAACACGCCGCCAAGCGCGATCAGCGTGATGCGCGAGACCTCCTTCAGCGGCTCGATCACCGCCGCGTTGTTGGTGATGACGGTCAGCGGCGCCTTCTCGACCAGCCGCGCCCCCAGCAGCGCCGCCATCGAGCCGTCGTTGACCATGACGCTCATCCCCGGCTCGACCAGGTCCAGCGCGGCGCGGGCCATGCGGGCCTTGGCCTCGTTGTCCTGCAATTCGCGGATGCGGAAATCGCTTTCGAACTGCTTGCCGGCCTCGATGGTGGCGCCGCCGCGCACCTTGCGCAAGAGCCCCGCCTGTTCCAGGTCGTCGAGGTCGCGGTGGATGGTCATCTTCGAGACCGCGAAACGCTCGGCCAGATCATCGAGGTCGACGGCGCGCGCCGCGACCAGCAGATCCATGATGGCTTGCCTGCGTTCCTCGCGCTTCACGACATCCCTCCTTGCGCGGGAATCGCCCGGCCCGATACCTTTCTAACAATCCGCTGCGCAATTTCAACATGAATTTTGTGATGTTGTGATTTGACGTTGTTATTTTTATGCGGCGCGTGTATGGGATTGCGTCAAAAGGAGGACCGACCATGCCTTTAGATTCGCCCAAAGACCCCGCGATCGCGGCGAAGGCCGCGCTTGATCCGCAGAACTTCGCGCTGGCGAACTGCATCCGCGCGCTCAGCATCGACGCGGTGAACGCCGCCAATTCCGGCCATCCCGGCGCGCCCATGGGCATGGCCGATGCCGCCGCGGTGCTGTTCGGCAAGCACCTGAAATTCGACGCGAAAAACCCCGACTGGCCGGATCGCGACCGCTTCGTGCTGTCGAACGGCCATGCCTCGATGCTGCTTTACAGCGTGCTGCACCTGGCCGGCTACGAGGACATGACCATCGAGCAGATCCGCAATTTCCGGCAATGGGGCGCGATCACGGCGGGCCACCCGGAATACGGCCATGCCAAGGGCATCGAGACCACCACCGGCCCGCTGGGGCAGGGGCTGGCCACCGCCGTCGGCATGGCCCTGGCCGAGCGCCGGCTGGCCACCGAGTTCGGCAGCGATCTGGTCGATCATCACACTTACGTCATGCTTGGCGACGGCTGCCTGCAAGAGGGCATCGGGCAAGAGGCCGCCAGCCTTGCCGGCCATCTGGGCCTGGGCAAGATGATCGTGCTTTACGACGACAACGCGATCACCATCGACGGGCCGACCTCGGTGTCCTTCTCGGAAAACATCCCGGCGCGGTTCGAGGCGATGGGCTGGCATGTGCAAAGCTGCGACGGCCATGACGGCCGCGCGCTGGACGCCGCCATCACCGCCGCCAAGGCGGAGACCGGCAAACCCTCGCTGATCGCGATGAAAACGGTGATCGGTTTCGGCTCGCCCAACAAGGCCGGTTCCTATGCCGTCCACGGCTCGCCCTTGGGCAAGGACGAGGCGGCGCTGACGAAAGAGGCCATCGGCTGGTCGGCCGAGCCCTTCGCCATCCCCGAGGACCTGGCCGCCGCGTGGCGCGAGATCGGCCAACGCGGCGCCAAGGCCCGCGCCGACTGGGAAGCGCGCCTGGCCGCGAAACCCGAGGATCTGCGCGCCGAGTTCGACCGCCGCCAGGCCGGCACCTTGCCCGGCGATTACGAGCCGACCTTGCAGGACGCCCGCGCCCGGCTTTTCGCCGCGCCGAAAAAGGCCGCGACCCGCAAGGCGAGCCAGATGGCGCTGGAGGCGCTGGCCCCGGCGCTGCCCGAGATGATCGGGGGTTCCGCCGACCTGACCGGCTCGAACCTGACCCGGGTTCCGGCGGTGGACAGCCAGTATTCGCGCGAGGCGGCGGGCCGCTACATCGGCTATGGCGTGCGCGAATTCGGCATGGCCGCGGCGATGAACGGCATCAACCTGCATGGCGGCTTCATCGCCTATGGCGGCACCTTCCTGGTGTTCTCGGACTATGCCCGCAACGCCATCCGGCTGTCGGCGCTGATGGGGGTGGGCACGATCTATGTCATGACCCATGACAGCATCGGGTTGGGCGAGGATGGCCCGACCCACCAGCCGATCGAGCATCTGGCGTCCTTGCGCGCGATCCCCAACCTGACCGTCCTGCGCCCGGCCGATACGGTCGAGACGCTGGAGGCCTGGGACATCGCCATCCGCAACCGGCACGTGCCCTCGCTGCTGGCGCTGTCGCGGCAGGATGTGCCGCAGCTGCGGCTGGAGGCGGGGACCGAGAACCTGACCGCCAGGGGCGCCTATGTGCTGCGCCAGTTCGGGGAGGGGCGCGACGTGACCCTGATCGCCACCGGCACCGAGGTCGCCATCGCCGTCGAGGCCGCCGAGGCGCTGCACGCCGAAGGGCTGTCGGTCGCCGTGGTCTCGATGCCAAGCTGGGAGCTGTTCGACGCCCAACCGGAAGCCTATCGCACGGAAACGCTGGGCGACGCGCCCCGCATCGCCGTCGAGGCGGCGGGCAAGTTCGGCTGGACCCGCTATGTCGCCAGCGAGGACGACGTGATCGGCATGACCGGCTTCGGCGCCTCGGCCCCCATCGACCGGCTCTATCAGGAGTTCGGCATCACGAAAGACGCCATCGTCGCGCGGGCGAAGACGCTCGCCGGCAAGTGACAGCGGCCGCGCCCGGAGCCGATCCGGGCGCGGTCATCCGCCGATGGGACCGGGCCAGTCGCTGATCCGCCGGGCGGTGAAGCGTTCGCGCAGCCAGCGGGCGGCCGGGCCGCTGGGGCGCTGCTTGTGCCAGACCAGTTCCAGCGCCACCGGCCAGTCGGCGCCGTCGAAGCGCAGCGGCGGAATCGCCAGATCCTCGCGCACCGTCGATTCGCGGATGATGTGGTCGGGCACCAGCGCCCAGCCGATGCCGCGGCGCACCAGTTGCAGGATCACCCAGTGGCTTTCGACCCACCAGACCTCGGCGGCGGTGCGCAGCCGCTGCTTTTCCGGCCCTTCGCTGCGCACCGCGACCATCAGCTGGCGGTGGCGCTTCAGATCCTCCCATTCGACCACGCCCTCGGCCAGCGGATGGTGCTTGCCGCAGACCAGTTGCAAGGGCACCCAGCCCAGGGTGTGAAAGCCGATCTCGGGCGGCAGCACCTCCTGGCGCCACATCACGCCGATGTCGGCCTTGCCGTCCATGACCAGGCGGCTGACATCCTCCATCATCGGGAACAGCAGCTCCAGCTCGACATGCGGGAAATGCGAGGCGAATTCGGCGAAAAGCGCGGCCTGCACCGCTTCGGGGTAAAGCTCGTCGATGGCAACGACCAGGCGGCTCTCGACATGGGCCTCGAAACTGGCGGCGACGCCGATCAGATGCGCGCGCCGGTCCAGCACCACCCGCGCCTCGCGCAGCAGCCGGTCGCCGGCGGGCGTCAGCACCGGATACCGACCCTCGCGGCTGAAGAGCACCACGCCCAGATCGGTTTCCAGGTTCGCGACCTGGGTGCTGACCGCCGACTGCGCCTTGCGCAAGGCCCGGCCGGCGGCCGAGAACGAGCCATGCTCGGCGCTTGCGACAAAGGCTTCCAGCTGTTCCAGCGATACGGTCATCGGTCTATCTGATTTTCAGATGGATGCTAACTTTCGCTCTGGCAGAATCAAGATAGAAAGCGGGCAAGGACGGCTAAAGGAAGACGAAAGATGACCATGCGCACATTCCCCGACCGGGTGCGGCACGCGCTGATGTTCGAAACCATCGGCCTTGCGATCATCACGCCGGCGGCGGCCTGGCTTTACGACAAGCCGCTGTTCGACATGGGCGTGGTGGGCGTCGGCGCCGCCACCCTGGCGACGGTCTGGACCTTCGTCTTCAACCTGGGCTTCGACCATGCGCTGCGCTGGCTGAAAGGCGATGCGCGAAAGGCGCTGCACCACCGGCTGCTGCATACCCTGCTGTTCGAATTCGGCCTGCTGGTCATGCTCTTGCCGCCGATGGCCTGGTATCTGGGCATGACGCTGTGGCAGACCTTCCTGCTGGACCTGTTTATCGTCGCCTTCTACCTGGTCTATAATTTCCTGTTCAACATCGCCTATGACCGGCTGTTCCCGCTGCCGGCGGCGCGGCCCCGCACGGCCGCGGCCTAGCCGGGGTCGGCGGCGATCTCGTCCAGCAGAAAGGCGCGGAACTTGCGGATCGCGGGACGGTTGCGCCGGCCCTTGGGATAGACCAGCCAGAACTTGCGCCCGCTGCGCGAGACCAGCGGAAACGGCTGGATCAGGCTGCCGGTCGCCAGTTCGAAGCGGAAGAAGCGCGGCGTCAGCAGCGCCACGCCATAGCCCTCCAGCGCCGCCCGCGCCTCGTGCAGGTCGGTCGACAGCGTCAGGCCGGGGCGCGGCGCGGTTTCCCAGAAGTCCACCCCGGCCGTGCGCATCCACAGCGCCCAGTTCGGATCGACCCGGTCCAGCAGCGGCAGCTTCAGCAGGTCCGAGGGGCTGTTCAGCGCATGCTTGCGCGCCAGGGCCGGCGACAGCATCGGTGTGTATTCGATGGGCATCAGCTCATGCGCCTCCAGGCCCGGCCAGTCGCCATCCCCGGCCCGGATGGCGACGGTAATGTCCTCGCGCCCGAAATCGACCAGATTGTCGCTGGTCTCCAGCCGCACCGCCAGGTTCGGGTGGTTCATCTGGAACTTGCCCAGCCGCGGCGAGAGCCAGGCCCCGGCAAAGGTCGGCACGGTCGAGATCGACAGCGTCGAGACCGAATCCGCTGAAGGGTCGGCATAGGTCTCGCGCAGCATGTCGAAGGCGTCGATGGTCGGGCGGGCGAACAGCGCCCCGGTCTCGGTCAGCACGATGCCGCGCGGCTTGCGCAGGAACAGCGGCGTGCCCATCCGTTCCTCGAGCAGCCGGATCTGATAGCTGACCGCGGCCTGGGTCATGCCCAGATCCTCGGCCGCGCGGGTGAAGCTCAGGTGACGCGCCACGGCCTCGAAGGCGCGCAGGGCGGCGAGCGGGGGCAGTGCCATAAGTCCACCTTATGCGGGCTTGCCGAGGCTTTGTTGGTCATTCGCGGCGCAGGGTAGCATTGTCGTCCCGTGGATCAAGCACGAGCATCGCAAGGAGGCTGAAATGTCCCACGATCTTGCCAATTCCCGCCCGCAAGGCTGGCTGGGCCGGGGCCTGTTCCGGCTGTTCGGCCTGGGCCCCCGGGATAAGCAGGCCCTATCGCCGTGCCGCGACCGCATGGCGGCGCTGGACGATCCCCGGACTCGCCGCGCCATCGCCGACCTGCCGTCGCATCTGCTGCGCGACATCGGCGTGGTGGAATTGCGTCACGGCCATGCCGGTCCCGGCGTCGAGGGCGAGGCGCTGCGCCGCCACCTGTGGTAGGGGTCAGTCCCGCGGCTCGGCCAGCGCCACGACCTCGGCATGGCTCAGCCCCAGCCGGCGGCGCAGCCCGTCGCGAAAGGCGCGGCGCATGATGCGCCGGTAATGCGCCGCGTCCGGGCCGTAATGCCGGGCGCGGCGGTGCCATTTCAGCGCCAGCAGCGGCAGCAGCGGCCAGAACCACGGCCCCGCCGCCACCCGATAGGCCAGAAGCGTGTTGCGGTGGATGTAATAGACCTTCCACAGCGGCCGCAGCACCATATGCCCGCCGGTATGCACCGCGCCGGTGTCGTGTTCGAAACGCAGCTCGGGCAGGAAGCCGATGCGCAGCCCCTTGCGCCGCATCTCCAGCGTATAGAGCTGGTCGTCGCCATAGATGAACAGCCGCTCGTCCGGATAGCCGACCCGCGAGAAGCAGCCGCGCGACAGGAACAGGCCGACGAAAGAGCTCATGTCGATCTCGACCGGCTCGGCCTCGGCGCCATAGCTGCTGTCGTCGATGTAGAAGCCGCCGCGCCCGCCGGTCAGGGTGCGCAGGAACTCGGGCAGGCGCCAGAACGGGTTGCGATAGGGCCGGTTCATCTCGCAGACCTGGCCCCCCGGGGTCAGCACGGCGGCGCCAAGCGCGTCCCAGCCGTCCAGGGGCAGGGCGCGGAACTGCGCGATGGTGCCGGGAAACGGCCGGCCGTCGTCGTCCATCACCACGATCCAGTCCGGGTCGAGCGCGTCCACCAGATGGCGCATGCCGCGCGCGAAACCGCCGGCGCCGCCAAGATTGTCCATGCTGCGCATATGGGTCAGGCGGTCATCCTCGATGGTTTCGAGGTAATCCGACGTGCCGTCCGTCGAGGCGTTGTCGAAGACCAGCACATGGTCCAGATCCTCGGCCAGAAGCCGCCCGACCGTCACCCGCAGCTTCTCCAGCCGGTTATGCGTCACCACCAGCGCGGCGATGCACTGGCGACGGCTCTGCGGCTGGTCTGGGATCGGGCGCATCTGCGGGTCAATCGTCATGGGGCGCCGCCTGCCTAGCGGATCGCGGCCCCTGCGACAAGCGCCGGGCCGCCGGACCCGCGCAAGGATTTTCTTGCAATCGGACCCGATTTCCGCCATTGCTGGGGGCGTTCACGCGAAAAAGTGAACGCAGTTTGATGTCCGGGCCCCTCTGGCGGACGTGGCGGCACGTTCGTGATGTCGGCATCGATCAGTGACCAGCCGCCTGGAATTTTTCAAAATGACGCAGGGAAGCAATCCTCTTTCGGGGAGCGGCATCGGTGACGGGGCGCGTCGCCCGACCGTGCAATATTTCACTTGGGCCTTCATCGTCACCGTGCTGGGACTGGCGCTTGGCGCCTTCCTGGGCTGGCAGACCACCGGCACGGTCGGCGGCATGCTGTCGGTGTTCTTCATCTGCGCCGTGCTTGCGGTGCTGGAGATCTCGCTGTCCTTCGACAACGCCATCGTCAATGCCAACAAGCTCAAGGACATGACGCCGGTCTGGCAGCGCCGCTTCCTGACCTGGGGAATCGTCATCGCCGTCTTCGGCATGCGGATCATCTTCCCGCTGCTGATCGTGGTCATCGCGGCCAATATCGGCCCGTGGCAAGCCATGGTGCTGGCCGCCACCCAGCCCGACGAATATTCGCGCATCATGCATGACGCGCATCTGCCCATCGCGGCCTTCGGCGGCACCTTCCTGATGATGGTGGGCCTGTCCTTCTTCTTCGACCATGAAAAGGACGTGCATTGGGTCAAATGGCTCGAGGACCGCATGTCGCGCTATGCCACGATCCGCGGCATCGAGGTCGCCATCGTCCTGGTGACGGTGCTGATCTTCTCGCGTTTCCTGGAAGGGGCGGAATCGCAGGTCTTCTTCAGCTCGGCGATCTGGGGCCTGCTGACCTTCCTGCTGGTCGAGGTGCTGGGCGGGCTTCTGGACAGCAGCCAGCAGACCTTGCAGGCCGGTGCCAAGGGCGGGCTGGGCGCCTTCCTGTATCTGGAGGTGCTGGACGCCTCCTTCAGCTTCGACGGGGTGATCGGCGCCTTTGCGTTGACGCATAACCTCTTCGTCATCGCCATCGGCCTGGGCATCGGCGCCATGTATGTGCGCTCGATGACCATCATGCTGGTCGAGCGCGGCACGCTGGCCGAATACCGCTTCCTGGAGCATGGCGCCTTCTATGCCATCATCGCGCTGTCGGTCATCATGTTCGTGCAGCCGCTGGTGCATATCCCCGAGGTCGTCACCGGCCTGGGCGGCGCGACGCTGATCGGCATCTCGCTCTGGTCCTCGATCCGCTGGAACCGTCACAACCACGAGGCGTAAGCCTTCGCCATCGCGGAAGGCCGCTGCCCCGAAAGGGCGGCGGCCTTTTTGCTGCGCGGGATTCCTGCTAGGATTGCCGCGAAAAGAAAGGTCGTTCCTTGCGTTATCTCGTTGCCGTCGTTGTCGCTGCCGTCCTGCTTGCGCTGATCTGGCTCGCCGCCGCTTGGTGGCGCGCGAAAACCCCCGACACCGGCGCGGATGTGCAGGCGCTGTATCAGGCGCCCCGCGCGCTGCCCCGGGGGCCGCTGCGGGTCTATCACCTGGGCCACAGCCTGGTCGGGCGCGACATGCCGGCGATGCTGGCGCAGATGGCCGGGCACGACTACGCGCTGCAACTGGGCTGGGGCGCGGCGCTGAGCGAGCATTGGCGCGGCCCGGATGCGGTCAACGGCTATACCCAGGAAAACGCCACGCCCCATCACCACGAGGCGCATCAGGCGCTGAAAAGCGGCAGCTATGACGCTTTCGTGATGACCGAGATGGTGCGGCTGAAGGACGCCATCGCCTACAAGGACAGCCGCAAGGCGGCGGCGGATTGGGCCGCCGAGGCGGCAGCCGGCAACCGCCAGGGCCAGATCTTCCTGTACGAAAGCTGGCACGCGCTGGACGACCCCGAGGATTGGCTGGCCCGCCTGCCGCAGGATCTGAAGACCATGTGGCAGCCCGACCTGCTGTGGCCCGCCGCCCGCGCTGCCGGCAAGCCGGTCTGGCTGATCCCGGTCGGGCAGGTGCTGCATGCCGTGGTGGCCGAGGCCGAGGCGCAGGGCATCGCCGAACTGACCGCGCGCGAGCAGCTGTTCGCCCGCAACCCAGACGGTTCGCTGGACACGATCCATTCGAATGACCTCGGCATCTATATCGTCGCGCTGACGCATTACGCAGTGCTCTACGGCCGCAGCCCGGTTGGCCTGCCCAACCAGCTGAACAAGGCGGACGGCACACCGGCCAAGGCGCCTTCGCCGGAACTGGCGCGGCGCCTGCAAGAGATCGTCTGGCAGGTGGTGCGCGACCAGCCGCTGACCGGCATTCCGCGCTAGATCCGAAGACTGAATTTCGGATTTCTTGAAAACATTCCCGTTGCACTCGCCGGTGATTTTGCCTTTTTGGCGGGCAGTTGCCAGATCGGAGTGCATCATGCTGACCGGATTCGTGCTGTTCTATGTCGGTGCGGTGCTGTTTCTGAACGGCCTCTGGCTGATGGGCCGCATCGCCGACCGCGAGATCGTGGTCATCAACGTGATCGCCGCGCTGGTCTCGGGCGCGGCGGTGCTGCAGGACGCCTTCGGCGCCGGCGCAACCGCCGCCAGCATCCGCAACGGCGCGCTGAGCCTGCTGTTCTGCACCACCTATCTGTGGGTCGCCTGCAACCGCCTTTCGGGCGCGGACGGGCGCGGCCTCGGCTGGTTCAGCCTGTTCGTCGCCATCACCGCCATCCCCGTGACCCTGCGCGCCTTCGCCGCGGCCGGCTCGGCGACCGAGCTTTGGCTGGCGGCGAATTGGGCGGTCTGGGGCGTCCTGTGGTTCCTGTATTTCCTGCTGCTGGCGCTGGGGCGCCCGATCCAGCGGCAGACCGCCTGGGTCACGCTGCTGGCCGGGATCTTTACCGGCTGGCTGCCCGGCTTCCTGCTGCTGGACGGGCTGATCTGATCACCAGAACAGATGCGCCTCGTCGATGGCGCGGCGCCAGAAGGCATCGCGGTCGGATTCGGGGGCCCAGCCCAGCAGCCGCTTGGGCTTGCCGTTGTCGAAGGGCGACAGGTGCCCGCGCGATTTCCAGTCCGCCAGCGAGGCGGGCCTGGCGCCCTTCTTGCGCAGCGCGTGGCGTTTCAGCCCCTGTTTCATCGCATCCGACAGCCACAGCGCCGTCAGGTTCGAGCCGCTGACCTTCAGCCGCGCGCCGGTGCGGGCATGGATGGCGTCGAAATAATCGCGCCCCGAGAACATCGGATCGCCGATCAGGTTGAAGCTTTCCCCCAGCGCCGCGTCGCTCTCCATCATGGCGATCAGCCCGTCCGAGACATCGTCGGCCAGCACGAAGGGCAGGATGTTGCGGCCATTGCCCCACAGCCGCACCGCGCCGGCGCCATGCCAGCGGCCAATGCCCCAATGCTGCAAGGGCCCGCCGTCGCCCAGCACGATGCCGGGGCGGGCAATGACCAGCCGCAGCCCCTGCGCCTGCATGGCCAGCAGGCGCTTCTCGCCCTCGGCCTTGGAGCGGGCATAGATGTTGCGGGTCTCCATCGCGCCGAACTCGGTGGCCTCGGTGATCGTCCGGCCCGGGTCCGCCATGTCGTAGGAGGCGATGGTGCCGGTATGGATCAGCCGGCCGACGCCGGCGGCGATGGCGGCGCGGCCGATGCGCTCGGTCGTGGCCACGTCGTTTTCCAGCGCGGCCTGCCAGCTCTTGTCGGTGGATTTCGCCAGGTTGAAGACCACGTTCATGCCCTGCATGGCCTGAACCAGCCCGGCCTCGTCGCGCAGCGACACGCCCAGCGTCTCGACCCGGTTGGCAAGGTCGGGGAAGGGCCCGTTCCGCCCGCGCGAGAGCACGCGCACGTCATGGCCGCGCTCCACGAGGCGGCGGGTCAGGTTGCGGCCGATGAAGCCGGTGCCGCCGATCACCATGACGCGCGGCTGCGGCGTGCCGACGGGCCGGGCCGGGACCGGCGGCAGGGCGGGCAGGCGATCCAGCGCGGCCTCGATCCCGGCCATGACCGCATGCGCCGCCTCGGGGGCGAAGCGCGGGTCGGGCCGGCCGCTCTGGATGCCGTCGTAGAACGCCGCGACCGTGGCCCGGAAGCTGAGCCCATAGGGGCTTTTCTGGTTCAGCGACGCGGCCTGTCGCACCGCGTTCCGCGCTCCCTCGCGCAGATGCGCGGTCGAGGCGCCCAGTTCCTTCAGCAGCGGGTTCAGCACCAGGTCGGCGGTATTGTCGCGCCTGACCACCAGCGTATCGGCGGCGAAATCCATCCGCGCCATGCCCGATGAGCCGCGCAGGCTGACCGAGCGGTCGTCGAAGGTCTCGACCAGCGACAGGGCGATGGTCACGTCCACGGGACCGGCGCGACCGATGATGCGCCAGCTTTGCGGCCGCTGCTCGCCGCCGGGCAGGGTGATCCACTGGCCCAGGCTGACATGCTCGATCTCCAGCGGCCCCAGCAGGTCGGTCGCCAGCGAGAAGGGATGCGGGCCAAGCTCCAAGAGCAGGTTCCGCGTCTCGCGCAGCATCCACAGGCTGTAGGGTCCCGACCGCAGCGGCACCAGCGGCAGCGCCCAGTTGATCTGCGCGCTGCTGACCAGGCCCAGATCGCCGGCCTGCTTCGCCGCCTTCAGCCGCTCATAGGACGGCAGGGCCAGGAAGTTGTGGCAGGCGCCCAAGTGGCGGCCGGCGGCGCGGGCGGCCTCGGCCATGTCCGCAACCTCGGCGACCGATAGCGCCACCGGCTTTTCGACCAGCACATGCAGCCCGGCCTGCAGGCATTTCACCGCCAGGTCGCGATGCAGGTTCGGCGGCGTCAGGATATGGACCACGTCGCAAACCCCGGCCGCGATCATCTGGTCGAGATCGGTGAAGGCTGCGATGCCATAGCTCGATGCCAGCGCCTCGGCCGCCTCGCGGGCCGGGTCGCAGACCGCGACCAGCCGCGCGCCAGGCGTCGCGCGCACCGCATCCGCGTGCCACGAGGCGATGTAGCCGGCGCCGATAATGCCGACGCGCAGGTCCGAACTCATGAAAAACTCCTATTTATACTCGATAATCCGCATGGCGTCGCCTTTGCGGCGGCGGCGGTGATAAGTCCACATCCCGAAAAGGTTAGGCAGTTTCGCCAGCGTCAGCAAAGCCGCCTGCTGCAGCGCCATCGGCTTGCCGGCAAGCCCGCGCCAGGTCTTCCAGAAGGACAGCGCGTAAAGCGCCAGCACCGCCGCCGAGAGCCAGAGGCTGGTGAAAAGCCCCAGCAGGAACAGCAGCGGCAGCGCCAGGCCATAGACCCAGACCCGCAGCTTTTCGCGCTTGAAATAAGGCGGATGCAGGGCGCCGACCTGGGCAAAGCCGTGGCCGTTCCGGATGGTGCGCTGCCACCACTGGCCGAACCGCGTCATGGCGGCGTCGTGCCAGGTCATATGCACCGGCAGCCGCTCCAGCCGCCAGCCGGCCTTGCCGATGCGCAGGCAGAATTCGTCGTCCTCGGCCGCGATCACCGTCGGGTCGAAGCCGCCGACCTGCCGGAATGCCGCGACCCGGACCATCATGTCGCCGCCGCAGGCGATGATGGGGCCGGCGGGGCGGCGCCAGTCGACCTCGCACATCTGGTTGTAGACGGTGGCCTCGGGGTGGATCTCGCCGCGCCAGCCGGTCACGATGCCCAGCCGCGGGTCGGCCTGCATGGCGGCGACGCCGGCATCCAGCCAGCCGGCCTCGACCCGGCAGTCGCCATCGACGAATTGCACCAGGTCCAGCGCGCCCCCGGCCAGCAGCGCCTCGGCCCCGGCATTGCGGGCACGGGCGGCGGTGAAGGGGGTCGTCCTGTCCAGTTCCACCACCGCGACGCCGAGCGAGCGGGCGAAAGCCACGGAATCGTCGCGCGAGCCGCTGTCGACATAGACCACGCGGTCGCACAGCGGCACCAGCGAGCGCAGGCAGGCCTTCAGCCTGTCGCCTTCGTTGCGGCCGATGGCCACCGCACCCAGCGTCGGACGGTGCATGATTCCCCCGGATTGACGCAACCGCCGGCAGATTAGCCGTGAGGCGGTTGTTTCTGCAATGCGGCGGCGCCTGTCGTTATGGGCAAGTGCTCAATGCACCGCGCGCTCGCGGCGCAGGCTTTGCCGGGCCAGGGCCGAGATCAGGTCGGTCTGGGTGACGATGCCGACGATGCGCGCGCCGTCCAGCACCGGCACGGCATGGCAGTCGCCCGAGGCGAGCATCGGCAGCAGCGTCGCGATGGGGCTGTCCGGGCCGACATGCGGCGGATCGGTCTGCATGATCTGCCCGGCCCGCGCCGCCGGCCCCGAGCGGCCCAGCAGGTCCGCCATGGCCGAAAGCAGCCGGCGGTTGCGGCGAAAGGCGTCCTCGCGCGCGCGGCGGATCAGGTGGATCTGGAAGATCACGCCGCGGAACTGGTCGCCGTTCTCGACCACCGGGATAGAGGTGAAGTTATGCTCGCGGAAGATGTCGGCGACCACCGACAGGCGGGTCTGCGGCCCGACGGTCACCAGGTCGCGCGACATGACCTCGGCCACGGTCAGCGGCCCGGCCTGGTGGCTGGCGGCCTGCAACTCGGCGGCGCCGATCAGCCGGGCCAGATCCTCGACGCCCAGGTTCAGCGACTGGCGATAGCGTTGCAGGATCTCGGTCAGCTCGGCCTCGGACAGGCCCAGCCGCTCCATGGCCGGATGGTCGGCGGTGCCATGCGGGCCGGGATCCTCGAAATGCCGGAACGGATAGCGCCGGCCGGTCGCCCGGGCGTAGAGCATGGCGATCACCACCAGCGCCAGGG